>JBNGDJ010000067.1:0-12943 GCA_049974825.1 Halothiobacillaceae bacterium | reverse complement strand
ACGCTGGAGCTGAAGAACCCCATGACCGGGCAGACGGTGGACGACGCCATGGGCCAGTACCGGCGCGACCGCGACCCGGCGGAGCCCATCTTCCGCTTCAAGGAGCGGGCGCTGGTGCATTTCGCCGTGGACCCGGACCAGGCCTTCATGACCACCCGCCTGAGTGGTGACGACACCCGCTTTCTGCCCTTCAATCGCGGCCATCACTTCGGCGCCGGCAACCCGCCCGCCGAGGATGGCGGCTACCGTACCGCGTATCTCTGGGAGCAGGTGCTGACCCGCGACAGCCTGATGGACATCCTCGCCCGCTTCCTGCATCTAGAGGTGAGCGAGAGCAAGGTCACCACCAAAAAGGGCGTCAAGCGCCACCGGAAGGAAACCCTGATCTTCCCTCGCTACCACCAGCTTGACGCGGTGCGCAAGCTGATCGACTCCGCCCGCGCCCAGGGGCCGGGGCACAACTATCTGGTGCAGCATTCGGCAGGCTCGGGCAAGTCCAACTCCATTGCCTGGCTGGCCCATCGGCTATCCAGCCTGCACGATGCCGAGGACAACAAGGTCTTCGATACCGTGGTGGTGATCACCGACCGCCGGGTGCTGGACCAGCAGTTGCAGAACACCATCTATCAGTTCGAGCACAAGCAGGGGGTGGTGCAGAAGATCGACGAGAACACCCAGCAGCTTGCCCAGGCGCTGTCCTCCGGCGTTCCCATCATCATCTCCACCATCCAGAAGTTCCCCTTCATCACCCAGGCCATGGATACCCTGGCGAAGAAGGGCGAGGCCGTGGAACTCAATACCGGCGGCAAGCGCTTCGCGGTGATCGTGGACGAAGCCCACAGCTCCCAGTCCGGCGAGACGGCCATGGAGCTGCGCAAGGTGCTTAACCGCGACGGCATTGAATCGGCCATCGCCGAGGAGTTTCTGGATGTGGAGGAGGAAGCGCTGTCCGAGGAGGCGCGCCGGGAACTGTTCAAGGAGATGCTCAAGCGTCCGCGCCAGCCCAATATCAGCTTCTTCGCCTTCACCGCCACGCCCAAGTTCAAGA
Source organism: Halothiobacillaceae bacterium (assembly GCA_049974825.1). GTDB lineage: Bacteria > Pseudomonadota > Gammaproteobacteria > Halothiobacillales > Halothiobacillaceae > JBKHDT01. The sequence goes on along the minus strand of JBNGDJ010000067.1, from coordinate 11,895 downwards.
CCCAGGCGGTGTTCAACGAGCCCGGCCCGGACGGTGAGCCGCCGTTTCACCTCTATTCCATGCGCCAGGCCATCGAGGAAGGCTTCATCATGGATGTGCTGGAGAACTACACCACCTACAAGACCTACTACGGCTTGATCAAGTCCATCGAGGATGACCCGCAGGTGCCCAGGCGCAAGGCGGCCCGGGCGCTGGCGCGCTTCATGTCGCTGCATCCGCACAACATCGCCCAGAAGGTGGAGGTGATCGTCGAGCACTTCCGCCACAACACCCGCCACCGCATCGGCGGCCGGGCCAAGGCCATGGTGGTCACCGCTTCGCGTCTGCACGCGGTGCGCTACAAGCAGGCCTTCGACAAGTACATCAAGGACCACGACATCACCGGTATCCGCTCGCTGGTAGCCTTCTCCGGCAGCGTCACCGACCCGGATTTCCCCGATCAGTCCTACACGGAAGTGGGCATGAACGAGGGCATCAAGGAATCGGAGCTGCCGGACCGCTTTGCCTCCGAGCACTACCAGGTGCTGCTGGTGGCGGAGAAGTACCAGACCGGCTTCGATCAGCCACTGTTGCACACCATGTATGTGGACCGGCGGCTTTCGGGCATTCAGGCGGTGCAGACGCTCTCGCGCCTGAACCGGACCGCCCCCGGCAAGGAAGACACCTTTGTGCTCGACTTCGTCAACGATCCTGAGGAGATCTACGAAGCCTTCAAGCCGTATTACGAATTCACTTCTGCCGGGGAGAACAGTGATCCGCACCAGCTCTACGACCTGCAACACCGGCTGGAAGAGCACCAGGTGTTCACCCCGGACGAGGTCAATGCCTTTGCCGAGATCTGGTACAAGAACCGTAACGAGCCCTCGGCGGCGGACCATCAAAAAATCAATGCCATTCTCGATCAGGCTGTAGAGCGCTATAGCGGGCTGGACGAGGACGAACAGGAACAATTCAAGGGTCAGCTCGCCAGCTTCCGCAACCTTTACGCCTTCCTGGCGCAGATCATTCCCTACCAGGACAGTAGTTTGGAAAAGCTCTACAGCTATGGGCGGTTCTTGCTGCACAAGTTGCCCCGGCGTGCCGATGACACCGTGTTCGAGCTGGAAGACGAGGTTTCTCTGAAATACTACCGGTTGCAGAAGATCAGCGAAGGCACCATTGACCTGGGGGTGGGCGAGGCGCAACCCCTGTACGGGCCCACCGAGGTGGGTACCGGCCGTGCCGAGGATGAACAGGTGGAGCTGTCCACCCTGATCGGCAAACTCAATGAGCGATTCGGTACCGAATTCACACCGGCCGATCAGCTCTTCTTCGACCAGATCGCCGCAAGCGCCGTCGAGAACGAAACCTTGCGCGAAGCCGCTCAGGCCAATACCCGCGACAATTTTGCCTATGTCTTCAATCGGATGCTCGAAAACCTGTTCATCGAACGCATGGACGGCAACGAGGAAATCTTCGGTCGTCTGATGAATGATGACGACTTCCGCCGTGTGGCCGGTGAGCATCTGTTGCATGAGGTGTATGAGCGGCTGCGGGCAAGCGAGAAAACCAGTGCATAACAAAAGCATGCAGCGGATGGCGCTTCGCACCGCCGCTGATGCTTCGCGTTCCCCTGCGCCTCATCAGGGAAACTGCGTCGGGTTCAGGTTAATTGAGCTGAAACCCAAATGTCACCCTTTTGTAAATTGGGTCCGCTAGCGTCGTGCATTCATTTCTGAATAAGAATCATGGAGCGAACGATGAAAAAGAACCTGCTAGCCGTGTCGATGGCTGCCATCCTCGGTGGCGTCGTGCTCACCGGCTGTGATTCAGATGATGATCACAGCATCAAGCTGACCGCTTCCGGTCAGTATCAGACCGGTCTCTTCGACGAGAGTGCGGCGGAGATCGTCAGCTACGACGCGCAGACTCAGCGTGCTTTCGTGATCAATGCCTTTAGCGGCAAGGTCGACATTCTCGATATGAGCAACCCGGCAGCGCTCGATAAGTTGGGCGAGATTGATGTGTCCGACCTGGGTGGTGCGGCCAACAGCGTGGCTGTGCACAGCGGCGTGGTCGCTGTGGCTGTGGAGAACAACGACAAGCAGGCCAATGGTTTCGTGGCGTTCTTCGATGCAGACGGCGTCCGTCAGAACGTGGTGACGGTGGGTGCCTTGCCGGATGCGTTGACGTTCTCGGCGGACGGGCGATATGTGGCGGTTGCCAACGAAGGCGAGCCGAATGATGAGTACACGGTCGATCCCGAGGGTTCGGTTTCCATTATTGACCTGAGCAACGGCGTGATGAGCCCGGTGGTGCGCACCGCTGACTTCCGCGCTTTCAACGGGCAGGAAGATGCCCTGCGCGCCAAGGGCGTGCGGATCTTCGGGCCCGGTGCGTCCGCGGCGCAGGACTTCGAGCCGGAGTGGGTTGAGTTTACCGCCGACGGCAGCACCGTGTATGTTTCGCTGCAGGAAAACAACGCGATTGCCGTGGTGGACGTGGCGACCGCAACGGTCACGGACGTGTTCCCGCTGGGCTTCAAGGACTGGTCGGAAAACTCCGCGATCGCCGGCAGTGGCTTTGACGCCAGCAATCGGGACGGCAAGATCAATATCCGTCACTGGCCGGTCATGGGCGTCTACCAACCGGACACCATTCGTGTGTACGAGCGCGACGGTGCCCACTATATCGTGACAGCGAACGAGGGCGACGCCCGCGACTACGATGCCTGGACCGAGGAGTTCCGGATCAAGAACCTGCAGCTCGACCCGACCGCCTTCCCGAATGCGGCTGAACTCCAGCAGGACGAAAACCTGGGCCGTCTGCGCGTCACTTCGACCCTGGGTGTCAGCAACGGTTGCAACCCCTCCGACATGAGCACGGACGTGGAAACCGACTGTGTCTACAACCAGCTGTTTGCCTATGGCGGGCGCTCGATGTCGATCTTCCGGGTCACTGACGATGGGCTTGAGCAGGTGTTTGATACTGGCTCGCAGATGGAAGAGACGATCGCGGAGCTCTACCCGGACGATTTCAACTCGAACAACGACGAGAACGACAGCTTCGACAGCCGCTCTGACGACAAGGGCCCCGAGCCTGAAGGTATCGCACTCGGTGAAGTGGGCGGAAGCACTTATGCCTTTGTGGGTCTTGAGCGTGTCGGTGGCGTAATGGTCTACAACATCACGGATCCGGAAAACACCGAATTTGTGCAGTACATCACCACCCGTGATTTCAGCTTGCCGAATGACGAGCGTCTGCTGACCACGACTGATCTTGGCGAGGAAGGTCTGCACTTTGTTCATGCTTCGGAGGCACCGGCCGCTGCAAACGGTAATGCCCTCTTGATCGTGGGTAACGAGGTCAGTGGAACCACCCGTGTGTTCACGGTTGAAAAGGTCAGCAAGTAATTCAGGCCTTTTGTCTGGCTGTCGGTGCTTGAGGAAGGTCTCGTTCAAGGCAGACCTTCCGTTGCCTGGCAATTGCCTGGCAATCTTGAAAGCTGACAGCGGCTTGATGCCATGAAAAAAGGCGGGGATTCCCCGCCTTTTTTGCGCGTTTGTGCTTGGTGTCAGTCGCCCAGAAGTTGGTTTAGCGCGTCGAGCAGGTCGCCCTGGGCAACGCTGCGGTTGTCGGACTCGTGGCGCAGGCGCAGTTCAAGCTGGCCCTGGGCCAGTCCGCGTTCGCTGACGACCACGCGGGCGGGGATGCCGATCAGTTCCATGTCGGCGAAGGCCACGCCGGGGCGCAGGCCACGGTCGTCCATCAGGACGCTGTAACCGGCCTGTTCGAGCTGTGCTTCCAGCGTCTCGGCCGCTTCGCGCACCGCATCACTGCGGTGGGCATTGATCGGGACGATGGCGACTTCGAAGGGGGCGAGGGCGCGGGGCCAGACAATGCCGTTGTCATCGTGGTTCTGCTCGATGGCGGCCGCGACAATCCGCGAGACACCGATTCCGTAGCAGCCCATGGTCGGCACCAGCGGCTTGCCGTTCTCGTCTAGAACCTCGCAGTTCATGGCGCGGCTGTACTTGTCGCCAAGCTGAAACACGTGCCCAACCTCGATGCCGCGACGGATTGATACTGTGCCCTGACCGTCCGGACTGGGGTCGCCCGCCATGATTTCGCGCAGGTCGGTGTACTCCGGCTCCGGCAGGTCCCGGCCGAAATTCACGCCGGTCAGGTGCTTGCCGTCGGCATTGGCGCCACAGGTGAAGTCCGAGAGCACCTGCAGGGCGTGGTCGGCGATCACCGGCAGATCATCGGGTAATCCGACCGGGCCGACGAAGCCCGGCTGGGCACCCGTCACGGCTCGCACCTGGGCTTCGTCGGCCAGGGTCAGCGGTTCGGCCACTGCCGGATGCTTCTGGGCCTTGAGCTCGTTGAGGCTGTGATCTCCGCGCAGCAGCAGCGCCACCACAGGAGTCTGCGCGCCCTGGACAAAGAGCGTTTTGACGCAGCGTTCGGCCGACAGGTCCAGAAACGCGCTGACTTCCTCGATACTGCGCTGCGTGGGCGTGTCGACCGTCTCCATGGTCTGGGTCGGGTCGGGTCGTGCCCCGCTGGGCGGCAGGGTGGCTGCAAGCTCAACGTTGGCGGCATAGTCCGAGGTGTCGGAGAAGGCGATGGCATCCTCGCCGGATTCGGCGAGCACGTGAAATTCATGTGAGGCGTTGCCGCCGATCGAGCCGGTGTCCGCCTCGACGGGGCGGAACTGCAGGCCGAGCCGGGTGAAGATTCGCTCGTAGGCGTGGTACATCGCCTCGTAGGTTTCCTGCAGCGACTGGCTGTCCGCGTGGAACGAGTAGGCGTCCTTCATCAGGAACTCGCGCGCGCGCATCACCCCGAAGCGCGGCCGGATCTCGTCGCGAAACTTGGTCTGGACCTGGTAGTAGCAGACCGGCAGCTGCTTGTAGCTTTTAAGCTCGCGGCGCGCGTAGTCGGTAATGACTTCCTCGTGGGTGGGGCCGAAGCAGAAATCCCGGCCGTGGCGATCCTGCAGGCGAAGCAGCTCCGGGCCGTATTGTTCCCAGCGGCCGGATTCGGCCCACAGCTCAGCCGGCTGTACGGCGGGCATCAGCACCTCCAGTGCCCCGATTCGGTCCATTTCCTCCCGAACCACCTGCTCGACACGGCGGAGCACGCGCAATCCCAGCGGGGTCCAGGTGTAGAGGCCGGCGGCCAGTCGCCGGAGCATGCCCGAACGCAGCATCAGCTGGTGGCTGACAACTTCGGCATCGGCAGGGACTTCCTTGAGCGTGGCAAGCGGGAATCGGGATGTGCGCATGAGTGATCTCGGGATAAAGCAGGAAATGGTGGTTCAGGAAAAGGCGGCGTGAAGGCATCGGCAGGCCATGTGCCGGATTTAATTTGAGGCCGGGATGAGGCCGGATCGCCTTGGCACCGGCTCCTTCGGCGCCGGTTGCCGGCGAGCACAGGCCTTGCGGGGCGCATTTTAACAGCCTGAAAGAAAACCGCCCGGTTTCCCGGGCGATTTGCGATTTGCTGCGGGCTGCGCCTGCGGGCGCCTCGCCCGGAACCCGGCCTCAGCGAAAGCCTGCGGTTTGGTCAAAACAGGAAAGCGCGGCCTGGCCAGGCTCGGGTGAAGGACTCACTCCTCGCAGAACTGCCGAATGCGCGCTTGCTCTTCCTCGATGCGTTTTTCGATGGCTTCCTCCGACATCGGCTCCAGTTCGCCGTCCTCGTTGCGTGTCATCAGCATCGAGTCGCTGCCCTGCAGTGTTTCGAGTCGCTCGCGGGCATCCGCACAGGCCTGCGCGGCATCCTCGCGGGAGACCACGTGGATTGCCTCGTCCTCGGATTCGGCCTGGGCATCGTCCGGAGTCTCTTCCCCGTTTTCTTCCGGATCACCATCCCGGTTCAGGCTGGTCGGCGCCCCGCGTTCGATGCGCGAAGTTGCACCGACTGCCATCCCGGGTTCGACAATCTCATAATCATGTCCCGATGGCGGGGGCGTCTGGGTGTACTGGATCTGCCCCGACTGGTCATGCCACTTGTAAACCTTGGTTGCCTGCGCCGGCGTCGCCACCAAGAGGCTGATGAGCATCAGCCAAAACACCTTGTTCATCCTGTCACCGCTCCTTCGTCAATGTCTCCCGGCCTGCAGCGTCAAATCTGATTCAAAGCCCGCGCGGAGTCAATTGCCCGTTGCGATCAAAAAAGCTGACCACCACCTTCGGGTCATGAAGCCGGGCCGGGTGGTCATAATATTAGATTATGCTAATATGCGTGCAGTTTGAGTTCCAGGGCTGCATCAGACAGCCATGGCGGATACTATTGGGGGCTGTCTGGCGCATCGCTGCGCCTGCCGATCGCTGCCCAAAAACAATGAGGTTACTTCCGGTGTTCAATCGCGCTTTGCTGCTTCTGGGATTTTGCCTGGTGGGCGGGGGGATGGCTCAGGCCGCTTCCGACCTTGAAACCCTGAAGGTCGATCTGGTCGATGTGCCGAGCATCCAGCAGCTCGACGGCGTCGTGGAGGCCGTCCGGCAGGCGACGGTCAACGCGCAGATCAATGCGCGGGTGACCGAGGTCAATTTCGATGTCGATGATTTCGTGGAAGAAGGCGCGGTCCTGCTGCGCTTCCGCGATGTCGAGGCCGGGTCGGCCGTGAGCGCTGCCGAGGCCCAGGTGGCCGAAGCGCGCGCGCGGCTGACCGAGGCGCAGGCCGAGCTTGACCGGATCAGCGATCTTCACGAGCGCCGGCTGATTGCGCAGGCACAGCTGGACAATGCGCGGGCAAACCGCGATTCGGCCCGGGCGCGCCTTCGCGCGGCAGAGGCCCAGCTGGTTCAGGCGCGGGAACAGGTGGAGAACACCGAGATTCGCGCGCCGTTCTCGGGTTATCTCACCGAGCGGTTTGTCGAGCCGGGCGAGGCGGTCACCGTGGGATCGCCGCTGCTTTCCGGCGTGTCGCTCGACGAAATGCGGGTGGCGGTGCAGGTGCCGCAGAGAATGGTCCAGCCTGTGCGCGACGCGGGCGAGGCCACGGTCGTGATGCTTGACGGGACGCGGATCGAAAGCGAGCGCGTCACGATCTTTCCCTACGCAGATGCGCGCAGCCATGCCTTTACGGCCCGTGTGTACCTGCCGGAAGACGCCTCGCAGCGACTGTATCCCGGCACGTACCTGAAGGTAGAGGTGCCGCTGGGCGAAGAGCAGCAGATGCAGATTCCGGTTCAGGCCGTGGTGCGCCGCTCGGAGCTGACGGGGGTCTATGTGGTGGGTGAAGCCGGTAGCGTGAGCCTGCGGCAGGTTCGACTGGGCGAGCGCCGCGGGGATCGAGTGAACGTGCTGGCAGGCCTGGAAGCCGGTGAACGGGTGGCCCTTGATCCTGTCGCTGCCGGCGTGGCGCTCAAGCATGCGCTGGAGTCCAGCCAGGCGGGAGCGAACACGCCATGAGCGAAGAGAACCGCAAGGAGCCGGGGCGTCTCGGCATCTCGGGCTGGATCGCCGGTCGATTTCTCAAGAGCGAGATCACGCCGCTGCTGGCGCTGGTGGGCTTGCTGCTGGGTCTTTTCGCCATCCTGGTGACCCCGCGCGAGGAAGAGCCGCAGATCAACGTCACCTTTGCCAATGTCTTCATTCCCTACGCGGGGGCGACGGCACAGGAAGTCGAAAGCCTGCTGGCGACGCCGGCCGAACAGGTGCTTTCCGAGTTGTCGGGCGTTGAGCATGTCTACTCGACGTCCCGGCCCGGCATGGCGGTGCTGACCGTGCAGTTCGAGGTCGGCGAGGATGCCACCGACGCCATTGTCCGCCTGTACAACAAGATCTACTCGAACCAGGACTGGCTGCCGCAGGATATTGGCGTCGGCCAGCCGATCATCAAGCCCAAGGGCATCGACGACGTGCCGATTGTCGCCCTGACTCTCTGGAGCGAAAACGAGGCCATCGCCGGGCATGACCTGCACAAGGTGGCGCACGCTCTGGAGGCGCAGCTCAAGCGGGTGCAGGGCACGAGGGAGATCTACACCATCGGCGGTCCGGAGCGGGTGGTGGCCATTCGCATCGACCCGGTGCGCCTGTCCGGCTACGGAATTGCCTTGGATGACCTGCAGCGCGCGCTGCAGGCGTCGAATCGCTCCCATGACGCCGGCGCACTGGTCAACCGCAATCGCGAAATCCTGGTCCAGTCCGGGCAGTTTTTGAGTTCTCCCGAGGAAGTGGCCAGCCTGGTGGTGGGCATGCACGATGGCAACCCGGTCTATCTTGAGGACGTGGCCGACGTGCAAATGGGGCCATACGACCCCAGTGAGTATGCCTTCATGGGGTTTGGCCCGGCAGGTACGGACTTGCCAGCGGCGGGCACGACCCATCCAGCAGTCACCATCGCCATCGGCAAGCAGCCGGGAACCAATGCCGTCGAGATCGCCGACCGGCTGATCGAGCGCGTGCAGTTGCTCAAGGGCATTTACGTGCCGGAGGGTGTCGAGCTCAGCGTCACCCGCAACTACGGGCTCACCGCCGAGGACAAGGCGATGACCCTGATCCAGAAGCTGGCATTTGCCACCGCAATCGTCGTGGTGCTGGTAGCCTTCGCGCTCGGCTGGCGCGAGGCGATCATTGTCGGCGGGGCCGTGATTCTTACGCTGGCCATTACGCTGTTCGCTTCCTGGGCCTGGGGGTTCACGCTCAATCGCGTCTCCCTGTTCGCGCTGATCTTCTCGATCGGCATCCTGGTTGATGATGCCATCGTGGTGGTCGAGAACATCCACCGGCACATGCAGATGGGCAAGCGGAAACTGGCCGAGGCCATTCCGCTGGCGGTGGACGAGGTCGGCGGACCGACCATTCTGGCGACCTTTACAGTGATCGCGGCCCTGCTGCCCATGGCCTTCGTGACCGGGCTGATGGGGCCGTACATGAGCCCGATTCCCATCAACGCCTCGATGGGGATGCTGATTTCCCTGATTGTCGCTTTTGTCGTCACGCCCTGGATGACGCTGAAGATCCTCAATCGCGTGGCGGAGAAGCATGCCCACCACGAGCCCAGGCCCGTGGAGGACAGCGGCCTGTTCCGCTTCTACACCACCGTGATGGGGCCGATGCTGCGCGAGCGTCGCGGGGCACCCTGGCGATGGCTGATGCTGGTGGTGGTCCTGGTTTTGATTGGCGGGTCCATGTCGCTGGGCTACACCAAGCATGTCGTGCTCAAGATGCTGCCCTTCGATGACAAGTCGGAGTTCCAGGTCATCGTGGACATGCCCGAAGGCACCAGCCTGGAGCGCACCACGGCAGTCCTCGATGAGCTGGGCCGGTACCTGGCGACCGTGCCCGAGGTAACCGACTATCAGATCTACGCGGGCACGGCCGCACCGATCAACTTCAATGGCCTGGTGCGGCAGTACTACCTGCGCGAAGGTGCGCACGTGGGGGATATCCAGGTCAACCTCCTGCATTACAAGGAGCGCGACCGCAAGAGTCACGACATCGCGCTGGCCGTGCGCGGGCCGCTTCAAGAAATCGGCGCCCGGTACGATGCCAACGTCAAGATCGTTGAAGTGCCGCCCGGCCCGCCGGTGCAGGCGCCCATCGTGGCCGAGGTCTACGGCCTGGATTACGCCGGCCAGATCAAGGTCGCGCAGGCCCTGCGGGCGTATTTTGCCTCCACGGCCGAGATCGTGGACATCGACGATTCGGTGGAATACCCGGCCGAGCGCCTGATTCTCCATGTCGACCGGCACAAGGCGGCCGAGTGGGGCGTGGCGCAGGAAACCATCGCCTTTGCCATCTCTGCCGCCATTGCCGGGGCCGACAACGGTCTGCTGCACGGGGAGCATGCCAAGTACCCGATCCCGCTGCGGGTCACGTTGCCGCTGGAGATGAAGGATGACATTCGGCATGCGCTCGACATGCCGGTGCGTGCGCAGGATGGATCGCTGGTCTCCCTGGGTGAGTTGGTCACGGTCGAGAACAGCCAGCGCGAGTACAGCATCCAGCACAAGGATCTGCTGCCGGTGGTTTACGTCACCGCTGACATGGCCGGCGAGACTGACAGCCCGCTCTACGGGATGTTCGAGATGGTCTTCGGGCTCGACGACACGCCCATCGGGGGGCAGAAGCTTCAGCAGTACTTCATCAGCCAGCCGGAGAACCCCTACGAGTACTCGGTCAAGTGGGACGGCGAGTGGCAGATCACCTACGAGACTTTCCGTGACATGGGGATCGCCTACGGTGTCGGCCTGATCCTGATCTACCTGCTGGTGGTGGCGCAGTTCAAGTCCTACGTCGTGCCGCTGATCATCATGGCGCCGATTCCGCTGACCATTATCGGCGTCATGCCGGGGCATGCCCTGCTGGGTGCGCAGTTCACGGCCACCTCGATGATCGGCATGATCGCCCTGGCGGGGATCATCGTGCGCAACTCGATTCTGCTGGTGGACTTTATCAACGAGGCCGTGCGTCGCGGCGCCGACCTGGAGCGCGCGGTGATCGAAGCCGGTGCGGTGCGGACCAAGCCGATTCTCCTGACCGGCCTGGCCGCCATGCTCGGGGCCTTCTTCATCCTGGATGATCCGATCTTCTCCGGGCTGGCAATCTCGTTGATATTCGGCGTATTCATGTCCACCCTGCTCACCCTGATCGTGGTGCCGGTGGTGTATTACGCCTACCTGTTCCGCAATCCCGGCTGTGCGCTGAAATAAGCGGAACCCGCCCTGCCATGCGTCTGCGGGGGTTGTGCAAGGTCGCCAACCCCCCGCGCAGTTGATACACTGCGGCAAATGCCCCAATAAAGTGAATGAACCTCCATGGCCGATCGACGTCTCAAGGTATTCAACACAGTTGCGCGACTCCTGAGCTTCACCAAGGCGGCCGAAGCGCTGCACATGACCCAGCCGGCGGTAACCTTTCAGGTGCGTCAGCTCGAGGAACACTTTGACACGCGCCTGTTCGACCGGACCCACAACCGGGTGACCCTGACCGACGTCGGTCATGCCGTCTACGAGATCTCCGAGCGCATTTTCGAGCTCTATGACGAGATGGATCAGCGGGTCAAGGAGATGACCGGCGAGGTGGGCGGCTCCCTGAATATCGGCGCCAGCATGACCATCGCGGAAAACATGCTGCCCGCGCTGCTTGGCAAGTTTCGCCAGGAGCACCCCGATCTGTCCGTGCGATTGAAGGTCGGCAACACCGAAAGCATCGTCTCGATGGTTGAGCACAACGTGGTCGACCTGGCGATCGTCGAGGGCAACGTCACCAACAAGAACCTTCTGGTCGAACGCTGCCGGGACGACGAGCTGGTCGTCATCATGCCCCCGGATCACGAACTGGCCGCACGCGAGTCCCTCACGGTCGAGGAGCTCATGCCCTATGCGTTCATCTGTCGCGAGGAAGGTTCAGGAACCCGAGAGGTCGTGCTGTCCTATCTCGCGGATCAGGGCTATCCCGAGGGCTGGAACGTCTGCATGGAGCTCGGCAGCCCGGAGGCCATCAAGGGCGCGGTCGAGGCTGGTATGGGGCTGTCGATCATGTCCTCGGCCGGGATCATCAAGGAACTCAAGCTTGGGATGCTGGCGGCCGTGCCGCTCGCGCCCAGGCTGCACCGCGAGTTTTCCTTTGTGCGCCAGCGGCACAAGTTCCGTCTGCCGGCCATGGAGGAACTGCTTGAATTCTCCCGGGATTATTGTCGCGAGAGCGGGCCCGAGGAAGACCTCAAGGCCGCTGACTGACCCCGCCCGCCGGTCTGCGGCCAGCCTGGCCGCAGGCCACACGCCCCCTCTTTAAGGAAACTCTGCACAAATCCATCCATGGATTTGTGGGCTTGCGCCAGCTACGCGTTCACGCCCGGGCCATGCTCCGCAATTCAATGGCTTACGCCATTGATGAGTCGGAACCCCTTTACCCGAAGGGTTGCTCTTCGCAGGCCGAACCCGAAAGGGCTTCCGA
>JBNGDJ010000066.1:3920-13463 GCA_049974825.1 Halothiobacillaceae bacterium | reverse complement strand
ATCCGCGAAGGCGGCCGCACCGTCGGCGCCGGCGTCGTTTCCAAGATCATCGAGTGAGCACCGCCATGTCAGGACAAGTGATCCGTATCCGGTTGAAGTCATTCGACCACCGCCTGATCGACCGCTCCGCGACCGAGATCGTGGAAACGGCCAAGCGCACAGGCGCGCGTGTCAAGGGGCCGATCCCGCTGCCCACGCGCAATGAAAAGTTCACGGTGCTGGTGTCACCGCACGTAAACAAGGACGCGCGGGACCAGTACGAGCTGCGCACCCACAAGCGCATGCTCGACATCGTCGATCCCACCGACAAAACCGTCGATGCGCTGATGAAGCTCGACCTGGCTGCCGGTGTTGATGTTCAGATTCGCCTGAACTGATTCGGCCGACAGGTCTGGGCCTTGCCTTTTCGGCGGGGCCTGCTAAAATACGCGACTCTTTTTCAGCCCGATGCGACTCGTGCGCGTCGGGCTGGATTTTTTCAAGGCGAATCGGTCAATCGAAATCGACGCTGTATCAAGAGGATAAGAACATGTCTCTAGGTGTTGTCGGTCGCAAGGTCGGCATGACCCGTGTCTTCGATGAGGCGGGCGTGTCGACACCTGTGACAGTGATCGAGGTGGAGCCCAACCGGGTTTCGCAGGTGCGTACCGTGGAGAGCGACGGTTATGCAGCCATCCAGGTGACCACTGGTACCCGCCGGGCCAGCCGCGTGACGCGCCCCATGGCGGGGCACTTCGCCAAGGCGGGTGTCGAGGCCGGTCGGGGAGTCTGGGAATTCCGCGTGGACGAGTCCCTGCTCTCCGAATACGAGCCGGGCAAGGAGATCACCGTCTCCGTGCTTGAAGGCGTCGAGTCTGTTGACGTGGCCGGGCGCAGCAAGGGCAAGGGCTTTGCCGGTACGGTCAAGCGTCACAACTTCCGGACGCAGGATGCCACGCACGGCAACTCGCTGTCGCACCGAGTCCCGGGCTCCATCGGTCAGAACCAGACCCCGGGTCGGGTTTTTCCCGGCAAGAAAATGGCTGGTCACATGGGTGACAAGCGTGTTTCCGCGCTGAATCTCAAGGTTGTGCGAGTCGATGCAGAGCGCGGCCTGCTGCTGGTCAAGGGCGCCGTTCCTGGCGCAACCGGCGGCGACGTGATCGTGCGCCCTTCCGTGAAGCAGAAGTCCTGAGGTGAGCGCGATGGAAATCAATGTAATCAATGGCAGCGCGCTGACCGTGTCCGATGCGGTCTTCGCTCGCGAATACAACGAAGGTCTGGTGCATCAGGCGGTCACGGCGTACCTTGCCGGCGGTCGTGCGGGGACCAAAAAGCAGCTCAACCGCTCCGAGGTTGCCGGGGGTGGTCAAAAGCCCTGGCGCCAGAAGGGCACGGGTCGCGCTCGCGCCGGTACTACCCGCGGGCCGATCTGGCGTACAGGTGGCGTCGCATTTGCCGCCCGCCCGCGCAACCACGAGCAGAAAATGAACCGCAAGGCCTATCGGGCTGCAATGCGTGCGATTTTCTCCGAGCTCCTGCGTCAGGAGCGGCTGGTTGTGGTTGACGATTTCAAGGTCGAGTCGCCGAAGACGCGCGAAGTGGTTGCGCGCCTCGCCGACCTTTCCCTGGATGCAGGCCGTCGCCTGATCCTGACCGAGGCGTTCGACGAGCACCTGTATCTGGGTAGTCGGAACCTGGTGGAAGTTGGCTACCTCACGACCGACATAATTGATCCGGTCAGCCTGGTCGGTGCGGACAAGGTCGTCATTACTGCCGGCGCAATGAAGAGAGTGGAGGGTTGGCTGTCATGAAGAAGGATCAACTGCTTGAAGTGCTTCGTGCGCCGGTCGTGACCGAGAAGGCCGCGCGTGCGGGCGAGTACAACCAGTACGTGTTCAAGGTGTCGCCGGATGCGACCAAGAGCGACATCAAGGCGGCTGTCGAGGCGGCCTTTGATGTGCAGGTCGATTCCGTCCAGGTCATGAACATGCCGGGCAAGGTGCGCCGGTTCCGCCAGCTGGTGGGCAAGCGCGCTGCCTGGAAGAAAGCCTACGTGACCGTGGCCGAAGGCCAGGCGATCGACTTCGGCGTAGCCGGCTGACCGAGGAGCAAGAAAAATGGCACTGATCAAGACCAAGCCGACGTCCGCGGGTCGCCGCACCGTCGTCAAGATCGACAAGTCCGAGCTGCACAAGGGCGCGCCTTATGCGGCCCTGGTGGAGACCAGCCACAAGTCCGGTGGACGCAACAACGCCGGTCGGATTACCGTCCGGCATCGCGGCGGCGGTCACAAGCGGCATTACCGCGTGATCGACTTCCGACGGAACAAGGATGGGGTCCCGGGCGTAGTCGAGCGTCTGGAGCACGATCCGAACCGCAGCGCGAATATTGCACTGATCAAGTACGCCGATGGCGAGCGTCGCTACATCCTGGCGCCGCGTGGCGTAAAGGCGGGTGACCGGGTCCAGTCCGGCTCCGATGCTCCGATCAAGGTGGGCAATGCCCTTCCGCTGCGCAACATTCCCGTCGGTTCCACCGTGCACGCGGTCGAGCTCAAGCCTGGCAAGGGCGCGCAGCTCGCCCGCTCGGCTGGCGCTGCGGTTCAGCTGGTGGCGCGTGAAGGCGCCTATGCAACTCTGCGCCTTCGTTCGGGCGAGACCCGCAAGGTGCTGGCCGAATGTCGCGCCACCTTGGGCGAAGTCGGCAACACGGAACACAACCTGCGTTCACTGGGCAAGGCTGGTGCGAAACGTTGGCAGGGTGTGCGCCCGACCGTTCGCGGCGTCGCGATGAACCCGGTGGATCACCCGCATGGTGGTGGTGAAGGCCGGACGTCGGGCGGTCGTCACCCGGTCACTCCCTGGGGCGTACCGACCAAGGGTTACAAGACTCGCACGAACAAGCGTACGGACCAGTTCATCGTCCGTCGTCGCAACAAGAAGTAAGAGGAATTCAAGGTGCCACGTTCACTGAAGAAAGGTCCCTTCGTGGACCATCACCTGCTGAAAAAGGTGGAGGAGGCCGTTGCCCAGAACAGCAAGCGGCCCATAAAGACCTGGTCCCGCCGTTCCATGATTCTGCCTGACATGATCGGGCTGACCATCGCGGTCCACAACGGGCGTCAGCACGTCCCGGTGCTGATCAACGAAAACATGGTTGGTCAGAAGCTCGGCGAATTCGCGCCGACGCGGACCTACAAGGGTCACGTCGCCGACAAGAAGTCGCGCTGAGGAGGAATGAGTCATGCAGGCTAGAGCAACACATCGTTACGCGCGCATCTCTCCGCAGAAGGCGCGCCTGATCGCGGACATGGTCCGCGGCAAGCCGGTGGACACCGCGATCGAGACCCTGGCGTTCTCCGCCAAGAAGGGCGCGCACCTGGTGCGCAAGGTCGTTGAGTCCGCCATTGCGAACGCGGAAAACAACGAAGGCGCCGATATCGACCGCCTGCGAGTGGTCGCGATCTCCGTCGACGAAGGGCCGACGCTGAAGCGGTTCCGTGCCCGCGCCAAGGGGCGCGGTGCGCGCATCCTCAAGCGTACAAGCCACATCAACGTCACCGTCGCGGAAGTCTAAACGGAGTAAGTCATGGGTCACAAAGTACATCCCGTCGGTATTCGTCTCGGTATCTCCTCTGACTGGAGCTCCCGCTGGTACGCGGATTCCCGTTCGTTTGCCGACAACCTCAAGCAGGACCTGGAGGCGCGCAAGTATCTCCAGCAGCGTCTGAAGAACGCCTCGGTATCGCGCATCCAGATTGAGCGCCCCGCGCGCTCGGCCTTCATCACCATCCACACTGCTCGTCCGGGCATTGTCATCGGCAAGAAGGGCGAAGACATCGAGCGGCTTCGTCGCGAGGTCGCCCCGATGCTCGGCCTGGACGCCGGTGCGGTGAAGATGAACGTCGAAGAGATCCGCAAGCCGGAGCTGGACGCCAAGCTGGTCGCCGAAGGCATCGCCCAGCAGCTGGAGCGTCGTGTCATGTTCCGCCGTGCCATGAAGCGCGCGGTGCAGACCACGATGCGCCTGGGTGCCCAGGGGGTGAAGATCAGTGTCGCCGGTCGTCTTGGGGGCGCTGAAATCGCCCGTACCGAATGGTATCGGGAAGGCCGCGTGCCGCTTCATACCCTGCGCGCCGATATCGATTACGGGGTCGCGGAGGCCATGACCACCTACGGTGTGATCGGCATCAAGGTGTGGATCTTCAAGGGCGAGGTGTTCGGTCACGCCGAACGCGACAGCAAGGCCGCCTGACCGGATTCTCCGTTTTCATCGATTTTCAACGGGTCTGTACCCGGCCTTGACAGGACCGGGCGCGGGATCTTTTTTTCAACTGGAGCTTTGAATCATGCTGCTGCCAAAACGAACAAAATACCGCAAGCAGTTCAAAGGCAAGAACCGGGGCGTTGCACATACAGGCAACAAGGTCAGCTTCGGGGAATTTGGACTGAAGGCGCTGGAGCGGGGAAACATCACCTCGCGTCAGATCGAATCCGCACGTCGTGCGATCAACCGTCACGTGAAGCGGGGCGGGAAAATCTGGATCCGGATTTTCCCCGATACGCCGATCACCCAGAAGCCGCTGGAAGTCCGGATGGGTAAAGGCAAGGGCTCGGTGGAATACTGGGTGTGCAAGGTCCAGCCCGGCAAGATGCTCTACGAGATCGAGGGCGTTTCCGAAGAGGTGGCCCGGCAGGCATTCTCGCTGGCCGCCGCCAAGCTGCCGATCAAGACCACGTTCGTGTCTCGGGAGTTGATGTGATGAAGGCAACCGAATTGAGAGCCAAGACCCTGGACGAGCTGCGTGACGAACTCGCGGCCGTTCGCCGCGAGCAGTTCAATCTGCGCATGCAGCAGGCTGTGAGCCAGGAGGGCAAGACCCACCTGGTCCGGGAAGCGCGGCGCAACGTGGCGCGGATCAAGACCGTCATTGCCGAGAAGGAGCGTGGCCAGTCATGAGTGCGAATGCAGAAAACAAGACAATGCGTACCCGTATCGGGACGGTAATCAGCGACAAGATGGACAAGTCCATGGTCGTAGCCATTGAGCGCCGTGTCCGTCATCCCGTATACGGCAAGTACATTTCCCGGACCACCAAGCTGCACGTGCACGACGCGGACAATACCTGTCGCGCCGGTGATCGTGTGGAAATTGCCGAGTGTCGTCCGATTTCCAAGTCGAAGTCGTGGAACCTGGTTCGCGTCATCGAACGCGCGGCCGAGTGAGGAGGGTATTCGCATGATTCAGATGCAGACGATTCTGGACTCGGCCGACAACAGCGGCGCCAAGAAGATCCAGTGCATCAAGGTCCTGGGCGGCTCGCACCGTCGTTACGCGGGCATCGGTGATGTGATCAAGGTGTCCGTGAAGGACGCGATCCCGCGCGGCAAGGTCAAGAAAGGCGACGTGTACAACGCGGTTGTCGTTCGGACCAGCAAGGGCGTGCGTCGTCCGGATGGTTCGCTTATCCGCTTTGACGGCAACGCGGCCGTACTGCTGAACAACAAGCTGGAGCCAATCGGCACCCGGATCTTTGGGCCTGTTACGCGTGAACTGCGCGGCGACAAGTTCATGAAGATCGTGTCGTTGGCACCGGAAGTGATTTGAGGGGGCACTACGATGCGCAAGATCAAGCAGGGTGACGAGGTTGTCGTCACCGCAGGCAAGGACAAGGGCCGTCGCGGCACCGTCCTTCGCGTGGTCGAGGAAGGCCGTCGCGTAGTGGTCGAGGGGGTCAACATGGTGAAGAAGCACCAGAAGCCGAACCCCATGCTGGGCCGCACCGGGGGAATCATCGAACTGGAGAAGCCGGTTGATATTTCCAACGTGATGCTGTTTAATCCCGCGTCCCAAAAGGGCGACCGCGTCGGTTTCAAGACCCTCGAGGACGGCCGAAAGGTCCGCTATTTCAAATCCAACGGCGAAGTCGTTGACGTATAAAGGTTGAAACAAAATGGCCCGACTTCAGGAATTTTATCTCCATACGTTGCGAGACGAGCTCAAGTCGAAGCTCGAGATCGACAACGTCATGGCCGTTCCGAAGCTCACCAAGATTACTTTGAACATGGGTCTGGGTGATTCCGCGCGTGACAAGAAAATCATCGACAACGCGCTCGAGGAACTGGCCGCCATCTCCGGCCAACAGCCGATCGTGACCTACGCACGCAAGTCTATTGCCGGCTTCAAGCTGCGCGAGGGCATGCCGCTGGGCATCAAGGTGACGCTTCGTGGCCGGACCATGTACGAGTTTCTCGACCGCCTGGTGAATATCGCCATTCCGCGGATTCGGGATTTCCGGGGCTTGAATCCCAAGTCCTTTGATGGCCGTGGAAACTACTCCATGGGCGTCAAGGAGCAGATCATGTTCCCCGAGATCGATTACGACAAGGTCGACGCGCTGCGCGGCCTCGATATCACTTTCACCACCACGGCGAAGAACGATGAGCACGCACGGGCGTTGTTCGAGGGCTTCAACTTCCCGTTCCGCCGCTAAGGAGCAGTCATGGCAAAGAAGAGCATGATCAACCGAGAGCTCCGTCGCGAAAAATTGGCCCAGCGTTATGCGGCCAAGCGGGCGGAACTCAAGGCCATTATCGTCAACCCCGAGTCCAGCTTCGAGGAGCAGATGGCGGCGCAGGCAAAGCTTGCGTCACTGCCGCGTGACTCCAGCCCGACTCGCCAAGTTCGTCGCTGCAAGCTGACCGGTCGCCCCAAGGGCGTCTATCGCAAGTTCGGCCTTGGGCGGAACAAGCTGCGTGAGCATGCGATGAAGGGTGACATTCCCGGTCTTCGCAAGGCCAGCTGGTAATTGGAGAGGTAGCTGAACATGAGCATGAACGATCCGATTGCCGATATGCTGACCCGCATTCGCAATGCCCAGGCAGCCAACAAGCGCCAGGTAACCATGCCCGCCTCCCGGCACAAGGCAGCGATTGCCAAGGTGCTGAAGGACGAGGGGTATATCGAGGACTTTTCCGTAACCGAGGGGGCAAAGGCCGAGATGACCGTGGAACTTCGCTACCACGAAGGTCGCCCGGTCATCGAGCGCATTCAGCGCGTCAGCCGACCCGGCCTGCGCATCTTCAAGGCCGCCGGGGAGCTCCCGCAGGTTCTTGGGGGGCTGGGCGTGGCCATCATCTCCACTTCGCGTGGCGTGGTGTCCGACCGTGAGGCGCGCCGCCTGAATGAAGGCGGTGAAGTCATCTGTACCGTGTCCTGATGAGGAGGGTGTCATGAGCCGAGTAGCGAAAAAGCCGGTCGCCCTCCCCAAGGGCGTCGAAGTGAAAGTTGATGGCCAGATGCTGTCGTTCAAGGGCCCCAAGGGCACCATGGAGCAGCAAGTGCATGAAACGGTGTCCGTTGAGCAGGTTGACGGGGCACTGCAATTCCATCCGGCCAACGAAGAATCCATCGCCATGGCGGGCACGATGCGCGCCCTGGCCCAGAACATCGTCACCGGTCTGACCACCGGTTTCGAGCGCCGCCTGCAACTGGTCGGTGTCGGCTACCGGGCGCAGGCCCAGGGCAACAAGCTGAACCTGACGCTGGGTTATTCGCATCCGATTGACTATCCGATTCCGGAGGGAATCACGGCTGAGACCCCGTCCCAGACCGAGATCGTCATCAAGGGTGCGAACAAGCAGCTGGTGGGCCAGGTGGCCTCGGAGATTCGTGGCTTCCGTCCGCCCGAGCCCTACAAGGGCAAGGGCGTGAAGTACGCGGACGAGACAATCCTCCGCAAGGAAGCCAAGAAGAAGTAAGGGTGTGAGATGAACGCTAACAACAAGCAACGTTTGCGCCGCGCCCGTCGTGCGCGCGCCAAAATCCGCGAGCTCGGCGCCCATCGGCTGACCGTGCATCGTACTCCGCGGCACATCTATGCACAGGTGATTGCGCCCAATGGCGCCGAAGTGGTCTGCGCCGCGTCGTCCCAGATGGATGCCGTTGTGCCCAGCGGCCAGTATCCCGGCAACGTGGAGGCCGCGCGCCTGGTTGGCCAGGCCATTGCGGAGCGTGCCAAGGCCAAGGGTATTGAGCAGGTGGCGTTCGATCGCTCCGGATTTCTTTATCACGGCCGCGTCAAGGCCCTCGCCGAGGCCGCTCGCGAAGCCGGCCTGCAGTTTTAAGAGGTAGGACCAATGAGCAGAGCAGAAGCGGAAACAGGTGACGGCCTGATCGAGAAGCTGGTCGCGGTCAATCGCGTGGCCAAAGTGGTCAAGGGTGGCCGCCAGTTTGCATTCACCGCCCTGACCGTGGTCGGTGACGGTAACGGTCGTGTGGGCTTTGGCTACGGCAAGGCGAAGGAAGTCCCCGCGGCGATCCAGAAGGCAATGGAAAAGGCACGTGCCGGCATGGTCGACGTGGCGCTGAAGGATGGCACGCTGTATTACGAGACCAAGGGCCGTCACGGGGCCGCCAAGGTCTTTATGAAACCTGCGTCCGAGGGTACCGGCGTTATTGCCGGGGGCGCGATGCGCGCGGTGTTCGAAGCGGCCGGTGTACGCAACGTGCTTGCCAAGTGCATCGGTACACGGAATCAGATGAATGTGGTGCTTGCGACCGTCAACGGCCTGAAGGGTGTCAAGTCGCCCGAACAGATCGCCGCGAAGCGTGGCAAGCGCGTAGAAGACATTGTGGGGTAATCGGCGATGAGCAAGTCGGAAAACAAGTTGCGCGTGACGCTGATCAAGTCGGTCGCCGGCCGGCTTGAGGCCCACAAGGCCTGCGTTCGTGGTTTGGGTCTGCGCCGCATCCGTCACACGGTGGAAGTCGCGGACACGCCTGAAAACCGCGGGATGGTCAACAAGGTTGGCTACCTGCTGAAAGTCGAGGAGGCCTGAGATGCGTTTGAACGAACTCTCCCCTGCAGAGGGTAGCCGTCCGGACGGTCGTCGTGTAGGTCGGGGCATTGGCTCTGGTCTGGGCAAGACCGGTGGTCGTGGGCACAAGGGCCAGAAAAGCCGTTCCGGTGGATTCCACAAGGTCGGGTTTGAAGGTGGACAGATGCCGATCCAGCGGCGCCTGCCGAAGATTGGCTTCAAGTCGCGCAAGAGCCTGGTCACCGCGGAGGTTCGCACTTCGGAGTTGGGCAAGGTAGAAGGTGGTGTGCTGTCGGTTGAAGCGCTTCGCGACGCAGGCGTGGTTCGGCGGGACATTGAGCACGTTCGCGTGATTTTGTCCGGTGAAGTCACCAAGGCGTTTGAAGTCAAGGATGTCCGCTTGACCAAGGGTGCGCGCGAGGCGATCCTGTCAGCGGGTGGAAAAGCGGAGTAATTCGTGGCACAGGCGAACGCGGGCGTAGCGGCGCTGGCAGGAGCAGGTCGGTTGACCGAGCTCCGTCAGCGCATTTTCTTTGTCATCCTCGTTCTGGTTGTTTTCCGTATCGGGACCTTCATCCCGCTGCCGGGGATCGACACCGAGGTGATGAAACTCCTGTTTGAGCAGGCTCAGGGTTCAATCCTGGACATGTTCAACATGTTCTCGGGCGGTGCGCTCGAGCGCATGTCGCTGTTCGCCCTGGGTGTGATGCCGTACATCTCGGCGGCGATTATCGTCCAGCTG
>JBNGDJ010000066.1:0-3820 GCA_049974825.1 Halothiobacillaceae bacterium | reverse complement strand
ACCATGCTGCTGGTCTGGCTGGGCGAGCAGATTACCGAGCGGGGCGTCGGCAACGGGATCTCGATCATCATCTTTGCCGGTATCGTGGCAGGGCTGCCGTCGGCAATTGGGGGGACCTTCGAACTGGTCCGCACCGGCGAGCTGCACATTTTCACGATGATTGTGCTGATGGCCCTGGTGCTTGCCGTGACTGGGTTCGTGGTGTTCATGGAGCGTGGGCAGCGGCGAATTACCGTCAACTACGCCAAGCGTCAGCAGGGCCGTGCGATGCTCGGTGGGCAGAGTTCCCACTTGCCGCTGAAGCTCAACATGGCCGGGGTGATTCCGCCGATCTTTGCTTCGAGCATCATTCTCTTTCCGGCGACGCTTGGGGACTGGGTGGGGCGTACTGAAGGCATGGGCTGGCTGAGCACGATTGCGAATACGCTCTCGCCGGGTCAGCCGTTGTATATCCTGTTCTATGCTTCGGCGATCATCTTCTTCTGCTTCTTTTACACGGCGCTGGTGTTCAATGCGCGGGACACGGCCGACAACCTGAAGCGTTCCGGTGCGTTCATTCCCGGGATCCGGCCTGGCGAGCAGACAGCGCGCTACGTGGATTCGGTGCTGTCCCGCCTGACCTTCTGGGGCGCGCTGTACATCACCGCGGTGTGTCTGCTGCCCGAGTTCCTGATTCTGTACTGGAACGTTCCATTCTACTTCGGGGGCACGTCGCTGCTGATCATCGTAATCGTGACCATGGACTTCATGTCCCAGGTACAGTCGCACCTGGTGTCTCACCAGTACGACAGTCTGATGAAGAAAGCGCATTTCAAGGGTGGCATGGGGCGCAGCTGAGCGGCCGGGCCTCGAGCTGCCACAAGTTAATTGTCTGTTGCAAGCGCGAGCGTGTGGTAGTACACTCTCGCGTCCGTTTTTCGGGGGTTAGGTAAATGGCACGTATTGCAGGGATCAACATTCCCGTACACAAGCACACGGTGATCGCACTGACTGCGGTCTACGGCATTGGCCGTACCCGTGCCCAGGCGATCTGCGCCGCGGCCGGTGTGGCGCCGGATCGCAAGGTCAAGGATCTGTCTGAGGCCGAGATTGAATCGCTGCGCGCTGAAGTCGGCAAGTATGCCGTCGAAGGCGACCTGCGGCGCGAGGTGTCAATGAACATCAAGCGTCTGATGGATCTGGGTTGTTATCGCGGGCTGCGTCACCGTC
Organism: Halothiobacillaceae bacterium; assembly: GCA_049974825.1. Taxonomy (GTDB): domain Bacteria; phylum Pseudomonadota; class Gammaproteobacteria; order Halothiobacillales; family Halothiobacillaceae; genus JBKHDT01. The sequence goes on along the minus strand of JBNGDJ010000066.1, from coordinate 2,611 downwards.
GCGGCCTGCCCGTGCGCGGTCAGCGGACCCGCACGAACGCACGGACCCGCAAGGGCCCGCGGCGCCTGGTCAAGCGTTGATCAGGCTCAATATTCTTCGAGTTTGAATCGAGAGTAGGATTGTAAATGGCAAAGTCTTCCTCACCGGCGCGCAAAAAAGTCAAGCGCGTCGTGACTGATGCGGTGGCGCATATTCATGCGTCCTTCAACAACACGATCGTGACGATCACGGATCGTCAGGGCAATACCCTGTCCTGGGCGACTTCTGGAGGCTCCGGCTTCCGTGGTTCGCGCAAGTCGACCCCCTTTGCCGCTCAGGTTGCGGCAGAGCGTGCGGGCGAGGCGGCCAAGGTGTACGGCGTCAAGAACGTTGATGTCGAGGTCAAGGGCCCTGGGCCGGGCCGAGAGTCAACCATCCGCGCCCTGAATGCGGTCGGGTTTAAGGTTGGTGTGATCACCGACGTAACCCCCATCCCGCACAACGGTTGCCGCCCGCCCAAGAAGCGCCGCGTCTAAGGAGGAATTGTCATGGCTCGTTATATCGGACCCAAGTGCAAGCTGAGTCGGCGCGAAGGCACCGACCTCGGTCTGAAGTCAGGCGTTCGCGCGCTGGAAACCAAGTGCCATCATGACCGTCCCCCAGGTCAGCATGGCGCCAACCGCCGAGCGAAGATCTCGGACTATGGTCTGCAGCTTCGCGAAAAGCAGAAGCTGCGTCGGATTTACGGTGTCCTCGAGCGCCAGTTCCGCAACTACTACAAGAAGGCCGCCAACCAGAAGGGCTCCACCGGCGAAAACCTGCTGCAACTTCTCGAGTGCCGCCTGGACAACGTGGTGTACCGGATGGGCTTTGCGAGCACCCGTGCCGAGGCGCGGCAGCTGGTCAGCCACAAGGGCATTCTGGTCAACGGCGTGTTGGTGAATATCCCGTCCTACCAGGTTTCAGCGGAAGACGTCGTGTCCGTTCGGGAGTCTGCCAAGAAGCAGCAGCGGATCAAGGATGCCCTGGAGCTTGCCGGTCAGCGTGAGACCGTGGACTGGATCAGCGTGGACAGCAGCAAGATGGAAGGCGTGTTCAAGTCCGTACCCGTCCGTAGTGATCTTCCGGCGGAGATCAACGAATCTCTGGTGGTCGAGCTCTACTCCAAGTAATCGTCTGGAGGTGCTCAGATGCAATTGGGTTCAACAGAACTCCTCAAGCCGCGGCTGGTTGACGTCCAGGCGGTGGACGACACCCGGGCCAAGGTGGTCCTGGAGCCGCTTGAGCGGGGCTTCGGTCACACGCTGGGCAACGCCCTGCGCCGGATCCTGCTCGCGGCCATCCCGGGTGTCGCGGTCACGGAAGTGGAAATTGAAGGTGTGCTTCATGAGTACACCAGTATCGAGGGCGTCCAAGAAGACGTAATCGAAATCCTGCTTAACCTCAAGGGGCTGGCAATCGCGCTTCACGGCCGCGAAGAAGCCATGCTCACGGTGAAGAAGGAAGGGCCGGGCGTGGTCACTGCGGCCGACATCAAGGCCGATCACGCCGTCGAGGTGATGAACCAGGACCATGTGATCGCCACCCTGAACGAGCAGGGGTCGCTGACCATGTCCTTCAAGGTGGAGCGCGGAGTCGGCTACGTACCGGCCAGCGCCCGTCGCGAAGAAGGCTCGGCGAATGTGGGTCGCCTGCTGCTCGACGCGTCATTTTCGCCGATTCGCAAAGTGGCGTATTCGGTGGACCGCGCGCGTGTTGAGCAGCGGACTGACCTCGACTCGCTGATCCTCGATATTGAGACGAATGGATCGATTACCGCTGAAGATGCGATTCGCCGTGCCGCTGGCATCCTGGTCGATCAGCTCTCCGTGTTCGTTGATCTCAAGGCCGAGGCTGTCGAAGCGCCGGTAAGCCAGGAGCCGTCCGTTGATCCGGTTCTCCTGCGTCCGGTAGACGATCTTGAGTTGACCGTCCGTTCGGCAAACTGCCTGAAAGCCGAGAACATCTACTACATTGGCGACCTGATCCAGCGCACCGAGATGGAGTTGCTGAAGACGCCGAATCTCGGCAAGAAGTCGCTGACCGAGATCAAGGATGTCCTCGCCAAGCAGGGGCTTTCTCTCGGCGCCAAGCTTGAGAACTGGCCGCCGGCTGAACTTCAGAATCCATCGAGCCAGACTCCGGCCTGATGGGCGTCTGGCCCGCAAGAATTTCAAGGAACAAGTACAATGCGTCATCGTAAATCCGGACGTCAGCTTGGTCGCAACGCCGCTCAGCGCTCTGCGTTGATGCGCGCGCAGGCGATCTCGCTGCTCGAAAACGAAGTCATCAAGACCACGCTGCCGAAGGCCAAGGAGCTGCGTCGCGTGGTTGAGCCGTTGATTACACTGGCCAAGACCGATTCGGTCGCCGCGCGCCGTACCGCTTTCTCTCGGGTTCGCAACAAGCAGGTGGTTGGCAAGCTGTTCAGCGATCTTGGGCCGCATTACCAGTCCCGCCCGGGCGGTTACTTGCGGATCCTCAAGTGCGGTTACCGCGCAGGCGACGCCGCGCCGATGGCCTACGTGCAGCTCTTGGACCGTGAAGGTGCGGGTCAGGAGCAGGGCGAGGCCTGATTTCGCGCCCCGTCAGG
>JBNGDJ010000065.1:2738-14001 GCA_049974825.1 Halothiobacillaceae bacterium | reverse complement strand
TGCAGCGGTTGCCTGCAAGAGGCAAGAAGGTGCTGGTCGTCATCGTTCCTCCGCAGGTTCTGGCTCCGGCCAACCTCGACGGATGGTGGGGCGAGATCTTCGGTGCGCCAGCCGGATCAGAAGAGCGCCAAGGGCGTCCGGATCCGGTCCGAGAGATCGAGGTCGTCCGCGAGGAGAACGGGCTGCAGCGTTTCGTGACCATTGTTCGAAGCACGTCCACGTTCGTCATTTGTGCCCTCCAGGGGGAAATCCTGCTGCCTTTCCTCGCGCCGGCGCTGGCGTGTGACTACCGGGTGCTGTCCGAGGAGACCGTCTTCATCAACCGCTGCCTGGACACCGGCATGCCGCCGTGTGGAGCTCTGCCGTGGTTCCTGTCTCGGTTCGTCGGCATGGGCAAGACCTTCGAGATCCTGTTCGAAAAGGAGTCTCTGACGGCCGACGAGGCGCTCGAACTCGGGCTGGCGAACCGCGTCATCGAGGCTGGAAGGTTGGAGTCCCTCGCGATTGCCCGGGCCGAATGGTTCGCCTCAAAGCCGGCCGAAGGACTCGCAGCAGCCAAGCGGATGATGACGGCTGCTCACTGGTGCTTGGGATCCTGCTTTGGGGCCGAGGAGAAGGCCTTCCAGTGGTGCATGAGCCGCAAGCACGCCGCTGAGCGGCGGTAGAGGACCGGCCCGGCCTCCGGCGTGAGGTGATGAGATGGCTCTTGACTCAGCGTACAACAACAAGCCTGTCGATGTCGGAAGCATGCTTCATGTCAGTCAGAAGCCTCCGGAGGGTGAGAACGGCCACAAGGAAGGGAACTCAGCCAAGGGATCACCTGTGGCAATAGGCCTGCTGGCTGCCTTTGGTCTCCTGCTCATGGTCTTGTTCTGCGCCTTCTGCATCTACTGCAAATGCCAATGCGACTGAAACGTCACAAGGCAAGGCGGTATTGGCTGGCGATAGCCCGGGCCAAGTGGTTCCCCTCAAAACCGGCCGAAGGACCCGCTGCAGCCAAGCGGATGATGACGGCTGCTCACTGGTGCTTGGGATCCTGCTTTGGGGCCGAGGAGAAGGCCTTCCAGTGGTGCATGAGCCGCAAGCACGCCGCTGAGCGGCGGTAGAGGACCGGCCCGGCCTCCGGACTCCCGCTCTCCCGCAAGCAGATGTCCCACAAGGACTTGCTTTCACCAGCATCGGATGACTGCCCTGCGGCGCGCGGGGATTCACCCCCATCGGAAATTCCTTCTTGACTCGCCGGAGCAGAGGTGTTATGAATTAGCGCTCACGGCGCGAGCCCTGGCTCGCAGACAAGAGTACTTGTTCACAGGAAAGACAGGCGATGGCGAAGGCGCAATCCAAGAAGCTCTCCCGCAAGGAGCGGGAGCGAGAATCGCACCGGCGCGAGATTCTCGAGGCCGCTGAGACGGTCTTCGTCCGCAAGGGCTACCACGAGGCAACCGTTGAGGAGATCGCCCACGAGGCCGAGTTCGCGGTCGGGACGCTCTACAACTTCTTCCAAAGCAAGGATGATCTCTACGCGCAGGTCGTGGGCAAGATCGCCCAGGACTTCATGGAAGTCTTCGAGTCTCAGGTACTCAGCCTCCACGATCCCGAACAGGCCATCGCCGCGCTGATCGAGCTGCGACTGACGCACTTCGACCAGCACCGCGGTTTCTTCCGTGTATTCTTCAAAACGTCTCCGGGCAGTCGCGTGGACCCCGTGCGGGCGCTGCCGTCCGAGTGCGTGGGCCTCTATGACCGGTACGTTGACGCTGTCAGCACACTGTTCGGGCAAGGCGTTTCGCGCGGCGTCTTCGACCGGGGCGACCCCCTGTATCTGACGCTATGCCTGGAAGGGATCATCAACGCCTTCGTTTCATACTGGTCCCGCCGCGAGCCCAGTGAACCGCTGGAGACGCGGGTCCAGAAGATGAAGGCGGCGTTCCTGGGACGGTTGAAGCTTCGGCTTCCCGCCGAGGATCCCCCCAAGGGTGTCACTCGCAAAGGCAAGCGAAAACTCTCCGAGGAGTGAGCGGGCGTTGCTTCTGAAGGCCTACAGGAGGGTGCTCCACCTCCTGGTGAGCGAAACGGCAGAGATCTCGATCAAAGGTGAATGACGCTTGGAATGCCTCGGTATTCCCCAAGGGCGTGGCAAACGGGCGTCCGTGTTGCCCGTGCCGCCCTCGGCCGACTGAGTCAGACTGCGTTTGAAAGGGAAAGCGATATGGCAATGACAAGGTCACGTGGCGGCGGGTTCGGCAACGTTGCGGCAATCATCCTGGCGCTGGTCGGCTTCTCGCTGACGGGTTGCCGCGACAAGGACCAGCCGCCACCCGCAGCCGCTCCGGAGGTCGCCACCGTGGAGATACGCCCGGAGCGGGTCGTACTGACAAAGGAACTCCCCGGGCGCACGTCCGCCCGCTTTGTCGCGGAAATCCGGCCTCAGGCGACCGGCATCATTCAGGAGCGGCTCTTCACCGAAGGCGCGACCGTCGCGGCCGGCGATGTGCTGTACAGGATTGACCCCAAGGCCTATGAGGCCGCCTATGCCAATGCGGAAGCCGCCGTCGCCGCGGCAAAGGCGAACCACGAGACGGCCATGGCGGCCCGTGATGTGGCCAAAGCGTCCCTGGCTGCTGCCAAGGCGGCCCGGTCACGTGCCGAAGCGACTGCCACTCCGGTTCGTCTTCGCGAGAAGCGTTTCAACGAGCTGTTGGCCGGGAAAGCTGTCAGTCAACAGGACTACGACGATGTCTCCGCGGCGCTGAAGCAGGCGGAGGCGGGAATCGAGAGCGCCGCCGCAGCAGTGCAGAGCGCCGAAGCGGATATCGTCAGGGCCGAGGCGATGATCCAGGCGGCCAAGGCGGCCATTCAGACTGCCGAGGCGGGACTGCAGACGGCTCGGATCAACCTTGACTACGCTCAGATCACGGCTCCGATCGGCGGCCGCATCGGCCGCTCAAGTGTCACCACCGGCGCGTTGGTGACGGCCAATCAGCCGTTGGCCCTCGCTACGGTTCAGCAGCTTGATCCGATCTATGTGGATGTGCCGCAGGCGATGGCCGATCTGCTGCGGCTGCAGCAGCGGCTCGCCGATGGACGGCTCTCCCACAACGGGTCGGAGCAAGCGACCACGCGGCTCATCCTGGAGGACGGCAGGAAGTATCCGCATACCGGCAAGCTTGAGTTTCGGGAGGTCTCGGTGGACCCGACGACCGGCTCTTTCGTCATGCGAATGGTTTTCCCGAATCCCGAGGGCGTTCTCCTGCCTGGCATGTTCGTGCGAGCGGTGATCGAGGAGGGCGTGAACGAGAACGCTATTCTCGTGCCGCAGCAGGCGGTGTCGCGGAATTCCAAGGGCGAGCCCTTCGTGTTGATTGTGACCGCCGACAACACGGTTCAACAGCGGATGGTCATCATTGATCGGGCCATGGACAACAGGTGGCTTGTCGCGTCGGGCCTGCGCCCGGGGGACCGCGTGATTGTCGAAGGACTCCAGAAAGTACGGCCCGGCGCTTCGGTCAGGACGGTCGGGTTCCAGGCAGACACGCAGCGGCGACCGACGGCCCAGACCACCAGTGCGCCATTGGCGGCGAACTGAACGGAGACAGTCATATGCTTTCCAAATTCTTCCTTGATCGCCCCGTTTTCGCCTGGGTCATCGCCATCTTCATCATGCTGTTGGGCGCGCTGTCGATCTACAACCTGCCGATCGCGCAGTATCCGAATCTTGCGCCGCCGTCCATTGCGATCATTGCCACCTATCCTGGAGCATCGGCGGAAACCGTCGAGAACAGCGTCACCCAGGCCATTGAGCAGAAGCTCACAGGTCTGGAGGGCATGCTGTATCTCTCCTCCACCAGCGATTCGGCCGGCAATTCAAGAATCGAGGTGGTCTTCAAGCCGGGAACCGATCCTGACATTGCGTGGACGAAGGTGCAGAACAGGATACAGCCTGCGTTGGCAAGCCTCCCCGAAGTGGTGCAACGGACTGGCGTGCAGGTGCAGAAGTCCACGAGGAACTACCTGATCATCGTCGGCCTGGTTTCCGAGGACGCAAGCATGGACTCGGTCGACCTTGGAGATTATGCCAAGTCCAGTCTTGAGAAGGTGTTGGCCCGCGTACCAGGCGTCGGCGAAGTGGAGTTGTTCGGCAAGGAATACGCCATGCGCGTCTGGCTGAATCCGGACAAAATGACGAACTATCGCCTGACGGTAACGGACGTGATCTCGGCGCTTCGCGCCTACAACGTTGAGGTCTCGGCCGGGCAGTTCGGCGGCGGGCCGGCGGTGGAGGGCCAACGACTCAACGCATCCATTGTCGTCCAGAACCTGCTTCAGACGCCCGATGAGTTTGCGGCGATCCCGCTGCGCACGAACGTCGACGGCTCCGTCGTTCGCGTCAGCGACGTGGGGCGCACGGAACTCGGAACGGCGTTCTACGATGTTGACGTGAATTACAACGGCAAGCCCACGGCCGCCATTGCGATCCGGCAGATGCCCGGGGCGAACGCATTGACAACCGCCAACGCCATTAAGGCGAAGATGGAGGAGATGGGACGGAATTTCCCCCCGGGCCTCAAGGTGGTCTATCCCTACGACACCACGCCGTTTGTCAAGGTGGCCATTCTGGAGGCGGTCAAGGCGTTGGTGCAGGCCATCGTCCTGGTCTTCTTCGTAATGTGGCTGTTCATGGGTAATATTCGTGCAACGCTGATTCCCGCCATCGCCGTGCCCGTGGTGCTGCTGGGCACCTGCGCGATGCTGGGGGTGTTCGGATTCTCGATCAATATGCTGACCATGTTCGCCATGGTGATCGCCATTGGCATGCTGGTGGACGACGCCATCGTCGTCGTGGAGAACGTCGAGCGGCTGATGAGCGAGGAGGGCCTCTCGCCTCGCGAGGCGACGGCCAAGTCAATGGGGCAGGTCACCAGCGCCCTGATCGGTTTTGCGCTGGTGCTTTCGGCCCTGTTTGGCCCTATGGCATTCCTCGGCGGCTCGACAGGCATCATCTATCGGCAGTTTTCGATCACCGTTGTGACCTCAATGGTGCTGTCCGTGTTGGTCGCACTGATCCTGACTCCCGTGCTCTGCGCGAGCATTCTCAAGCCCGTCGCCAAGGGGCACGAGGCGGCGGAAGGGGCCGTCCGGATCCTCCGCCCGTTCTTCCTTTGGTTTGATCGGGGCTTCTACTGGTTCCGAGACAGATTCGTCGGCCTGGTCGGATATGGCCTGGCCCGCAAGCTGCGTTTTGTAGCTGTCTATGTTCTCATCGTTGCCGGCTTGGGCTGGATTTTTCTCCGCATGCCCACCAGTTATCTTCCCGACGAGGATCAGGGCATTCTGCTGACCCAGATCATCCTTCCCACCGGCTCGACCATGGAGCAGACCAACGCGGTCGCGGAGGAGGTACGAGATCACTTCCTCGAAAACGAGAAGGACGCAGTCGAGTCCTGCATGACAATTGCGGGGGTGGGCTTCTCGGGACAGGCGCAGAACAACAGCATGGTCTTCGTGAAGCTTCGGGACTGGGAGTTGCGGGATCGCCCCGAGTTGCGAGCGAAGGCGGTTGCCGGTCGAGCGACGGCCCGTTTTGCGACCAAACGGGAGGCAATCGTTGTCGCCTTCCCGCCGCCAGCCATCGCGGAACTCGGTGTCGCGCAAGGGTTCGATTATCAGTTGGTTGATCGTGGCGGGGCGGGCCACGAAGCTCTCATGCAGGCTCGTAATCAGTTGCTGGGCATGACGACCCAAGATCCGCGACTGACAAAGGTTCGCCCCAACGGTATGGAGGATGTCCCGGAATATCGGGTGGATGTGGACTGGGAGAAGGTGGGAGCGATGGGGCTGCCGATTTCCTCGGTTCACAGCACGATCTCGGCTGCGTTCGGCAGTGCTTACGTCAACGACTTCATCCAGAGCGGACGTGTCAAGCGGGTCTATGTACAAGCTGACGCCCCTTATCGCATGTTGCCGACCGACCTGGACCGGTTGTATGTCCGGAGTGCGTTCGGCGAGATGGTCCCGTACTCCGCGTTCGCGTCGGGCCGCTGGACGACCGGCTCTCCCCGTCTTGAACGGTTCAATTCCTCCCCGTCAGTGAACCTCTGGGGCGAGGCGGCTCCGGGCTTCAGTTCAGGTGAGGCGATGGACGCCATGCAGGAACTCACCGCCAAACTGCCACGTGGGTTCGGCTATGACTGGACGGGACTGTCCTACCAGGAACGCGAAGCGTCGACCCAGACCGGACTGCTATACACGGCCTCGCTCATGATCGTCTTTCTGTTCCTCGCCGCACTGTATGGGAAATGGGACATCCCCATCGCGGTCCTGCTGGTTCTGCCGCTGGGCGTGATCGGCGGATTCGCCGCCTCGATGCTGCGGGGCCTACCCAGCGACGTGTACTTCCAGATTGGCCTGCTGACAACGCTCGGCCTGGCCACAAAGAACGCCATCCTCATCGTCCAGTTTGCGATGAGCGGCGTGGAGCAGGGGGAGGGACTGATCGAGGCGTCGCTTAAGGCGGTGCGCCTGCGACTTCGCCCCATCTGCATGACCTCCCTGACGACCGGCTTGTCAGCATTGCCCTTGGTGATGGCCACCGGTGCGGGAGCAGGGGCAATGAGGGCCATCGGAACAGTGGTCTTGGGCGGCATGATTACCGGCGTCATCCTGGTCGTGCTGTTCGTGCCGCTGTTCTACGTGATCATCGAGAAGACGTTCGGGCGGCGAAGGTCCGCGGCGCGAGCCGCTCAGAACCAGGAACCGACGACATGAACAAGACGATTGCTCTAACCGTCACCTTGGGCGTCACGCTCTTGAGCGGATGCACATTGGCCCCCAAGTACTCGCGGCCGGAAGCGCCCGTTCCCAACCAGTGGCCGACGGGTGCCGCTTACGGCGACGTGCGGGACTCCGATGGCGAACCGAAGCCCGGCGAGATTGGGTGGCGACAGTTCTTCACCGACCCCAAGCTCCTGAAAGTCATTGAGACAGCCTTGGTCAACAATCGCGACCTTCGGCTGGCGGCCTTGAATGTCGAGCGGGCGCGGGCTCTGTACGATATCCAGCGAGCCGAGCTCTATCCGGTCGTTGACGCTGCCGGCAGTGGCGTCCGGCAACGAGCCTCGACCGACTTCACGGCTCCGGGGCAATCCCGAATCAGCAAGATGTATGAAGTCGGCCTCGGTGCAATAGCATGGGAAGTCGATTTCTTCGGCCGGATTCGCAGCCTGGCCGACGAGGCTCTGGAGGGATTCATGGCGACCCAGGAGGCGCGCCATAGCACGCAGATCCTGCTGGTATCATCGGTGGCCGACGCTTACCTCACGTTGGCCGCCAGCCGGGAAGCGTTGGCGCTGTCGAAGCGCACTTTTCAGACACAGAAAGAGGCCTTCGACCTGGTACAGCAACAATACGACCATGGCATCGCAACCGAGTTGGACCTGCGCCGGGCGCAGACGCCGGTGGAGATCGCACGCGGAGACATAGCACGCTACACACAACTGGCGGCGCAGGCCGAGAATGCCCTGAGACTGCTTGCGGGCTCGCCGGTTCCGAAAGACCTCCTGTCGGACGGACTCGACCAGGTAAGCCCACAGACACGCCTTGCTCCCGGTCTGTCATCCGATGTGCTCTTGGACCGACCGGACATCGTGGCGGCGGAGCATCGTCTCAAGGGCGCGTATGCACGGATCGGGGCTGCCCGAGCAGCTTTCTTTCCTCGAATATCGCTGACATCCACCATCGGCACGGCCAGCCTCGAGCTGTCCGATCTCTTTGCCTCGGGTACGGGCACCTGGAGCTATGGCGCTCAGATTGTGATGCCGATCTTCGATCCCCGCACCTGGTCGGCCCACAGGGCCACCAAGGTGGAGCGGGAGATTGCCGTGGCTGAGTACGAGAGAGCAATTCAGACCACCTTCCGGGAAGTGGCCGACGCCCTGGCTGTGCGCGGCACGGTGGACGAGCGGGTGGCCGCTCAGGAGGCCCTTGTCAAGGCCTTGGCTGAGACCTATCGCCTTTCGTTGTCCCGATTTGAGAAGGGAATTGACAGTTACCTGGGAGTCTTGGACGCCCAACGGTCCCTCTTTGACGCTCAGCAAGGGCTGATATCGCTTCGCCTGTTGCAGCGAGCAAGCCAGATACGGCTTTACGCCGTTCTTGGCGGCGGATGGCAGCCGGAGGAAATCCGCGCGGCGGCACAATGAGTCTGGTGAGCAGGCTGGCCACTGTCGGCCAGCAGGAGACGCACCATGATCGTAACGGCGGTTCTCGGAAGCCCGCATGGCATCAAAGGCTACACAAGCGTCCTGGCGAGCTGGGTTCTCTGGGAGGCCGAACAGGCAGGTGCGGCCGTTGCCGGCCTGTCGTTGGAGGACTATCGGGTCTCCCCCTGCCACGGGTGCGATCAGTGTCACAAGACAGGTCGGTGTCCTCAGAAGGACGACTTTCCAAGACTGGCAAGGGCGATCTCCAACGCCGGCGGCATCGTATTGGCGTCTCCCATGCACTTCTTCAACGTCAGCGCGCAGACCAAGGCGTTCATCGACCGATGCGGCAGTATGGTGATGCGCCAACCCTGGGACGGCAAGTACGGCGTTGCGGTCATGACATCCGGTGCCACCGATTGCCGTAATGTGGAGGAGTACCTTCTGAGTTTCATGCGGTCCATGGGGTGCTGGACCGTCGGAAGCGTGAGCGCCACGGTTGCGTCGCTGAAGGACATGGATTCGCGCGAAGGGGCGTTTGAGGCCGCTAGGAAGTTGGGGCGAGACCTGGCGCGATGCATGAGGGACCGCCAAACGTTTGCCGAGCAGGTCCCGGTGAAGGACGCGTTCCGCGATCATATGCAGTGCCTTGCCCAGGAACGCAAGACTGACTGGGCATTCGAGTACGAGTTCTGGAGTCATCATTGCCAGGCCGAGCCGGGCTAGCACCGCTTGTGGGACGATGAAGAGGTGATGACATGGCCCATACCGAAACGGCACGGCGCAGGCTCACGATCCTTGTCTGCGATCCGGATGCCGAGTTCGTGCGCGGAGCTGGCGATGCTCTGAGAGCGGCCGGGCACCATGTCCTGGTCGCGCCGGACCGATCCAGAGCGATGGGACTGCTGCTCGGCGGCAAGCCGCAGGTCGTGATCGTTCCAAGCGAGGCATTCAACCGGCCGGAGTCGGAGCACATGGCCGCTTTCATTCACGGACTGCCCGACCGACCGGCGGTCATCATCACGATGACGCTTGGCCGCTTCGATCTGGCCCAACAGGCGTGGCAACTCGGAGCCGATGAGGCAGTATTCAAACCACTGCTGGACGATACCGAGCTCACCGACGCGGTCAATCGCGCGATGGACAAGGTTGCCGGCGAATCCGGTGAACGCGATGAGTACAACCAGCAACGGCGATGAGCGCATGCGGATTTCCGGGGCGTCGCCCCCGGGTGAAACGGATCGCAGGGAATCGGAAATGGATACAACATGGAACGCCGCCAGGAGATCCTGAATGCCGCACAGGCGGTTTTTGAAGCGAAGGGCTATGCAGAGGCCACTGTCGATGAAATTGCGGCCAGGGCGAGCATTTCGAAGGGGAGCATCTACAACTACTTCTCCAGCAAGGAAGACCTGTTCGCCGAGCTGTTCGTCGAGACCTTTGAGGTGGAGCACGCCGAGGTGGACCGGCTGGCAAACGAGCCGTTGTCGGCAGCCGAGAAACTCCAGCGGCTGCTGGATCACGTGTTTCGACGCCTGGAGGTATTCACTCGTTCGGGCAAGCTCGTGATGGACCTCTGGGCCGCCGCCGCAAAGAAGGCCGAACTCGCCGACGCGATGGCCACGATTCACGCCCACTGGCGTGGGCACATCCGGGCGATCCTGGATGAGGGGGTCGAAAGCGGCGAATTCGGCACGCATTTCGACCCAGCTGTGGCGTCATCTCTGATCTGGGCAACCCTCAACGGCATTATTGTCCAGGCGATGTTCGACCGCAAAGCCGAGGTGGGCGAGAGTTCGCTTGTCGCACTGAAACGTGGCCTGCTGACGGCGCTCAAGGCGTGGTCCGGGGCCTCCTCCTGATGACATCGGTGAGGGTCTGCCAGAGCAAGTGGCATGAGAAGGTTCTTGCAGGGGCATATCGATTCTTGTGCCGCATGAATACGCTTCCTGCCTGGAGAGAGCGATGGATGCAAGCCAGAGTTGAGCAATGTGTGTCGTGAGCGTCTCAACCGCTTCTTCACCAGCTACCGCGACACGAAGTTGCGGACGACCGCGATGAAGGCGCTGCGCTTCTTGGCGGCGGGCGATGAGCCGATGCGCGGCAAGCCCGAGGGCTGGGCGGCAGGAATCATCTACGCTCTGGCCAATCGCGACCGGCGGGCGTGCGGTATGACGGGGATGCTGAATGCCGAGCTCGAGGAGTTCTTCGGCGTCACGATGGGCACCATCCGCAGGCGGGCCGAGCAGGTCAAGCAAGCGCTGGGGTTGGACGCGCCTCTGGCGACCGAGGGGCTGCCGCCCCGCGACGAGTTTACCGTGCGTGACGAGGCCAACGCGATCTGCGCGTACGCCTTTCGGAACGGCCCGATCGAGGATATCCACGCGGGCGGGCGGATCTCGGACCCGGAAATGAAGCACATGATGATCAAGGCCTCGGAGAGCCTGGCGAAGCTGATGGCCATGAAGCAGGACACGCCGGCCGAGTACGACCGATTCATCCGCGACTACCACCGCAAATTCTGCCGGCGGTGGGAACGGTGACCTAGCGTCGCCCGGTGCCGCGCATAAAGCAGGCTTGGTCCGGGGGGGAGACCAGGCCCATGAGACCGGGCGGGGGGAGACCCGGCCGTTCAGTTTCGTGCCTCGACTATAAAGCGCTGCGGACACCGTTTGCAAGGATTCCGAGGTCCTCAAAATCGGGCATCGTGCCGTCAGCCTGGTAGGCCCTGCGGGCGGCGCGAATGGCGGCGTGGAGTTCTGGCCACTCCTGGGACTCGTCCTCGGCCTCGAAGAGATGGCCGATCGCGCGGAGGCGGCGGGAGAAGCCCTGGCGGCGGGTGGCCTCGTCGTCGGGCAGGTCGTTCAGTTCGGCCAACAGCACCATGGCCGCGCCTACGTGCTTCTCGACGCAGTGGATGCAACTCGGGCGCGTGGGCGTGTAGCCGCGCCGGGGCACGACCATCGGCGGGCAATCGGGGCAGCCGCTCTTCAGGACGGGCTTGACCGACTGGGGCTGGGCTTGCTCGGGCATCAGGGGGCCTCCTCGAAGGTCAGGTCGAACCG
>JBNGDJ010000065.1:0-2638 GCA_049974825.1 Halothiobacillaceae bacterium | reverse complement strand
GGGCACTCGAACTCCTGGACCTGCTGCCAGTACGGCGCGCCGCCGCTGCTCATCAGCACGAAGTCACCGCTGCCGGGCGCGGCCAGCGTGACCCACTTGGTGCCGTCCCAGTACAGCATGTCGCCCGTGCTGGTGCCCTGGGGCACGGCCACCCATTTGAGGTAGATCGGGTCGAGCGGCAGCGGGTCGGGCTGACGGCCGATCAGGTCGCAGTGGCCCTTGCGATCTTCCTTGTGCCGCCAGGTCTCGACCTGAATCCACGCCCAGCCGGGCATCGGCTCGGAGATGTCCAGCGAGACGCCGCCGCCGTGATCCTCCCACGACAGCAGCGACTCGACGGTGTGCTCGGTCTGGTCGTTGTCCCAGTCCTTGTGCTCGATGAGCAGCTTGTTGTCGGCCGCGCCACCGGGCGTGACGGTCTTCTCCAGCCAGAACGGAGCCTCGTTGCCCGGATCGACGATGATCTCGTCATTCAGGTAGCCCGGCGTGGTGTCGTCGGCGTCGGTGAAGACCTTGCCGGGCAGCTTGATGAACTTCTTGACCGGCTGTTCCTCGGCCAGTTGCGGCGTCAGCAGGCTGTGGTGCTTGGCGTCGTAGCGGTCGCGGAACTCCTGGTACTCGACGTAGGGTTCGGTCTGCGGCTGCTCGGCGACGATCTCCACGCCGTTGCCGCCGACCAGGTTGCCCGGCACGGGGTCGGAGAGTTGGAGGTTGTCCTCGTCCCAGTCGTTGTGCTCGATCAGCAGCTTGTTGTCCGCGACGCCCCCAGGCGTGACGGTCTTGGTGATCCAGTTGTGCCCGCCGCCAGGCGGCAGGACGATGATCTCGTCGTTCAGGAACCCGGGCACGGTGTCGTTGCCGTCGGTGAAGACCTTGCCCAGGCCGTTGATGACCAGCTTCCGCGCCCCGACCTTCAGCTTGACCTTGCTGTGCTTCTTCGAGTCGTACTCGTCCTCGTACTCGCTGAAGGTGAACCAGGCCGTGCCCGGGCCGGGATCGACGCCCGCGTCGACGATGGCGACGTTCGCCCCCGCCGCCCCGAACGAGAAGAGGCTGCCAACCTTGTTGGTGTTCAGCGCGTCCCAGTCGCCGTGGTAGAGCCGCAGCTTGTGGTCGTTGGCCTCCGGGCCGGCGGGCTCGTCGTTGACGCGCTTGCGGACCCAGGTGTGCGGCTGGCCGGGGTTCTCGCCGACCTGGATTTCGTCGTCGAGGTAGCCGGGCGTGTCGTCCGTCGCGTCGGTCTTGACCTTGCCGCTGCCAAAGGCCTCGGGGTCGATCACGAACCACGGTGCCCAGCCCTTGCCGTCGGCGTCGGTCTCCATGAACATCTTGCCGATGACGTGGACGTGATCCTCGTTGCCCGGCTCGCCGGTGATGTCAGTGGAAGCCGGGGGCTGCTGGTCGGGATAGAGCGAGTAGCCCTCGGCCGGCAGCCACTCGCGGTAGTTCTTGAATGCCTCGGTGCGGCTGAAGATGCAGCCGCTCACGCCGCCCACCGGCTGGGGGAACTTGACGTACACGAAGACCGTGGAGGCATCGAAGTCGGTGTAGAGCGACCGCTTCAGCGCGTTGCGCCAGACCTTGATCACCTGCGGCTGGCCCTGGTCGTCCAGGATGGGCGTGCCGGCCGCGTCGGTGACGGTCAGGTCGATGTCCACGTCGTGCGGGACGTCGACCTCGCCGTCGGCCGGGACGCCGAAGCCGATCACCTCGGGCTGCTCGTACTGGAACAGCCACGCGGGCAGCGGATCAGCGGCTTGCGGGTCATACGCCGGATTCGGGAAGGCCTGCACGACCGTGTCGGCCGGGATGTCCTCGACACCGTTGACCTCGTAGAGCGCGCCGTCGCCGGGACCGGCCAGGCCGTCGGCGACGGCCGACCACGCCAGACCGCCCGAACCGTCGTCGGTCAGTTCCACCTCCTGCCAGCTCGAATACTCGCCGGCGCTGGCTTCGGTGCTGGTGATCTGTACCCACACGCCGGCCGGAACGGCGTTGCCCAAGCGGACGATGGCCCACACGTCGCCGGTCTGCTGCTGGTGCCACAGAACCTGCGCCGATCCATCGGGCGAGGGCTGCAGCGCCGTCGCTTCGGCGTCGATGATCTCGGCCCGGGCGACCTCCTGCGCCGAATCCTCCAGCCGCAACCGCACGGCCGTTACGCCCGCCAGGTACGCCCGACCGATCGCGCCGGTCGCGAGCGGCTCGGCCAGGATGGCGAACTTGCCCTCGTGCAGCGTCGCATCCGGCATCTCGCCACGCAGCGCGACGGCGTTCTTGAAGGATTGCTCGGCCGACCCGCCCGCGTCGGGCAGGATCACCGGATCGCCGAGGCCCACGATGTCGAAGCGGTCGCGATCTTCGCCGGATTCATTCTTGACCAGCACAATGCTCGCCGACCGATAGCCGGGCGTGGCCTGCTGGCCCACGTGGCGCGTCCGCTGCTGGAAGTCCTTGGCCGCGTCGATGAAGGCGTTGTACGCCTGGGCGGGGACGACCAGCGGATCGCCGGACTGGACCTTCTTCATGTGGTCGCTCATGATCCGATCCCCAGCGAACTGAAGCTGCCGTCCTCGTAGACCTTCTCGACGTAGGCCGCGACGGGCTGCTTGACCAGCGTGTTGCTGGCGGCGTCCTC
>JBNGDJ010000064.1:0-14309 GCA_049974825.1 Halothiobacillaceae bacterium | reverse complement strand
CGGCAGGGCATCCGTGCCCTGCACGGGAAGGTCTGCATTTGTGCAGACCTTCCCTTGGCGCTGAACCCTGGATTGAACGTTCCGCCTTCGGTCAGGGTCTTCCTTGAATAATCGACGGATCGCCCCCATTGACGAGGGACAGGTCGACAGGGAGCAACGGCGCATCGGGCATCTTCCGCCCCAGTGGCGTTGTCTTCCAGAACCCGGGGCCGCGGCTGCCGGCATGCGTCGGCGACATTCCCACGCGAGAGGCACAACATGGCCAAACAAGACAAGGTATCCGAAGTGATCGAGGGCGCCCCGCAGGTGGTCCCGGTCCTGCCACTGCGCGATGTAGTGGTTTACCCGCACATGGTCATCCCCCTGTTCGTTGGGCGCGAACGCTCGATTGCGGCGCTTGAGAGCGCTGTCAAGGGGGACAAGCAGATCCTGCTGCTGGCGCAGAAGGATTCGGAAAAAGACGAGCCGGCGGCGGGCGATCTGCACCAGATCGGCACACTGTCCTCCATTCTCCAGCTCCTCAAGCTGCCTGACGGTACCATCAAGGTGCTGGTCGAGGGCGGCAAGCGCGTGTCCGTCAATGCCCTGCATGAAGTCAACGGGCAGATGATGGCGGATGTCCGTGACGTCGAAGAAACGCTTGGCTGTGAGGAACGGGAGCTGGAGGTGCACGCGCGCACGCTGCTCAACCAGTTCGAGAGCTACGTCAAGCTCAACAAGAAAACCCCGCCGGAGGTGCTGACCTCGCTGGCCGGCATTGACGACGTGTCGCGCCTGGCCGATACCATTGCCGCGCACATGTCGCTGCGGATCGAGGAGAAGCAGCGTATTCTCGAGATTCAGGTCGTTCGCGAGCGGGTCGAGGCCCTCATGGTCCTGATCGAGGGCGAGGTCGACATCCTGCAGGTGGAAAAGCGCATCCGTGGCCGCGTCAAGCAGCAGATGGAGAAGTCGCAGCGCGAGTACTACCTCAACGAGCAGATGAAGGCCATCCAGAAGGAACTGGGCGACATTGAAGAGGGCGGCAGCGACCTCGACCAGCTTGAGCAGAAGATTGAGAAGGCTGGCATGCCGAAGGAGGCCTTTGACAAGGCCAAGAGCGAGCTGGGCAAGCTGCGCATGATGTCACCCATGTCGGCCGAGGCGACGGTGGTGCGCAACTACCTCGACTGGATCCTGAGCATTCCCTGGAAGAAGCGCACCAAGGTCAAGCGTGATCTTCCGGCCGCCGAGGCCATCCTTGAGGCGGACCACTACGGGCTGGAGAAGGTCAAGGAACGGATAATCGAATATCTGGCCGTGCAGCAGCGGGTCCGGCGCATGCATGGTCCGATCCTCTGTCTGGTCGGCCCGCCGGGGGTGGGCAAGACCTCACTCGGTCAGTCGATCGCCAAGGCGACCAACCGCAAGTTCGGCCGCATCGCACTGGGTGGCGTGCGCGACGATGCGGAAATCCGGGGGCATCGGCGCACCTACGTGGGCGCGCTGCCCGGCCGGATTATCCAGACCATGAGCAAGGTCGGCACGAAAAACCCGCTGATCCTGCTCGACGAGATCGACAAGATGACCGCAGATTTTCGTGGAGATCCCTCTGCGGCCTTGCTGGAGGTTCTGGACCCGGAGCAAAACCGGACTTTCAACGACCACTACATGGAAATGGATGTCGATCTCTCCGAGGTCATGTTCATCTGCACCGCAAACAGCATGAACATTCCCGGGCCGCTGCTTGATCGCATGGAGGTGATCCGGATTGCCGGTTACACCGAGGACGAGAAGGTCAATATCGCCGACCGCTACCTCGTGCCCAAGCAGATGCGTTTCAACGGGCTCAAGGAAGGCGAGATCGCCTTCGAGACCGATGCGCTGCGCGATATCGTCCGCCACTACACCCGCGAGGCGGGGGTGCGCAATCTTGAGCGCGAAGTGGCCAAGGTCTGCCGCAAGGTGGTTCGCGACATCCTGCTTGAAAAGGGCAAGGAAGAGGCCGAGCAACCGGTCCAGGTTTCGCCGACTGTGCTTGAGAAGTATCTCGGCGTCCAGCGTCACGACTATGGCAAGGTCGAGCACCCGGACCAGGTCGGTCAGGTGACGGGCCTGGCCTGGACCGAGGTAGGCGGGGACCTGCTGACCATCGAGGCGGCGGTGATGGCGGGAAAGGGCAACCTCAAGTACACCGGGAAACTCGGCGAGGTCATGCAGGAGTCTATTCAGGCGGCGCAGACCGTGGTCCGTTCCCGGGCCGCCATGCTCGGCATCTCACCGGATTTTCACGAAAAGCGCGACGTTCACATCCACGTGCCGGAGGGGGCGACCCCGAAAGATGGACCCAGTGCGGGTATTGCCATGTGCACGGCGATGGTTTCGGCACTGACCGGCATTCCGGTGCGTTCCACCGTGGCCATGACTGGCGAGATTACTCTGCGCGGCGAGGTGTTGCCGATCGGCGGGCTCAAGGAGAAGCTGCTGGCTGCCCAGCGTGGCGGAATTGAACTGTGCGTGATTCCGGAGGGCAACCGCAAGGATCTCTCCGAAATTCCCGAACAGATCAAGAAGAATCTTGACATCCGTCCGGTCAAGTGGATCGACGAGGTCCTGGAACTGGCGCTGACGCGAACACCGGTCCCACTGGAGGCTGGCTCCGAGGGTGATGTGCTGCCCGCAGGGCGGGTGGAGCGCGACCCGCCTCAGGTGGATTCGGTAGCGCATTGATGACGATAGCTGGCTGATCTCGTGCGGCAGCCGTGACGCGGACTCCCTGACTGCGTGGGGTCCGCGTTCTCGCGCCGGGACTGCCGTGGTGCCGATTCCATGTCGAACCTGGTGCGCGTCTTCCATGCCACATTGATCCTGGCCATCCCGCGCCGCATGGCCGGCCGGGAGTTGACACTCCCCGGGGCCGCTTGTATAACCTGACTCGGAACGCTGAACGGGGCGTGCCCCGACCGTCGGTGGCGCGAAGCCGGGACCGGCAGGTTGCGCACGGAACGCAGCAAAAAACGAACATGCGGCGGGGTTGGCCCGCTCGGGTCAAGACGTTTTCCAAACCTTACCAACAAGGATTGCACAGAATGAACAAATCCGAACTGATCGATGCAATGGCGGCTTCTGCCGATATCTCGAAGGCGGATGCGGGTCGTGCCCTGGACGGCTTTATCGAAGCGGTCGGCTCTGCATTGAAGGACGGCGAGCAGGTCACCCTGGTCGGCTTCGGCACCTTCCTGGTCCGTGAGCGCGAGGCCCGCACGGGGCGCAACCCGCGCACCGGGGAAACCATCAATATCGCTGCATCCAAGCTTCCCTCCTTCAAGGCGGGCAAGGGTCTCAAGGACGCGGTCAACAGCTGATCGTCCACTGCGCGGATGGCGCCTGGCAACCGGTGTCCTCGCCGGTCGCCTGAAGGCGCATCGCGGGGTTCAACAATCCGTTCAGGTCAGCCGATGTCCGCAAAAGCGTCCGGGCTTCGGGCGGCTGTGAATTGATTGTTCCGCGAAAGACCAGTCCAGGCAGGGCCCAATCCGAATAGGGCAAGAGGAGCCGAAGCGGCTCCTTTTTTTTGACTGTCGGCGTGGCGGCCGATCGCCTTGATTCCTGGGCCACAGGTATGGGGTGCGCTCAGGCTGAACCGCCCGCGCTGTTCGGCAGATTCCGCCGGGCAAATATTCAACCCAGTCCACTGGCCAGCACGCACCGGGCATGTCCCGGCGCGGCATGTTCCCACAGGAGTAATGACCGACCATGTTGCTTGATATCCGCGACAAAATCCGCGGTTGGATTGCCTACCTGATCGTGGGCCTGATCAGTATCCCCTTCGTTCTTTGGGGCGTCGGGGAGTATTTTGCCGGCGGCAAGGACGAGCCGGTGGCGGTAGTCGATGGTCGGGAAGTGACGGCCCGCGAGTTCGATCAGGCCTACGCGGCACAGCGTCAGCAGATCATCCAGGCACTGGGTGGTTCGGCCTCGGCCGACATGCTGGAGCAGCTAAATATCCGGGGTCAGGTGCTGGATCGGCTGATTGGCCAGACCGTCATGGCGCAGTACACGCGGGAAGCCGGTTACCGGGCTCCGGACGACTTGCTGGTTGAGGTCATCGAGTCGATTGATGCCTTCAAGGTCGATGGTCAGTTCAATCGGGACCAGTACGAGCGACTGGTGCAAATGCAGGGCATGAGCGTCGCCGGATTCGAGCAGCAGCTTCGCCAGGACATTGCCTCGGAGCAGCTCAATACGGCTGTTTTGAATACCGCGGTCGGGGTCGATCCGCAGATCGATCAGTTCGTGGTGCTGCGAGACCAGACGCGGGAAGTTGGCATGCTGCGCCTGGCCCGCGCGGACTTCGCCGAGTCGATCGAGCCGGTGTCCGAGCAAGAAGTCGCGGCCTATCACGAAGCGAACCAGGACCGGTATTTCCGTCCCGAACAGGTGGTGGTCGAATACATTGAACTGACGCCCGAGCTGGCTGCCGCCGATGTCCAGATCGACCCCGCCCGGCTTGAGATGGCTTACGAGGAGCATGTTCGGCGGCTTGAAGACCAGACGCTGCGCTCGGCAAGCCATATCTTGGTGACCCTGCCGGCAGACGCTGATCCGGCTGAGCGCGACGCCGCCTTGCAGGAAATTCGGGATGCCCGCGCGCGAATTGAGGACGGGGAATCCTTCGAGGCAGTGGCCCGTGAGGTTTCCGACGACCCCGGCTCCCGTGATCAGGGCGGCTCGCTGGGCACGGTTGAGCCTGGCGTGATGGTACCGGCCTTCGAAGAAGCGCTTTTTGCGCTCGATTCAGTGGGCGAGATTTCCGAGCCGGTGCGCAGCGAATTTGGCTACCACCTGATTCGTCTTGACGGCCTTGAAGCCCCCGAGATTCCAGGCTTTGAGGAAATGCGTGCGGAGCTTGAGGCGGACGTGCGCCGCCGCGAGGCGGAAGGGCAGTTCCACGACCTGGCCGAGTCGCTTGCCAACCTGGCCTACGAGAATCCGGATAGCCTGCTGCCCGCTTCGGAAGTCCTTGGCATCGAGATTCGTCGCAGCGATCGTTTTTCTCGTGACAAGGGCGAGGGAATTGCCGACTTCTCGCAACTGCGGGCGACGGCGTTCTCGACCGAGGTGCTTGAGGAGGGCAACAACAGCGACCTGGTCGAACTGGGGGCCAACCGGGTGGTCGTTCTGCGCGTGGCCGAGCGTTACCCTGCCGAACCCCTGCCGCTTGAGGAGGTCGCCGACGAAATCCGTCAGACGCTTGAGGATGAGCGGATCGAGGCGCAGATGGAAGAACTGGCTGAGTCGCTCGCCGCCCAGGTCGAAGCAGGCGATTTGGCTGAGGCGTTGCCCAAGGGAGTCGAGCGCGTCGATGCCCGCTGGGTGGGTCGCCAGGATGAGGCCTTGCCCACCGCCGTGACCCGACGTGCCTTCGCACTGGGTCGCCCGGGCGAAGACGGGCCGCTGACCGACGTGATTCCGCTCGCCGGCGGAGATATCGCGGTAGCCATTGTCAGCGGGGTGCGTGAAGGAGATGCATCGCAGCTGTCAGAACGCGAGCGCAACGAACTGCGCCGGCAGATGGCGCAGGATGCGGGCTTGCGCGAGGTCGATGCCCTCGCCGCCGCCCTGCGGGACATGGCCGAGGTCGAGATTCGCAAGGACCTGCAGCAGAACAACGCCGAAATCGACTGATTGCCCGACAATCTGATCCTTGACCGGCGTCCCGGAAAACAGTCTGGCAGGTGGATGATCCTGGCCGGCCGCATCCGGCGCCGGCCGAACCGACTGGAGGCGCGTGACGCATGGCCCTGCACTGGCAAATCCTTATCGCACTCGTGCTCGCCGCCCTGGCAGGCACCTTTCTGGGCGAGTCCTTTCTCGGGCTGCCACTGCTTCGGGTCTATGACTTCTTCGGCGGGCTTTTTCTTGATGCGCTGAAAATGCTCATCGTGCCGCTGGTCGTGGCGTCGATCATCTCCGGCGTGGCGAGTATCGGGAACGGGCGCGGGGTTGGGCGGCTTTCCGCCCGCGTGGCACTCTACTACCTCTTTTCGACCACGCTGGCCGTGACCACGGCGCTGCTGGTCGTCCAGGCGCTGCAACCGGGCGTGAAGGACGGGCAGCCCTTGTCTGAGACCTTTGCGCTGCCACAAATCGACGAGGAAATTGCCGCCCGCTTCGAGGGTCGGGAGCTCGCGGACTTTACCCAGGTCTTCCGGGATGCCATCCCCGCCAACGTGGTCGATGCAGCCGCCAGCAACCAGATGCTCGGATTGATCGTGTTTTCGATCCTGTTCGGGTTTGTCCTCACCCGCATCAGTTCACCGGGCCGGCAGGTGGTGCGGGACTTTTTCGAGGGCCTGCAGGACATCATGGTCCAGATCACCCACATCGTGATGAAGTTCGCGCCCTACGGGGTGTTCGCGCTGGTCGCGGCGGTGGTCACGCGCAGCGGCATTGAAGTGCTGCTGCCGATGATCGATTTCTTTTTCGCCGTGGTGCTGGGACTGGCGATCCACATGTTCGTGATCCTGCCCCTGGTGCTCTGGCTGGTCGGGCGCGTCAATCCGCTGAAGTTTCTCAAGGCCATCTGGCCGGCCGTGCTTGTCGCCTTCTCGACCAGTTCGTCGGCCGCCACCCTGCCGGTCACGCTGGAAACGCTACGTGAGCGCGTGGGCGTCTCGAAGGAGACCGGCAGTTTCGTGCTGCCACTTGGGGCGACCATCAACATGGATGGCACCGCGCTGTACGAATGCGCTGCCGTGCTGTTTATCGCTCAGGCCTACGGCGTGGATCTTTCCCTGGGCGCGCAGCTGCTGGTGGTGGTTCTGGCGCTGGCCACGTCGATCGGCGTCGCGGCAGTGCCCTCGGCCTCGCTGGTGGCCATTGTGCTGATTCTCGGCGTCCTGGGGCTGCCCCTGGAGGCGATGGCCCTGCTGCTGATCGTTGACCGGGTGCTGGACATGATGCGCACGTCGGTGAACGTCTACTCCGACGCGACCGGTGCCGTGGTGATAGGCCGCTGGCAGGGCGAGTCCGGCATTCTCGGCACGAAGCCCCTTCCGGTTCGCAACCCGATCGAGAAGCCTTTCTGACAGGTCTCAGCGCCTGTTTTGCGGCGGCAGTTGGTGTCCTGGCCGAGCACTTGAAAGCGGGCCGTCAGCCCAGTCCGTGACAATCGCGGACGGGCCCCGTCCGTCCTTGCCCCCTTGCGGAAACT
Organism: Halothiobacillaceae bacterium; assembly: GCA_049974825.1. Lineage (GTDB taxonomy): Bacteria > Pseudomonadota > Gammaproteobacteria > Halothiobacillales > Halothiobacillaceae > JBKHDT01. The sequence continues at coordinate 7,114 of JBNGDJ010000064.1, read as the reverse complement.
CTGCACAAATTCATCCATGGCTTTGTGGGCTACCGCCAGCTTAACGCGTCAGCTGGCCGGGGCCCGCGTTCACGCCCGGGCCATGCTCCGCAATTCAATGGCTTGCGCCAATATGCGGCAGGGCATCCGTGCCCTGCACGGGAAGGTCTACATTTGTGCAGACCTTCCCAAAGTTTCCCTCGGGTCAGCTGTGCTTCAGGCCTTGGCAAGCTGCTCCAGCCAGTCGGCAACGGGCATGGGGCGACTGAAGTGATAGCCCTGGTACAGCATGTCGCCCCGGTGGGTCAGGAAGCGGACATGCTCTTCGGTTTCCACGCCTTCGGCGACCACGGACAGGCCCAGGTGGGCGCTGACGGCGATGATGGTGTCGACCAGCGCCGCGTCGTTATCGTCATGCGGCGCGTCGAGAATAAAGCCCTTGTCGATCTTGAGCTCGTGGAAGGGCAGGCGCTTGAGGTAGCTCAGGGAAGAATACCCGGTACCGAAGTCATCCAGCGAGAAGCGGACGCCGCGCTCGGCGAGCCGGTTCATCTTCTCGACCGTATCCTCGAGATTGTCGATGATCAGCCCTTCGGTCACTTCCAGTGTCAGGTCACCGGCATCGGCGCCGCTTCGCTCGACCACGGACAGGACCGTGTCGACAAAATCGGTCTGCTTGAACTGTCGCGGGCTGACATTGACCGACAGATGCTGCGGACGGCCCTGCGCGCGCGTTTTTTTCAGCACCGCACAGGCCTGTTCGAGAACCCAGGTGCCAATCGGCACGATCAGCCGGGATTCCTCGGCAACCGGGATAAAGACATCCGGAGGCACCAGTCCCTTTTCGGGGTGAATCCATCGCAGCAGCACCTCTCCTGCCTGCCAGCTGCCGTCGGCGCGCACCTGTGGCTGCACGTAGAGCTGAAATTGTTCTTCCTTGAGTGCGGCGCGCAGCTGACTTTCCAGGTTGAGACGTGCCTGAACCTGTTCGCCCATCTCGCTGCGGTAGAATCGGGTGTTGTCCCTTCCAGCGGACTTGGCCTGGTACATGGCCGTGTCGGCTTCCCGGAGCAGGTCCCCGGGCTGGTCCTCGGAGTCAGTGCCGGCCGGGAACAGGGTGATGCCGATGCTCGCGGACAGGTGGAACGTCTCGCCCTCGACCTCCAGCGCCTCGTGAATGCGGCGGCTGATTCTTTCAGCCATCTGCATGGCCTGCTTGGCGGCATGATCGTGGCGGCGGCCCAGCGAAGGCAGAAGCAGCGCGAACTCGTCGGCACCCAGCCGGGCCAGTGTCTGGTCCTCGTCGAGCAGGTCCTGGAGGCGGTCGGCCATGGCCTGGAGCAGCAGGTCGCCGACCTCGTGACCGCGGGCATCGTTGACGGTCTTGAAGTGGTCCAGGTCCAGCTGTAGCAGGGCGCCAATATGCTGATCCCGATGGGCAGTCTTCAGTGCGCGCGTCAGGCGGTCCCGCAGCAGCAGCCGGTTTGGCAGTCCGGTCAGGGCGTCATGGTAGGCCAGGTGCTCCGCCCGCGCCGTGGCGGCACGCTGCTCGGTCACGTCCCGCCCGATCATCACCAGCCCCTTGCGCTTGCCGTCGGGACGGAAAAGCGGCACCCGGATGATGTCGAACACCCGCTGCTGTTTGTCTTCGGTTCGGACCGTCTCCTCGTGGCGGGTCATGTGCCCGGCCTGCCAGGTGGCCTCATTGGCCAGGTCAATCTGCCGGAAGGTGTCTGCATAGAAGGGGGAGAGATGTCCGAGCTGCTCGCCGGTCTTGCCACTGTAAGTTTCATGACTCAGACCAAGCAGTCGCAGGCTGAACAGGTTGGTCTCAAGCCAGCGGTTCTTGTCGTCCAGCAGCACGATCATGTCCGGCATCGCGTCGATCAGCGTGCGAAGCTGTTCTTCGCGTCGGGCAAGGCTGTCTTCCATCTGCTGGCGCTCGGTGATGTCGTGCAGCACGCAGTGGCTTCGCACGAATCGTCCGCGCGTATCGTACTGGACCCGGCCGCTGATCATCGCGACCAGTGGCGACTCGTCCTGTCGCTGCAGGCGAAGCTGCGCCGTGACATGTCCATGAAGGTTGAGCGACTCCAGGTGCCGTTTCTGCGCGGTGGCCGCATCTCCCTCGGCAAATTCAGCGAAGGCACGACCGACCAGTTCGTCGCGGCGATAGCCGAGCATGGCGCAGAGCCGGTCGTTTACGTCGATCAGCCGCGCCTGTTCATCCAGGGCCATGTAGGCAATGGGTGATTGCTCGAACATGCTGCGGAAGCGTTCCTCGCTCTCGCGCAGCGCCTGGGCAGCCTGCTCCTGCTCGGTTTGGTCGAACAGGCTGGCGACAAAGTGCGTAATGCGTCCCTGCGGGTCGCGCACCGCCCGGATGGCAGTCCACTGCGGGTAGATTTCTCCATCCTTGCGCCGGTTGTGGATCAGCCCTTCCCAGTAGCCGGTTTCCAGCAGGTGCCGCCACATTTCCCGGTAAAAGGCCAGGTTCTGGCGACCGGACTTGAGGATTCGCGGTGTCTTGCCCCGGACATCTTCAACCGTGAAGCCGGTCATGTGCTCGAAGGCCCCGTTGACCTTCTGGATATTGCCGTCCTGATCGGTGATCAGCGTGGCCTCGGCGCCCTCGAAAGCGACCGCGGACAGTCGTTCGCGCTCGGCGGCCTCGGCGAGGCGTGCGGTCATCCGGTTGAAGCTGCGGGCCAGCTGGTACAACTCGCCATGGCCGGTTTCCGCCACCTTGACGGTGAAATCCCCGCCGGCCACCCGGTTGCTCATCTCCTCGATTTCATTGAGCGGACGGGAGACCCGGGCATGGATCCAGATGGCGAGCAGGATGGTCAGGATGAACCCGCCCACCATGTCAGGCAGGCGGGCGACGAGGTAATCCTGGGTGATCTCGTCCAGCGGCGCCGAAAGATCGTATTCCATGTACAGCGCGCCCTTGCTGAGACTGCGCGCTTCGTCGACTCCGGCCGGCGGGATAAAGGGCATGATCAGGGAGAACCGCTCGCCGTTGCTGGTGACATTCAGCTCAGGCTGGCGGGTAAAGCTCTGGGTGCGAAAGAGCAGTTCGTGGTCCCTGTCCACCATGGCATTGACCGAGCGGCCAACCCAGTCGGAGCGATCGGCGATCAGGATCATCCCGTCGGGGTCAATCAGCAGCGCCCGTTTCAGGGTGGGTGCGCTCGCGCGGTGGAGGAACTCGCGCTGAACCATGTTGGGGGCATTCGCCAGGCCATGCTCGGCCAGCCGAACAATTTCCGCGGCGTGCGCCAGAGCCCGCTGCTGTTCATTCTCAAAGAAGTTGTTCTTGGTCGAGTGGAGCGAACTGCTGACCGAGTAAAGCTGGATCAGCATGAACGCCGCCAGGACGACCAGTGGCAGGATCCAGCGAAGCGGCAGACCCAGGTGACGCATCAGGATTTCCCGGTTGCGAGAAAATCGGGATTGGCCAGCCCTTCAGTGCCGACTGCCTCAGGCAGCAGGCCGTATTCGACCAGGGTCGGGACCAGCTGGTCGGCCGTTTGCTCCAGCGGGGCCGGATTGCCCGTCAATGCCTCAATGTTTTCAAGGCGCCCAGGCAGGGTGATTCCGCGGTAGGCACCTTCGACCTCGCCGGGCAAGATCTTCAGGCGTTCGGCCAGCAGGGGCGCGGCCTCGTCGGGCTTGGTGGCCATGAATTCCAGCGCATGGAAGTGCGATTCAATTAGGTGGGCGATGGCGGCCGGCTGCTTGCGTGCCGCTTCCGGGCGAATGACCAGAACGTCCACGATCATGTCCGGGAAGGCCGAGCTGTCTACCAGTCGCCGGCCGCCGGCCTGCTCGATCTGGGTGGCCGATGGCTCGAAGGTCACCACCGCATCCGCTTCCCCGCCCGTCCAGGCTTCGACATGGGCGTCACGCGTGGCATAGCGCATAGTGACGTCTTCGGGTCTCAGTGATCCGAGCTTGAGCGTCTCCATCAGGGTCAGTGCCCCGACAGCCGAGTTTTCCACCACTACGGTCTTTCCGGCCAGGTCGGCCGGTGTCTCGATTTCGGGCCGGACCATGACCACGTCCGCGCCGGTCGAGTAATTGAAGACCAGAACCGCCTCCAGGATCAGGCCTTCGGCGCGGGCAGTCAGTGCTTCGTCGAGTGTCAGGGCGGCCGCGTCGATCCGGCCGGCATGCAGCGCCTGCAGGGAGTCTGTCGCCGAGGGCAATTCGACCAGCCGCACCCGCTCTTCATCAAGCCAGCCCTGCTTGCGGGCCAGGAACATGGGCTCGTAGCCCAGCCAGACATGGCTGCCCACCTGCAGCAGCGGCTCCTTTCGCGCGCAGCCACCCAACCAGGGCAGAAGGGCGCTGGCACCCAGGGCAGCGAGGAATCGACGACGTTCGACAAGTCTGGTCATGTACCTACTGGTCCTGCTTGTTTGCACGGGAAGGTCTGCACGAATGCAGACCTTCCCGTGCAGGGCACGGATGCCCTGCTGCACAATGGCGTAAGCCATTGAATCGCGGAGCCCGGGCCGAGCATGTATCGGCCCGGGCGTGTCTGCATAAAGCCAAGGATGGCTTTGTGCAGAGTTTCCCAAGGGAAGGCCTGCACGAATGCTTGAGATTCCCCGTTGGGTTATGAATGCCCCAACCCGTGGCGGGACGCGCAAACGGGCGCATGTTCCGGTAGCATAGCATCGAAATGGTTGCCTTGCCCCGCGCAAAACGCCATGTCCGCACTCAAGCCCTGCCTCGAGGCCCCCTCGCGGGCCTGCGGCACTTGCCAATCCTGCCTTGTTATTTTCGGACTGATTTTCATGCAGACTGCCCCCGGCCTTTTTTCCTACCGCAAGTACTGGGCGGCGCGCTTTGGCACCGCTCCTTTTTTGCCCATGTCCCGCGAGGAGATGGATATCCTCGGTTGGGATGCCTGCGACGTGATCCTCGTGACCGGGGATGCCTATGTCGATCATCCCAGTTTCGGGATGGCCGTGATTGGCCGGGTGCTGGAGGCCCAGGGATTTCGTGTCGGCATCATTGCGCAGCCGGACTGGCGAAATACCGAGGATTTCATGAAGCTCGGCCCGCCGAACCTGTATTTCGGCGTGACGGCCGGGAACATGGACTCCATGGTCAACCGCTACACGGCTGATCGCAAGGTGCGCAGCAACGATGCCTATACCCCGGGGGACGAGGGCGGCAAGCGTCCCGATCGGGCCGTGATCGTCTACACGCAGCGTTTGCGGGAGGCCTACGGGGACGTGCCTGTGGTGATCGGCGGAATCGAGGCCAGCCTGCGCCGGATCGCCCATTATGACTACTGGGACGACAAGGTGCGCCGTTCAGTGCTGGTCGATTCCCAGGCTGATCTGCTGCTCTACGGCAATGCCGAGCGGGCGCTGGTCGAGGTAACCCACCGGGTGGCCGCGGGCGAACACCCGCGTGACATCATCGATGTCCGGGGAACGGCCCTTTTGCGCGACGCGGTGCCTGCCGGATTCGTGGAGCTTGATTCCTCTGATTTCGACACGCCCGGCCCGGTCGCACCTCAGCCCGATCCTTATGCCATGACCAGTCCGGCCACCTGCGCGGCGCCATCCGAAAAGGACGCCGATGGCGGCGTGACCGTGGTTCACCGGCGGCGGGAGATTCCCCGCGCGCATCCGCGCGAGCGGACCGTGATTCGTCTGCCGTCCTACGAAACCGTCAAGCAGGACCGTGTCCTGTATGCGCATGCAGCGCGACTGCTGCACCTGGAGACCAATCCGGGCAACGCCCGCGCGCTGATCCAGCGCCACGGCACACGGGAGGTCTGGCTCAACCCGCCGCCGATTCCGCTGACCATGGACGAGATGGACGCGGTTTTTGATCTGCCCTATGCCCGGGCGCCGCACCCTGCCTACGGGGATGCCCGGATACCGGCCTGGGAGATGATTCGCTTTTCCGTGAACATCATGCGCGGATGCTTCGGGGGCTGTACCTTCTGCTCGATCACCGAGCATGAGGGGCGCATTATCCAGAGCCGGTCCGAAGATTCGGTGATCCGTGAGATCGAGGACATCCGCGACCGCGTGGCGGGGTTCACCGGCGTGATCTCCGACCTGGGCGGCCCGACCGCCAACATGTATCGGCTGGCCTGCAAGGACGAGAAGATTGAGGAAAACTGCCGTCGCCTGTCCTGCGTCTACCCGGATATCTGCAAGAATCTCGATACCGACCACGGCCCGCTCGTTCGCCTGTACCGCCGGGCGCGCGGCCTGGCAGGCATCAAGAAGGTGCTGATTGCCTCGGGTCTTCGCTATGACCTGGCCGTGGAATCACCCGAGTACGTTCGGGAGCTGGTGACCCATCACGTCGGCGGCTATCTCAAGATCGCCCCGGAACACACCGAGGGCGGGCCGCTCTCCAAAATGATGAAGCCGGGCATCGGAACCTACGATCGGTTCAAGGCGATGTTCGAGAAGTATTCGCGGGCGGCGGGCAAGGAGCAGTACCTGATTCCGTACTTCATCGCCGCCCATCCCGGCACGACCGACGAGGACATGATGAATCTCGCGCTTTGGCTCAAGCGCAACGGGTTCCGCGCCGACCAGGTGCAGGCCTTTCTGCCGAGCCCCATGGCTCTGGCGACTGCCATGTACCATTCCGGGCGCAATCCCTTGCGTTCGGTGCGGCGAGCCTCGGGCGAGCAGGTCTTTTCGCCGCGCAGCCTCAAGCGTCGTCGGCTTCACAAGGCTTTCCTGCGATATCACGACCCCGAGAACTGGCCCATGCTGCGCAGTGCGCTCAAGCGCATGGGTCGGGCGGATCTGATCGGCAATGGCAAGCGGCACCTGGTTCCGAGCTGGCAGCCAGCTGGAACCGGCGGCAAGTCGGAGGGCGTTAGAACACCGGGCAGACGGCCCGGCCCGGGGCGGTCCAGCCGACCCGCGAAGCCTTTCGCTACCAAGCATGCGAAATTTCCCGCCGGTGGCAAGCCCCGCGGCCGGCGTCGTTAGGGAATCTCTGCACGAATGCTTCAGATTCCCGATTGGGGCAGGGATGCCCCGCTCGGGAGTGCCCGCGGGGAAGGTGTATGCCCGTTGCCTGGTAAGGGAAGGTCTGCACGAATGCAGACCTTCCCGTGCAGGGCATGGATGCCCTGCCG
>JBNGDJ010000063.1:0-14576 GCA_049974825.1 Halothiobacillaceae bacterium | reverse complement strand
TTTGGGGCATCCATGCCCCAATCGGGAATCTGAAGCATTCGTGCAGAGATTCCCTTGGGAAAGGCCTGCTCAGGGCATCCAAGCCTTTGGGGTGAACGTGTTAAAGTTTGAAGGCGATGGGCCGATACGTTATGTAAGCATGGTCGGCCCGCGGCGCTACAGCAAGCGTTTGCAGGATTGCGATCAGACCCGCTGCACAGAGGTGCGGCGCACCGTGTCGAGGACACCACCATGAAACCCGAAATGAATGTAGCCAACTCTGCCAATCTTGGACGGCTCGCCAGCCAGGACGCTGCGCGAAATGCGGGGTCGGGTCAGCCGGCGCCGGTTTCCGAGGGGCAGGCGGCCAGTCAGTCATCGCTCGATCCGCAGAAGCGCGTCCAGCAGTCTGAGCGCGCCAATGAAACGGCTCGGGACAAGCTCAGTGCCGAGGACATTCGGGAAGCAGTCGACGAGGCCAATGAAATGATGCAGTCCATCCGCAGAGACCTGAGATTTGAAATGAACGACGACGCCGAGCGCCTGGTTGTCAAGGTGGTCAACAGCGAGAGTGGGGATGTGGTCCGCCAGATTCCCTCGGATGAAATGCTCGGGTTGATTGCCAAGCTCAAGGAAATGAACGAAAGCGGCGAAAACGTCGGCGCCCTGATTGAAGAGCGATTCTGAGGAGATATCGTCATGGCCATTACCGCCACCGGGATGAATACCGGGCTGGATATCAACGGCATTGTGCGTGCCATTGTCGATGCCGAGCGCACGCCGGCCATGGGGGCACTGGATCGTCGCGAGAGTGCCAACAAGTCGGAGATCTCGGCACTTGGCAAGCTCAAGAGCGCCCTCTCTGATTTTCAGACCGCGGTTTCGGACCTGAGCAACCCCTCGTTTTTCAATACCCGCTCCGCCACCTCGTCGGATGAGTCGATCTTTACGGCTTCTGCCGGTTCCGCGGCCGTTAACGGCAACTATTCGATTGAGGTCAAGCAGCTTGCCCAAGCGCAGAAAATGGCAACCGACCCCGCCGCAGGTTTTGCCAGCGGGGATGATGTGGTTGGATCGGGTTCACTGACCATTGACCTTGGCGGGGATGCCTTCACCATCAATGTCGACGGCAGCAACAATACTCTCGCGGGCATCCGCGATGCCATCAATAATGCGGCCGACAACACGGGTGTTTCGGCCAGTATCGTGAATTCCGATGCCGGCGCGCGGTTGGTGCTGACCTCGAAGGAAACGGGTGCCGCCAACACGATCGGCGTCACAGTCACGGACGATGACGGCAACAATGCGGACATGAATGGGCTTTCCCGCCTGGCAACCGCCAACCTGCAGGAGCTCGTTGCGGCCGAGGACGCGCTGGTGGAAGTGGATGGCATGGCCGTCTCCAGTGCTTCCAACACGGTGGAGAACGCCGTGGACGGCTTGACGCTTGACCTGGTCAAGGCGGCGCCAGGCGAAGTCCAAAACCTCTCGGTGTCCACGGATCAGGAATCCATTCGCGAGTCGGTGGACAAGTTCGTGGATGCCTACAACAAGCTGATGGATACGGTTGATCAGCTTGGCAAATACGGTGGTGAGGATGGTGAATCCGGTGCCTTGATCGGTGATGCGATGCTGCGCAGCGTGTCCATGAACATCCGGCGCGAAGTGACCTCCGAGGTGCAGGATGCCATGCCGGAGTTCAATACCCTGGCCCTGGCCGGGATCGAAATTGATCGGTTCGGGAAAATGACGGTGGATTCGGCCCGCTTCAGCGAGGTGACCAGCCAGCAGCCGGAGGCGCTCACGGACCTGTTTGCGGGAACCAATGGCTTGGCCACCAAGCTCGAGGACATGACCAAGGAGTATGTCCAGTTCAACGGGCTGCTGGACAACCGGATCAGCAACCTGAACGATGCGCAGCGCCGTATCGATGACCAGCGCGAGCGGGTCGAACAGCGGCTGGAAGCGACCGAGACGCGGCTGCTGCGGCAATTCAACTCGATGGACCGGATGGTGGGTGAGTTCAACTCCACCGGGGCATTCCTTGCCGGTCAGTTGGCCAATCTTGGCTCCATGATGTCGCGCAACTGATGGAGCGAGCCATCCGGGGTGATCAGCCGCTTGGGTGGATGACTCCCCAGGCACTACAATCCAATTCCGGAGTTTGGGAAGAGCATGTTCATGTCAGCGAATGCTTACGGCGTAAACCGCTACGCAACGGTCAGTGTGCAGACCGGCATTGAGGATGCCAGCCCGCACCAGCTTATCCAGATGCTGCTCAAGGGCGCGTTGGAGCGCATTGCGCAGGCAAAAGGTGCGCTGGAGCGCAAGGATCACCCGAAAAAGGGCGAGCTGATCAACAAGGCGATTGCCATTATTGGTGGCATGCAGGAAGCCGTCGACATGGAGCAGGGTGGTGAACTGGGCGAGCGGCTGTTCGAGCTCTACGGCTACATGCAGGAGCGGCTGGTCATTGCCAACGCCAACAACAGCCCGGAAATCCTGGACGAGGTGAGCAGCCTGCTCATTGAGATCAAGGAGGCCTGGGACGCCATCCCGCCTGAGTACCATCACGTTTCCGGTGGAGGCTGACATGGCGACCGTTTGGACCGATGACGCCCTTCGGCAGGAGCTGGACGACCTGCTGGCCATCACAGACAAAATGCACGCCCAGCTGCTTGAGAGTGACTGGGATGGGCTGGCCGAAAATCAGTCTGTGCGTGATCTGCGGCTCAGGCAGCTCTTTGAACGGCAGATCCCGCCAGAGACCGCGGGTCTTGTCGAGTCCGGCATACAGGCGATTCTCAAGACTGACGAGGACATGAAAGGTATTCTCGTGCGTGTCCGCGACGAGATCGGCAAGGAGCTTCGCGGCAACCAAGAGTCGCGGCAGGTCGCTAAAACCTACTCGCGCAACAGCCGAGAGGGGCGGTAAAGGGACCGTTGATGCACGCTTCTTGATTGTTGGATCTCTATCCAGTTTTCCGGTGCCTGCCCGACGTCGCACTCCATCAATGAGGTCTGGGCTGCCTCGTGCCCCTCTCCGTATCGGCCAGTACCTTCGCCTCCCGCTGTAAGTTCAACAGCAGCTTACTTTTCTCGTGCGTTGCGATCAGTACCATCTAGCTGGGCCAGCAGCTTTCGTGTCGGCTGGTGCTCTGGCCACTGTCCGAGTACATGGTCAATCATGAGTCGCGCAGCGTCCGTAGCGCCCTGCTTGACATAGATTTCCGCGATTTTCTTCATCATGTCTACATCCGTGGGGAACTCGGCCAAGTGCGATTCCCCGACGGCCCGCGCCAAATCGAAATTGCCCTCGAGCATGAGTGCTGAGATCAGTTGTCTGCGGTACATTGGGTTCATGGTCGAGAGGATATCCAGCGCCTGGATGGCATTCTCGCCCAAGCCAAGTGCGAGGTAGCAACTTGCTGTTTGCCGAAGTGCATGTTCGATCAAGGGTTGGTAGGGTGCAGCAAGAATAGGCTCGAAGGACTCCAGGGCCAGGAGGTAGTCTTCATTAAGTTGGGCGCGCAAACCATCGACATAGTGGATGTGGTAAGGCGTGTCATCATTGTCTGGGTGATGAGTGATGTATTTGCCGATACGCGCCAAGCCATCAACGTCCTTTCTCGAGTATGCGGTATTCGCCTGCTCAACAGCTTTTTCGAGTGAGTGTGCCTTTCTAAAGAAGTCGGTCAGGAACGATTCGTCCGCGACGAGTCGGTCCAGTGCGTTCGCTAGCCGTTCAACTTGCTCGGGACAACATGCTTCCATCGTCGACTTGAATCGCAGGTAGCGCGCTGGCGTTTCGTCTTCTATCCAGCGCTCGGCGATTTCAGGCGCATTCTCCGTGGTGATGCCTTCGTCTTCTTCTCTTGACCTCTCCAACAATGATTTGCTGTACCGGAGCCATGAAGCAAGCCGTTGCGCACCCGAGACATAGGACGCGTAGTAGCGATCAAGGTCACGCTCGGCACGTTCGAAATCGTCCAACGATCGTTCGTCACTGAGTGAGATGATTTGCAGAAACTCCCGGATCCCAAGACGTTTAATCAAGTGCGTGTGCTTCCTGAAACGCCGCTTGAGGAGTTTTTCTATTCGGTCGATCTCGATTTTCGCTTTCCGGGTCTGGTTCGCAGTTTCGGCACGGCCTGAGAAAAACGTTTTATTGAGTCTTCTTGCTTTATCGGAAATGTCGATGATCTGGTCGCAAGCGTAAATTGCTTGGTTGACTTCTTCTTCGACTTTCCGGCGGTCGATGGTAATGGGTGATTTTTCGCCTTGTCCTCGAGGCCCTTTCTCTTTATTGAGGAACATTTCAAGGTTGTCCGTGAAAGGAATGTTTTCTAGTTCAATTGCCTGCTTTGAGGCATTGAACACAAAAGTTCCTTTCTGCCTGTATCCTAATGCTTGCGAGTCAAGTGTTTTGGCTGCCTCAAGATAGGCTAGATTGGTGTCGGCCGTTTCACCTTCGTATGTTTTTACACTGAAGAGCCGGTGAATCATTGCCGGCCCCGTTTTGGATTCCATGCTGCCCTGTGCGTGACTCACGCCGGATTGTGCATAGCAGAGATCGACGCCACAAAGCAGCACCTTGGCGAACCCCAACTGACAAATCTGATGTAGTGCAGCGTTCGTGACTGTGGGGCCCGGACCCCTAGGATTTGCAGGCTTGTTCAGGTCCGAAGGCCAGGGAAATATGTCGCCGACGTAATAAGCCTTGTGTGGCCAGTTGCGAACTAGCTTTGTGTTGGCGTGCTCGGCATAAATCAGCGTCGTTCTTTCATCAAAAAGGAGCATGTCCTTTGAAACCTGGAAGCTGATTTCCTTGGGATCCACGGATACTAAATAATCAGGTGTTATGCCAAACTCCCGCAGGCGTTTCGAAATCCGGGAGACCGCGACTAAAATCAGATTTTCTCGATTTTCAAGTATCCATGGAAGCATCTGGTCAAGCGAGGGGCCTCCGGCCAGCAACAATGCATTCTGGCCCGCATGATGTCCCTTCAGTGCTACCGCTGGTTGCCTGGCTTCGGAAAGGTTCATGAGCTGGCGTTCCACGAACGTCGCGGTTCCCAGGCTGGTTCTGAGCTTCCAGGTGAGGTTTTGCAGTTGCTCCTCAACCTGCCAGAAAGCTGGCGTATACCTTTGAAGGTGATCTTTTTCCGTTGCAATGCTGTTGGTCAGGCGGATGTTGCCAAGAAAACAGTAATCCTGGATCGACCAGCTCTGGGCCTGCTCGGACCAGCTATCCGGATCAGTTACACGGACATTTTCGGGCAGGTCGCGCAGGCGTTCAGGCGTGGTTTGTACTAGCCATTCAAGGACTTCCGGAAGTTCCACGACGAGAAATCGCGAACCCTCTGGCAGAGAGGCTGAGGCAAGATTGTCGAGAAGGAGCCCGGAGTCTGACCCCACGATCACCTGAAAGTGATCCGGATCGTGAAAAATGTGTTCCAGCCGTTTGTGGTGAATGGTTTGTGAAGGCTTCGAGTCGAAGTCGTTGGCGTTGACTTCTTGGATTATTAGCTCATCGTGGGGAGTGCGCCTGGCTGTAAGATAGATTTTTTCGCCCGCTTTTTCGGTCATCTGTGGTTTACCTGGTCGTTTCTCGGCTGGAGCCTAAAGGTTTTCCGCGACTTTCGGCATGCCGTATAGAGATGCCGGTGGTCGTGTGAACTACAGGCTATTTTTAAAAGGAGTTCATGCTCAGTAATTTCTTGGCTACGGTTTGGCTGTCGAGACAAAACACGGCGTTTGCATCAGGCAACTGGGTTGGTTTCTGTTGAGTGTTAGTACTCGCAGGCCCTTCAATTCCTATGCTTGAGGCCACAGGGTGGGATATTTGGGTCAAGCCCTCCGCAACTTGATGGGGCAGGAGTACAGTTGGTTGGGTCTGAACGTGGCATGTCCTGTCGTGTTTTAGGTCTGACCCAAGAGAGGCCAAATCAGGCGGCTGGGTGGATTGAACGGATTGTTGGCGTGTCGATCCCCGCTTCCTCGGCCAGCGCCAGCGCCCGTGCCCGGCGTGCCGGGGCGGATCGACCCATGCATTGATGCTCAGGATCACCCTCAAACCCTGCCAGCATGCCTTCGAACAGCCGGTCATGGTCCAGAGTCTTGCCCACCAGCCATTCCTGAATGGCGATGACCTCCCGGGCTACGGCCTCGGCCAGGTCACGATGTTTGTCCCAGAGTGTCTGAACGTCACCCCCGACCTTCAGGCCGGCAATGTTGGTGGTCAGGATGTAGAGGTTCTTGATCACCAGCTCTTGGAGCATGACTTCCTCGTCCGGTACCTGACGGGCCGGGATGTTGACGGCGCTCAGCGCGGACTCGAGCATGCCGGCGCGGGGACCATGGACCGGCGTCGGCACCAGAACCTTTTCGGCCTTGCCCGGCTTTTTCTCGAACCAGATCGATGCGATGGTCGGGTCCTGGATGCCATGTGCCTCCCAGTCTCTTGGCAGGAGTTCGTTCTGGATGAGCATCAGGCGCTCATGCAGCGAATGCGGCATCTGCGAAAGCACTTCGTGCAGGTCCTTTTCCCCCACCGCAACCACGATGCCCTCGACGCGGGGCAGCGATTCGAGCGCGGTTCCAAGATCCATCCCCCGCGTCACAGGATAGACGGGGTGTCGGCTCCGGAGGAATCCCTTTGCCAGGATTCCGCCGATTTCTCCGATACCGATCATGGCGATGCCGGGTTGCAGCATGGATGGTTGTCCTCCGGGGTGGTTTGCGTGGCGGCCGGTGTCGCCGCTGGGTCAAGCTTGTGTCGCTGTACTCGCTCCATTGAACCGGGTTTGGGGACTGCGATCAAGCAAACGAACCGGCTCCAACTTTCCAGGATCAGCATGCGGTGGTAACTTCACTCGATCATACGTAACCGACCTGAACGCGCGCTGCTTGGGTCGCTCATGAAATTGGCAGGAATTCCTTGCAGATGATGGACGCACAATCGATTCTGATCACTGGAGGAACCGGGTCGTTTGGTCAAGCGTTCGTCGAAACCGTGCTTGCCCGCAACCCGGGGATCCGGCGACTGGTCGTGTACAGTCGCGACGAGCTCAAGCAGTACGAGATGGCCCAGCGTTTCGGCGAATCGACCTACCGGGGCCTGCGCTACTTTCTGGGCGATGTGCGTGATTACGGACGTTTGCGTCGGGCGCTCGAGGGAATTGACACCGTTATCCACGCGGCCGCCCTCAAGCATGTGCCCGTGGCTGAATACAACCCCTTTGAGTTCATCAAGACCAATATCCTGGGTGCCCAGAACCTGATCGATGCCTGTCTGGACAGCGGGGTACGCCGGGTTGTCGCCTTGTCGACTGACAAGGCGGCAGCGCCGATCAACCTGTACGGGGCCACCAAGCTGTGCTCCGACAAGCTGTTTACCGCGGCCAACAATATCCGGGGGACTCGGGATATCCGCTTTTCTGTGGTGCGCTACGGCAACGTGCTGGGCAGTCGCGGCTCCGTGGTGCCTTTTTTCCTGCAGCAGCGCAAGAGCGGTTGCCTGCCGATTACCGATGCGTCCATGACCCGCTTCAATATCAGCCTCCAGGAAGGCGTGGAGATGGTGCTCTGGGCGCTTGAGCACATGCATGGTGGCGAGATCTTCGTCCCCAAGATTCCGAGCTATCGAGTGACGGATCTGGCCCGTGCGGTGTGCCCTGAGTGCAGGCAGGAGGTGATCGGCATCCGCCCCGGTGAGAAGATCCACGAGGAAATGATCTCCTCCAGCGACAGTTTCTACACGGTGGACCTGGGGGCGTACTACGCCATCCTGCCGGCTTCTGCCAATTTCAGTCGAAGCAGCTACTGCGCGCGTTACGGAGCCAAGCCGGTCGAGGATGGCTACGCCTACAACAGCGGAACCAATCCGGACTTTCTGGATGTCGATCAGTTACGCCAGATGATCCGGCAGCACGTCGATCCCGATTTTCAGGTCGGCCCGCAATGATTCCCTACGGCAGGCAGGATATCCAGCCAGAAGACATCGCCGCCGTGGTCGAAGTCCTGCGTTCGGACTACCTCACGCAAGGGCCGGTGGTCCCGCGTTTTGAACAGGCGGTGGCCGATTACTGTGGTGCGGGTCATGCAGTGGCAGTCAACAGCGCCACGAGCGCCCTGCACATTGCATGCCTTGCCCTGGGGCTGGGGGAGGGCGACTGGCTCTGGACCAGTCCCATCACCTTCGTCGCCTCGGCAAATGCCGGACGTTACTGTGGTGCCCGGGTCGATTTCGTCGACATCGACCCGCAAACCTGCAACATGAGCGTCGAGGTCCTGAAGTCAAGGCTGGAGCAGGCCGAGCGCGACGGCAAATTGCCAAAGGTGGTGATGCCGGTCCACTTCGCCGGCCAGCCCTGCGACATGCCGGCCATCGCTGAATTGGCCCGACGTTATGGCTTCCGCGTCATCGAAGACGCCTCCCACGCCATCGGCGCCCGGTACGGAAACATCAAGGTCGGCGCTTGCGCCCACAGCGATATCACCGTGTTCAGCTTCCACCCGGTAAAGATCATCACCACCGGCGAAGGCGGCCTGGCGACCACCAACGACCCGCAGCTCGCCCGCCACATGGAGCGCCTACGCAGCCACGGGATCACACGCGATCCCGCCGAGATGCGCGGGGAGCCGGACGGGCCGTGGTACTACCAGCAGATTGAACTGGGCTTCAACTACCGGATGACGGAGATGCAGGCGGCACTGGGGTTGCAGCAACTGGAGCGGCTAGATACCTACGTCGTCCGCCGCAATGAGCTGGCTGAGCAATACGATCAGGCGCTGGCCGACCTGCCGGTGGTTACACCGTGGCAGAACCCCGAGTCGTGGTCGGCGCGCCACCTCTACCCGGTGCGTATCACATCTGCGGCGCGCCGTTCGCGGCGCGAGGTGTTCGACGGATTGCGAGAACAGGGTATTGGGGTGAATGTCCACTACATCCCGGTCCACAAGCAGCCGGATTACCAGGGGCTGGGCTATCCGTTGGCGGCGTGCCCCGCCGCTGAGGCCTACTACAGTGAGGCGGTGAGCCTGCCGCTGTTTCCGGCACTGACCACGGAACATCAGGAGAAAGTGGTAACCACCCTGCGGGAGCTTGTCCAATGAACGTCGCCATCATCCCTGCGCGGGGGGGCAGCAAGCGCATACCGCGCAAGAACATCAAGCCGTTCTGTGGCAAGCCGATGATTGCGTGGCCGCTGGAGCAGGCGCAGTTGAGTGGTTGTTTCGACCGGATCATTGTGTCGACCGATGATGAAGAGATTGCTGCCGTGGCGCGTGAGTACGGGGCCGAAACACCGTTTATGCGTCCGGAACACCTGTCTGACGACCATGCGGGAACAACCGAGGTCATCGCCCATGCAATCGAATGGTTGGAATCGAACGGCGAGACACCAGAGGCGGTGTGCTGCATCTACGCCACCGCGCCGTTCATTCAGGCCGAGGACCTGCGCCAGGGGTTGAAACGCCTACAGGACAATGAGGACGCGCCCTACGTTTTTTCTGTGACTTCGTACGCCTTCCCGATACAACGGGCGATCAGGTTGGATGGGGGCGGGCGTGTCGAGATGTTCCAACCGGAGCATTTCTCCACACGTTCTCAGGACCTGGAAGAGGCATGGCACGATGCTGGGCAGTTCTACTGGGGGCGTCCAGATGCCTGGAGCAAAGGGGAGCGGGTATTCAGCGAGGATTCTATTGGGTTGCCGCTACCGCGCCATCGTGTCCAGGATATCGATACCCCGGAAGACTGGTTGCAGGCTGAACTGATATTTCAGGCCCTTCGTGAGCAGTCAGATCAAAGAGCGCAGTTAGCCGATGGGTGAAACCATCCTCTGCATCGCCGCCCACCCCGACGACGAAGCCCTCGGCTGCGGCGGCACCCTGGCCCATTGGGCCGACCAAGGTGCCAATGTCCACGTGGCGTTCCTGGCCGACGGTGTCGGCTCGCGCCATGGAGAAGTGCCGAACACGACGGAACTGCACATGCGACGCGGAGCGGCCAGGGAGGCGTGTGCTGCCCTGGGGTTGCAGAACCTCCCGACATTCGGTGACCTGCCGGACAACCAACTGGATGCGGTCCCGCTGCTCGAAGTCGTCCAGTCGGTGGAGGCGTTGATCGAGCGGGTACAGCCCGACACCGTGCTCACCCACCACGCCGGCGACCTGAACATCGACCACCGGCGCGTGCATCAAGCCGTGATGACGGCCTGCCGCCCCCAGCGCGGCCATCCGGTGCGCACCATCCTTTGCTTCGAGGTCGCATCCAGCACGGAGTGGCAGCCGCCGGGCTCTGGCGCCCCCTTCGAGCCGAGCTGGTTCGTTGATATCAGCGCAACCCTGCCGCACAAACTGGCGGCGCTGGACGCCTACGCCGCCGAGATGCGCGATTGGCCTCATCCGCGCTCCCGCGAGGGTGTCGAGCACTTGGCCCGCTGGCGCGGCGCTACCGTCGGTTGCGATGCCGCCGAGGCCTTCATGCTGGCGCGCGCCCTGCGATGAATATCGCCATCCGCGTCGACGCCTCCACGGCCATGGGGACCGGCCATCTGGTGCGTTGCCGTACCCTCGGGCGGGCGCTGCGTCAGCAGGGGGCCACGGTCCGGTTCATCTGCCGCGCCCACCTCGGCCATGGGTTGGAGGCGCTGCGCGAAGAGGGCTTCACCGTTGCCGCTCTGCCGGAACCCGAGGCCTCGGAAAGCGAATCATCAGGCGAGGACTATGCCCGCTGGCTCGGCGTCTCCCAGTCCCGCGATGCGGACGAGACCATCGCCGCCCTGGAAGGCCGCCCGGGCTGGCTGGTGGTCGACCACTACGGCCTGGACGCCGAATGGGAACAGCGGCTGCGCCCCCATGTCGGCCGCATCCTCGTCATCGACGACCTGGCCAACCGCAACCACGACTGCGACGCCCTGCTGGACCAGAACTACAACCCGGATGCCGAGGCGCGCTACGCCGAACGGCTGCCCGCCGAGGCCATGCGCCTGTTCGGCCCGCGCTACGCCCTGCTGGGCCCGGAATACGCAGCGTATCGCCGGGAAGCCGGAGCCCACAGCGGCCGCGTCGACCGCGTGCTGGTCTTCTTCGGCGGAACCGACCCGGACAATCTCACCGGCCGCGCCCTGGAGGCCCTGAGCGATCCGGCCTTCGCCAATGTCGCGGTGGATGCCGTGGTCGGCCCCAACAACCCGCACCGCGAGGCGTTGGCGAAGCAGGCCAAAGCCCGGCCCGGCACCACCCTGCATGACCCGCGTCCGCATCTGGCCGACCTGATGGCCGGCGCCGATCTGGCGATCGGCGCTGGTGGGACTACTACATGGGAGCGCTGCTGTCTCGGTCTGCCGAGCCTGGTGGTGAGCATCGCCGACAACCAGCGTCCGGCTTGCGAGGCGCTAGCCGCCGATGGGCTGATCGCCTACGCCGGGCACCATGAACAGGTTACGGCCGAGATTCTGCGTGCTCGTCTGGCGGAACTGGCTTTCGAGCCTGATCGATTGCAGCGGATGGCTGCAGCGGGCCGAAAACTGGTCGACAGTCGCGGCGCGGAGCGCGTCACCGGAAGCTTGATGGACTGCAACGACTGAGCATGGCACTGATCCCGCTCACCACCCCCGAGCAGCGCGACCTCATCCTCCCTTGGCGCAACGCCCCCGAGGTGCGGCGCGCCATGTACACGCACCACGCGATCACCCCCGAGGAGCACCGCGCCTGGTTCGGGCACATGCAGGCCGATCCGACCCGGCGCTGGTACCTCTACCTGGATGCCGGCGATGAGCCCGCAGGCGTGGTCTATTTCACCGACATCGAGCCGGAGGGGGGCACCGCCTTCTGGGGTTTCTACGCCCGGCCGGAGGCGCCGCCGGGCATCGGTATGCGCATGGAGTACGCCGCGCTGGAGCACGCCTTCAACGAACTGGGCCTGCACAAACTCAATTGTGAAGTGCTGGCCACCAATACCGCTGTGGTCAATCTCCACAAGAAGTGCGGCTTCACCCGCGAGGGCGTCTTCCGCGAACAGCACTTCGACGGCGAGCAGCACGTGGACATCATCCGCCTCGGCCTGCTGGCCCGCGAATGGCCGGAACACCGCGAGCGCCTGCGCGAACGCATCGCCCGGCTCGACGCCCTGGCGGCGCGGCGGGAAGGGGAGAGTGCCCCCCCCCCCGCAAACTCGTGATCCTCTCTGACGCCGACAGCTGGATCAACGCCCACCTGCTGGATCTGGTGGAGGACTGGGAAGAACTCGGCCACACCGTCCACTGGACCCACGAGCTGGCCGAGGCCGGGGCGGGCGACTTCTGCTTCTGCCTCGGCTTCGGTCGCCTGCTGCCCGAGACCGTGCGTGCGCGGTTCCGCCACACCCTGGTGGTCCACGAGAGCGACCTGCCGCGCGGCAAGGGCTGGTCACCGCTCACCTGGCAGATCCTCGACGGCGCGGAGCGCATCCCCGTCACCCTCATCGAGGCGGCGGACCAGGTGGACAGCGGCACGATCTACGCCCAGCGCTGGGTCGAGTTCGAGGGCCACGAACTGGTGGACGAATTGCGCGCTGCCCAGGCCGAGGCCACCCGCGCGCTCTGCCGCGAATTCGTCGACGACTATCCCGCCAGCGTTGAGCAAGGACAGGAACAGTCGGGCGAGGAAAGCTTCTACCCGCGCCGGGGACCGGAGGACAGCCGGCTCGACCCGGAACGGCCGTTGGCGGAGCAGTTTGATTTGCTGCGGGTGGTGGACAATGAGCGCTATCCCGCCTTCTTTGAGTGGCGGGGGCGGCGATTCGAGCTTCGCATTACCGGAACACGGAATACTTGATGGGACCGACAGAAACACCGGGAAGCCGAACAGAATTGTTCCGAGTGCAGTTAGAGCAGGGACGTGTGGCAGGTTCCCTCGTGATTCATTGCCAGTACGACATACCGGATCGCGCTGGAGGGGCCTTGAAGGAGCTACTGGACCGCTGCTACCCGAAACCGCCCCGCGATGTCTTCGAGCGCATGCTCGACCTCTACAAGCCGGGTGACCCGCTCTATACCGTTGAGCACGAAGAGCAGACCGTCGCTATGGTCTACTGCGCCCGGCACAGCAAGGGCGGCCATCTGGAGAGTCTGGCGGTGGACCCCGATTACCAGGGCCTCGGCCTCGCCGACCGTCTGGTCGAGACCCTGATCGGCGACAATCCCGGCGCCATCAGCCTGACAACGCGCATCCCGGCATTCTTCGCCCGCCACGGCTTCGAGGCGATCCGGACGATGCCCGACCAGTCCGTCTATATGGTCCGTCTATCCACCGAACAGCCAACCGCATGAGCCACTCCATGACCAGCAAGAACACCGAAATCCGCATCGGCGACCGCCCCATCGGCCCTGACCACCCGCCCTACATCATCGGCGAGCTCTCCGCCAACCATAACGGCAGCCTGGAGGGCGCGCTGGCCATTATCGACGCCATCGCCGAGGCCGGTGCCGACGCGGTGAAGCTGCAGACCTACACCGCCGACACCATGACCCTCGACAGCGACCGCGAGGACTTCCAGCTCCGCGAGGGCCCCTGGGCCGGCCACACCCTCTACGAGCTGTACCAGTGGGCCCATACCCCGTGGGAGTGGCACGAGGCGCTGTTCCAGCGCGGCCGCGAGCGCGGGCTGCACGTCTTCTCGTCGCCCTTCGACCGCACCGCCGTCGACTTCCTGGAGGCGTTCGATCCGCCGGCCTACAAGATCGCCTCCTTCGAGCTGGTCGACATTCCGCTGATCGAATACGTTGCCAGCAAGGGGCGGCCGATGATCATGTCCACCGGCATGGCCACCCGCGTCGAGGTGATGGAGGCCGTCGCCGCCGCCCGCCGCGCCGGTTGCGAAGACCTCTGCCTGCTCCACTGCACCTCCGGTTACCCGACTCCGGCGCAGGAGGCCGACCTGCGCTCCCTGCCGCACTTGACCGAACGCTACGGCGTCGTGCCCGGCTTGTCCGATCACACCCTGGAGCGCGCCGTGCCCGCAGCTGCCGTCGCTTTGGGCGCCTGTGTCATCGAAAAACACGTGACCCTGCGCCGCGCCGATGGTGGGCCAGACTCCGGGTTCTCGCTGGAGCCCGAGGAGTTGGCCGACCTTGTGCGCGATGCCCGCACCGCATGGCAGGCCCTCGGTAGTGTGCGCGAGGAGCCGCGAGAGAGTGAGGCGACCCAGCGGCCGTTGCGGCGGTCGTTGTACATTGCGCGGGACATGAAGGCGGGAGATGTGTTGACGGCGGAGAATCTGCGGGCTGTGAGGCCGGGGCATGGGCTGCCCCCTCGGTATTTCGAGGTGCTAATTGGGCGGCGAGTAAATGTCGATGTTCCGGCAGGTACCCCAGTGGACTGGGCGATGGTCGGTTGACAGGCGCCGGAGCTCTCAGCCAGGCCCGGCACATGCTGGCACCGGGCGGTCACGAGGGCGATCTCCATTGAAACTTGCCAGGTGAGTCTGTGCTTGCAGATGGGCCGGCAGGGTGCGGCCGAAGCGGTCGCGGGGTCGACGAGGGAAGGTCTGCACGAATGCAGGCCTTCCCGTGCCGGTCTCGGATGCCCTGCCGCACAATGGCGCAAGCCAT
>JBNGDJ010000062.1:0-14648 GCA_049974825.1 Halothiobacillaceae bacterium | reverse complement strand
ATCGGCCCGGGCGTTGCTGCACAAATCCATGGATGGATTTGTGCAGAGTTTCCTTATGGAAAGCCGCGCAAATTTTCGCGGCTTTTGCCGTCATCCATTCATTCCGAACCAGGAAAACAGATTAATCATGAGCAGAACGTTCGATGTTGCCGTCGTCGGCGCCACCGGTGCTGTTGGGGAAACCATGCTGTCGATTCTTGCGGAGCGCAAGTTCCCGGTCGGTCGCGTCCATGCACTGGCCAGCGAGCGCTCCGTGGGCAAGCGGGTGCGTTTCGGTGACCGGCATATTGAGGTCGAGAACCTGGCCACCTTCGACTTTTCTACCGTTCAGATCGGTCTGTTTTCCGCGGGGGCCTCGATTTCGCGCGAATATGCGCCGAAAGCGGCCGCGGCGGGTTGCGTGGTCATCGACAACACCAGTGAATTCCGCTATGTCGACGAGATTCCGCTGGTTGTTCCGGAAGTCAATGCGCATGCGATTGCCCGGTACAAGGATCGCGGCATTATTGCCAACCCGAACTGCTCCACCATCCAGATGCTGGTCGCACTCAAGCCGATTCAGGATGCCGTGGGCATCGAGCGCATCAACGTGGCGACCTACCAGGCGGTATCGGGTTCCGGTGCGGAGGCCATCGAAGAGTTGGCGAGCCAGACGGCTGCCCTGCTTAACGGCAAGCCGATCGAACCGAGCGTCTATCCCAAGCAGATTGCCTTCAATTGTCTTCCGCATATCGACGTGTTCAAGGAAAACGGGTACACGAAAGAAGAAATGAAGATGGTCTGGGAGACGCAAAAGATCATGGAGGACGAGCGAATCCTCGTGAACCCGACCGCGGTGCGCGTTCCCGTATTCTTCGGCCATTCCGAGGCCGTGCACATCGAAACACGCGAGAAGATCACCGCAGAGCGTGTCCGGGAACTGCTGGAAGCGTCTGAAGGCATCGAGATTCTTGACGATCGCTGTGATGGTGGCTACCCCACCGCCGTGACCGAGGCCGCCGGCAGCGATCCGGTCTACGTGGGACGCATTCGCGAGGACATCTCCCATCCGAGGGGTATCGACCTTTGGGTGGTTTCGGACAACGTGCGCAAGGGCGCGGCGCTCAACAGCGTCCAGATTGCCGAGCGTTTGATCGCCGAGCATCTCTGACCGAGTGGTCTTTCGTCGTGCCTGCTGTATCCTCTGTGCAACAGTTGCTACGCTGATGGCCGGCGGTTGTGGTGCGTTTGCTGCATCATCTGATGAACGCGGGTGATAATCTTGATGCCGATATTTGCGGCCGGCTGGATCGGCCTGCCGTTCGACCACGGAGAACCACAGACATGCGGAAGTTGAGTTGGGTCATGGCCGGTGCGGTCGCGGCCATTCCGGGCGGCACGCTTGCCACGGACCTCGGACAGGCAAGGGTGGAGTCGTATCTGGCCCAGCCCCTGCGTGCGGTCATTCCGCTGACAAACATCGACAGCGCCGAGTTCGATGAGCTCTCGGTCGGATTGGCCGACGAAGATCGTTTTGATGCGGTCGGGCTGGACTGGCACTCGGTCGCCGGCAACCTTGAGTTCGAACTGGTGCCTGGAGCAGGTGGGGCAGCTGTCGAAGTCACCTCCCGGCAGGAGATGCGCGAGCCGATCGTCAGCTTCCTGGTCGAGCTCAAGTCGCCCGATGGCGTCATTATCCGCGAGTACAACCTTCTGCTTGATCCGCCGGATCGTGCGCCCGCGCCGGTGAAAACCGCTGCCGTGCCCGATCGGCCGGCCCTGCCGCCCATCGAGATGGGTGCATCCTACGGACCGGTTCCCCGTGGTGCCACGCTCTACAGCCTCGCTCAGGCGGCGCGTACCGGCACCGACCTGTCCCAGCAGCAGATGATGCAGGCTTTGGTGGCATCCAACCCACAGGCGTTTGTTGACGGCAATCCCGATCGGCTGCTGGCTGGAGTGATGCTCAAGGTGCCGGGCCCCGAGTCGGTTGCGGCACTTCATCAGCGCCTGGACGAGGGTGAACGGGCCGAGGATGTCGAGGTCGCGGCAGAACCCGATACCGAGGTGGTGGCCAGCGGGCCGCGGGTTCAGGTTATTGAACCGGTGGGTGAATCGCCCGCGGCTGCCGAAGGGGCCGAGGCTGAGCAGGCGGACGAGCGCGTCGCCGAGGAAGAGGCGCAGGATTCCGCCGCAGACCAGCTTGAAGGCGGAACAGTCGAGGAAGAAACTGTCGAGGAAGCAGTGGCTGAGACGCAGGCGGTGGATATGCCGATCCTGCCGGCGATCGACCTGCCGATGGAGTCTCTCGGTGGTGCAGGCGCCACGGACGAGGCACTCCTGATGGCCCGGGCCGAAAACGATCGGCTGGCCGAGCAGCTTGATGCGGTACGGGCTCAGGTCGCGCGTGTCGAGGAGCTGCTCACCATGCGCGACGAGCAGGTCGACCGCCTTGAAGAGATGCTTTCGGAGGAGGAGTCCCGAACCGAGACCCTGCGTCAGCAGTTGCAGGCGATCCAGCAGGATTTGCTGTATTTCTGGGGCCCGTACCTGTTGGGGGCGGCGGGTCTGCTGATCCTTCTGCTCCTGCTTCTCCTCTGGCGCAGCGCGCGGCGGGCGCGTCAGGTTGAGTCATCCGAACGTCGTGAACCGGCAGTGGACGCGGCACCCGTGGCCGCAGCACCGGTGGCCACTGCAGCAGCTACTGATGAGGCCGATGCCGAGCGACCGCCTCAACCGGTCGAGAAACCGGCCGAGCCGGAAGTGGCTGATATCGGGCCGCCGACAATGGACCTGGATGAGGATGCCTCCGGTGACGAGGTCCAGGAGTGCATTCACGAGGCCGAAGTCCTGATGGCCTATGGTTTGACCGACCAGGCCGGTCAGCTGATGAGCGACATGCTGGCCAGTCACCCGGATCGCAACGATCTGCGCCTGCGATTGGTCAAGCTCTGGGGGGAAGCTGGCGAGGTTGATCGCTTCGTGGCCGAAGCGGAGCAGTTGCACGAGCGTGTGGAAGAAACCAGCGACGAGTGGCAGGAAGTGGCGGAGCTTGGGCGCAGCGTCGCGCCGGGACACCGTCTGTTCGGCGGCAGCGAGACCAGCGAAGAGCCCCAGTCCGAGGATGATTTGCCGGTGACCGATGAGCAGATTTCCCCGGCGGAGGTCGACTTCGGAGATATCGATGTGCCGACGTCCAGCCAGCCCGCGGCGGACCTCCCGGAACCGGCCGAACAGAGCGTGGAAAAACCGGGTTCGGAAGTGTCGCGTGGCGAAACTCGTTCGGCGGACGAGGCGCTTGAGCCACTGGAGTTTGACCTGTCGTTCCCGGAGCGCGACAGCGCAGCGGACACGTCGGATCAATCCGAACAAAAACAGCCTGAGCCGGCTGCCGAGCCGTCGCATGAAAAGCAGGATGCGCTCTCCGAGCTTGAGCCATCCTCTGCGACAGAGGTGGCTGATCGTGAACCGGATGCTCCGGGGACGATCGAGTTTGACATGGATGATTTCAAGCCGACTGCGCCTGAGCCTGCGGCATCGACTGATCCCGGCAAATCGGCCGACGACGAGCGATCCGATTCGGATTTGAGTCTGGATCTGCCGGAATCGTCCACGACCGATTCAGTGCAGGCGCCTCAGCCCCCCATCGAGATTGACCAGGCCCCCATTGTCGAAACCGAGCCGGACAATGCAGCGCCAGCGTCTGGTGGTGACGAAGGGGACGGGGATGCAACCAAGATCGGACTGGCCGAGGCATTCCTGGAAATGGGTGATCAGGAAAGTGCCCGGATGATGCTTGAAGAGGTGGTCGAAGCCGGCGGGGGCGGTGCGGCCCGTGCCCGGGAACTGCTTGAAAGCATGGGCGGCAAGTGACCTGATGACCCGAACGCGGATGGTCTGATCGGCTGCAGCCCCTCCCGGGGGACGGTTTTCGACTGACCAGAACCGCAAATCAGAGAAGATCCCTGGTCCCTGGACTGGGGATCTTTGCTTTTGGGCGTCCCGACTTGAACGCAGGGATTCGCCGGGCGCATCATGGCTTGTACCGTTTCGGCACAATGATATCTGCCGTTTGCTGCCTGACGGCGCTGGATTCCGGCAGGATTTTTTTGTTTTTTGGAGGCTGGATCATGAGCATGACCCTGCGAAGAATCGGCCAGAGCGATCTGGAAGTTTCCGAAATCTGTCTCGGAACCATGACCTTTGGCGAGCAAAATGACCTGACAGAGGCGCACGCCCAGCTGGATCAGGCTGTGTCGGCGGGGGTGAATTTCATTGATACGGCAGAGATGTATCCGGTGCCGCCGCGTCGTGAAACCCAGGGTGAAACCGAGCGGATGGTCGGTTCCTGGCTGGCAAGGCAGCCCCGGGACAGGCTGGTGATCGCCACCAAGGTGACCGGTCCGGCTCGCGGGTTTGATTGGATCCGGGGCGGGCCGAGGATTACGCCCGCCCAGATCGAGAAAGCGGTTGAGGGCAGCCTGCGGCGGCTTCGCACGGACTATCTGGATCTTTATCAGATTCACTGGCCGGATCGTTATGTGCCGATGTTCGGAGAGAGGCACTTCGTCCCCGAGCGGTGTCGGGAGACCGAATCGATCGAAGTGCAGCTGGAGGCACTCGACCGGCTGGTTCGTTCCGGCAAGGTGCGCTATCTGGGGCTTTCAAACGAGACACCCTGGGGCGTGATGCGCTTTTTACAGGTTGCGGATGCCGGCAGCCGTGCTCGGGTTGTGTCGGTGCAGAATGCCTACCATCTGCTCAATCGCAGTTTCGAGACGGGCGGATTGGCCGAAGTTTGCCATTATCAAGGGGTGTCACTGCTCCCGTACAGCCCCTTGGCCTTCGGCCTGCTGTCCGGCAAGTACCTTGACAGCAAGCCGGCTGACGCGCGGCTGTCCCGTTTTCCGGGCTTCGGGCGGCGCTATGCCGGACCGCAGGTGGCCGAGGCGGTCCGGGCCTATGTGGAACTGGCGCGCGAGCATGACCTGGACCCGGCGCAGATGGCAATCGCCTTCGCGCTGCAGCAGCCGGCCACGGCCAGCGTGATTGTCGGGGCGACGACCTGCGCGCAACTGGCGAGCAACCTTGATGCTCGCCGGTTGCAGCTGTCCTCCGAGCTTCTCGCTGCCATTGACGGGATTCACGCGCGCTTTCCGGACCCGGCGCCCTGAGCTGTTGCATGGCGGCTACAGCAGGGGGCGCAGCCGAGTGTAATACTCGGTTGCATTGTGTGGTAATGGGTCTATAGTGGATGCTAATGGCATGGCCGGAGGTTGAGCGAGGTGTTCCTGCCTGGTTCAACGCGCCATCGAACCCTGCGGGGTGCGGTGGCGACAAGGACACCCCGAGCCTCGCTCTGACAGGCGGTTGTTCCAGATTCTGTCAGGGGCCATTGTGGTTGTCCCCCGAATCGTGAGGAGCGCAAAGATGGACATCGAAAAACTGATTGTGATCATGAGCATCGCCACCATCGTCGGCATTTTTATCTTCCTGGGGTACGTTTTCTGGATGTTCTGGAAAAAGTCCGGGGAGTCGTTGGAGCACAAGTCCTGACGGTCTTGCGGTCAAGGCTAGCCTAGCCTAGCCGATGGAGTAATCACTCCGTCAGCAGAAATCTGGGCCGCGACGCTTGTGTCGCGGCCTTTTCTTTGGTCAAGATTAAGGGCACCTCGAAAAAGTTCGAGGTGCCCATGATGTGTCCTGCAGGGGGCACCCGGCGGGCTCAGGAGACGCTGCAAATAGCCCGGGAGCGATTTGTGCAAAGTCTCTCCCGTGGCTATCGCCCTGCGCAGATATTGATTGCCTTTTATTATCGAATGGCGAGCGCAAGTTGGTCGAAAAACGAGAAATCAACCCTCGAACATGAAGAACAACGAACTCAGAAAACGGACCATTTCACTGTTCGGCCTGGTCATGCTGCTCATGCTCGTCAACGGGCTGGCGGCCTTGTTTGGCCTGTATTATGTGGATGAGCGGCACCGGGCCGGGCTGGCATCGCTGGACCGTCAGATGGATGACCTGGAAACCCTGCGGCAGGCAGAACTTCACTTTCGGCGACAGGTTCAGGAGTGGAAGAATGTGCTGCTGCGCGGCCATGACCCGGCTGATCGGGCGCGCTACCTGGATGCACTGGATGATCAGGTGGCCGCCGTGCAGGATGCGCTGAATCAGCTGGATGAGCGACTGGCAGGGCAGGGCGTACTGGGCGAGGCGGTGCCGACCCTGCGCCGGATGCATTCGGAAGTCACCGCCGGATATCGCGCGGCGCTGTCGGAAGACTCGGCAGCCCTGCCCGATCGGGCTCGGGTGCTCGATGCCCGGGTCCGGGGCATTGACCGGGCTCTGGCAGACCGCTTCGAGGAGGTGGTAGCCGGACAGGACGAAGCGGTGGCCGCCGAGCAGGCAGCGCACCGCGCTGCCGACGAGGCCCGTTACGCCTCGCTTGCGCGGGTTCTGGTGATCACCAATGCCACCGGTCTGATTCTTCTCCTGCTGATTCTCGCCATGACGTTGCGCCGGACGGACGCTGCTTCTCGCTGAGCCATGGAGATCTTCGGGACACTCTTTGCCGGTCTCGGCCTGTTCTTTATCGGTGTCAAGGCGATCGGGTCACATCTCAAGCAGATGAGCGGCCGGCGCTTTCGGGCGATGATCCAGCAGGCAACCCGTCGCCCCGCGCTGTCGGCCGCGCTCGGGACACTCTCCGGCGCCGTCACGCAAAGCACCAATGCCGTCACCTTCATCATGGTGTCCATGACCACGGCAGGCCTTCTGGATGTGCGGCGGGCGCTGCCGATCGTTGCCTGGGCCAATGTGGGGACGGCCGCGCTGGTCATGGTCGCAACCCTGGATATCCACCTGCTGGTGCTTTATCTGCTTGGGCTGGTTGGTCTGGGGTATTACCTTGGACTGCACGAGCACGACCGCTACCGGCACCTGGTGGGCGCGCTGTTCGGGGTGGGTCTGCTGTTTCTCGGCCTGTGGATGATCAAGTCAGGCGCCGAACCACTCAAGGATATTCTCTGGGTCCAGTCGTTCCTGCGGTTTTCGGCTGAATCCCTGGTCCTTGCCTTCGTGGTTGGGCTGGTGCTGACCCTGGTCATGCAGTCATCGGCCACGGTTTCGGTTATTGCCGTCACCATGACCACGGTCGGGCTGCTGGATCTGGACCAGACCATCATGATCGTCTTCGGAGCCAGCGTGGGTTCCGGCCTGGCGGTCTTTTTGATGAGCGCCAACCTGCGGGGGACCAGTCGGCAGCTTGCGCTGGTCCAGGTCTGGTTGAAGGTGATCGGGGTACTGGTGATCTTGCCGTTGTTCCTGGTGGAATTGTGGTTTGACCTGCCAGGTCTCAAGGCATTGTCCGCCCTGCCGGCAGACGACCTGGCCACGCAGGTAGCCTGGATCTATCTGCTGCTTCAGGTGGCGTCGGCTGCCTCTGTGAGCCTTCTTGGCGGGCCGCTCCTGGCTCTGGCAGCACGCTGGTCGCCCGAGGACCCGGCCGAATCATTGGGCCGGCCCAAGTACCTCTATGACCAGGCGCTGTACGATGCCGAGTCAGCGCTGGATCTGGCCGAGCGCGAGCAGGGACGCCTGGTGGAAAGGCTGCCCGGTTATCTGGACAGCCTGCGCGAGGATGCATCCGAGACATCGACCCTGCCGCTGGAGGTATTGCATCCGGCGTCAAGGGCCGTATCCGGCGAGATCGGACGATTTGTCGGAGAATTGATGGCACGCCCCCAGTCTGGTGAAACGCTGGAGCGTGTCGTGAACATTCATGCCCGAAACGACCTGCTTGCCCACCTGCAGGAAGGCTGCCACGACTTGGTTGACACGCTCGCACCGGCACTGGATGAGCCGTCGGCCCGCGCCTTGCGCAGCAGCCTGCTTGAAGGTCTGCACATGCTGCTGTCGCTGTTGGCCGACAGCCTGCCGGGTGATCCCGAGGATCTGGCATTGCTGCAGGACACCAGCCAGGATCGGTCGGGACTCATGGAGCGCATCCGCGGTGAGCTGATCGCCACGGATCGGGAGCTGTCGCCGGATAGCCAGGCACGGCTTTTCGCCGCGACCAGCCTGTTCGAACGCCAGGTCTGGCTCGTCAATCGCTATGCGCGCTTGTTGGCACGGCCGGCCAAGGCGGGGTCGGGCAGTCCCAAGGCATGACCGGGGATTTCACGGCGACCGGCTTCAGTGCAGCGTCCGGGCATTGTATTGGGCAACCTCGGCACTCAGCTGATCGGAAAGGGTCGAAACCCGACCGCCGAGGCTTGCCAGATCATCCAGTTCGCGCCCGGTCTCGCGGGTGACTTCCGCAATGGCCTGATTGCCCACTCGCACAGTGTCCACTACGCCAAACTGGGTTTCGGCCAGTTGCGCCATCTGACCGCTGGAGCCGTTGATCGCCTCGATCCGCTCCGCGATCCGGGCGAATGCGGCACCGCTGTCCCGAACCGCGTCCACGGCCTCCCGGGCCAGATTGATGCCGCCTCGCGCCAATTGCGTCGCATCGTCTACTCGATTTTGCAGCCGCTCAATATTCTGACGGATCTCGCTGGCATGGCCCTTGGTGGCCATGGACAGATTCCTCACTTCCTCGGCCACCACTGCAAACCCGCGTCCCGCGGTGCCGGCGCGTGCCGCCTCGATTGCCGCGTTCAGCGCGAGCAGGTTTGTCTGTTCGGACACGGCCTCGATGGTCTCCAGAATCTTGCTGATCGCGCTGCTGTCCTGGGCCACCGCCTCAATGCCCTGGCAGACTTCGGTCACTTGACCAGACAGATTCTGGATTCGGGTCTCAGCATGGTGAACCACCTCGGCGCCGTGCGCGGACGCTGCCTGAGCGTCCGTCGCCTGCTCGTGCGTCTGATGGACCTGCTGCGAGAAGGATTCCACCGCCTGCACCAGAGTATCGATTGAGTCGGTGATCCGCAGGGTCTGCTGCTCGTGGGATCGCGCGCCCTCGGTCAGCCGGCTGCCGGCAAGGCGCATGTTCTCAGAGAAAGCGGCCAGTTCTGCGGCGCTGTGTGCCAGTCGGCCGATCGCCGATTCGTAGTGTGCGAGGAAATGATTGAACATCCGGGCCAGGGGTTCGGTTTCCGATCCGGTCTCAACCTCGACCCGGCGGGTCAGGTCCCCGTCATCCATGATGGCCTGCATGGTTCGCTGCATGTCCAGAGCCGGATTGGTCGCCCCGTGCTCGGATACATTCAGCCCTTCCTGTTCCGCCTCGGCGCTGACGCGCAGCTTGCCCACGGCCTTGAGTATCCCGAACAGCAGCAGGCCCATGCCGAAACCCCAGCCGAATACCGCAAGGACCCCCAGTGCCTGGACGCCTGCCTGAGCCAGCATTGTGCCGGCAGGCAGGGGTGCGGTCGAGAAAAAGGCGACGGCCAGCGTTCCCCAGGCACCGGCAAACCCGTGGGCGGCCACCACATTGATCGGGTCGTCGATACGCAGAACATGTAGCAGAAGCAGTTCGGCCAGATAGACCACCACACCGGCGATCAGGCCGATCAGCACGGCGCTGCCCGGCGAGACCAGATGGGCGCAGGCGGTGATCGCGACCAGGCCGCCGATCACCCCGTTGAGCAACTTCTCCACGCTGACCAGATTGCGGTCGTGGAAGGCCAGCGAGGTAAAGAAGCAGGCCAGGCCCCCTGCCGCCGCGGCGAGCAGAGTGTTGGCGATCACGCCGGCCACGGCGTCCCCGCCGGAGAGCGTGGAGCCGCCATTGAATCCGAACCAGCCAAACCAGAGGATCAGCACGCCCATGACGGCCAAGACCAGATTGTGACCCCGGATCGGTTTTGCCTTGCCATCCTCGCCGAACAGACCGATGCGCGGACCGATCAGGAGCGTGCCCGCAAGCCCAACCCATGCACCAAGAGAGTGCACAACGGTGGAGCCGGCAAAGTCGATGAACCCCATTTGGGCAAGCCAGCCTGATTCGTTCCAGACCCAGTGGCCCGAGATGGGGTAGATCAGGGCCACCACCACCAAGGCGACCAGGGCATAGGACAGGAACTTCATCCGCTCGGCGACCGCACCGGAGACAATGGTGGCCGCGGTGCCGGCGAACACAGCCTGGAACACCAGAAAGGCCATGGCGCCCGGCGTGTCCGGCTCTGGCATCAGTGGACCGAGGCCGAGAAAACCGCCCAAGCTGTCCTCGAACATCAGGGTGTAGCCGACCAGCCAGAAGATCAGTACCGAGACGAGAAAGTCCGTGAGGTTTTTCAGGGCTACGTTGGCGGTGTTCTTGGCCCGAGTCAGGCCCGATTCCAGTGCCGTGAAACCGGCCTGCATGAACATCACCAGGGCGGCGGCGACAAGGATCCAGAGGGTGTCGAATTGTGCTTGAGTGACAGTTTCCATGGCACCTTTCCTGTTCGTGTCGGGCGGTCCGATTTGGGGGGGGGCCATTTCGAACGCGACTGCGCCCGGTATGCTTTGGCTTGTTGGGCCGGGCGTTGTCCTTGAAAGGCCGGTAAAGGTGCGACGGGAAATCCTTTTTTGATTTTCGGATCACCGGTCCCGGGGCACGTCCTGTGTTGGCGCCACGGTTACTGTTGATTAAGCAATAATGATGCCAGAAGGGTATTGGGGGCTGGCGAAGTGGGTCTCAGCGGGGCATGAAGGCCACGCCATCGAGCTGCTCGAGCGGGCGCGGGCGGTCAATGTGATAGCCCTGAACGTAATCGACGCCGATCTGCGCAAGCCGTTCGACGGTTTCGGCGCTGTCCACGAACTCGGCGATGGTCTTGAGCCCCATGACTTCGCCGATCGAGTGAATGGATCGGACCATCGCCTCGTCGATACCGCTCTCGCAGATATCCTTGACGAAGCTGCCGTCGATTTTCAGGTATTGAACCGGCAGGTTGCGCAGGTAGCCAAAGGACGACAGGCCCGATCCGAAGTCGTCCAGGGCAAAGGTGCAGCCGGCGGCGCGCAGGGTCTCGATAAAGGACTTGGCAGCCTTGATGTTGGCGATGGCCGCCGTCTCGGTAATCTCGAAGCAGATGGATTCGGCACGCACGTCGTGATGCGCGATGAGTGTCTGGATTCGCTCCAGAAACTCAGGTTTTCCCAAGCTCGGGCCAGAAAGGTTGATCGCGCATATTCGCGGGCTGTCGGGGTGGGTGCGCTGCATGTCGCCCATCCAGGCCAGGGTGTTGCGTACCACCCACTCGTCGACTTCCGTCATCAGGCCGTAGCGTTCCGCCGAGGGAATGAAGGCGCCGGGCGGGATCAAGTTGTCTTCATCGTCCAGTATCCGGACGAAGATTTCATAATGGGTGGCCTGTGCCTTTGGGTCGGCGGCGGGTACGATTGACTGGAAGTACAGCCGGAACCGGTCATGGTCCAGGGCATCACGAATGCGCTGGACCCACTGCATCTGCCCGCGGCGACTGGCCAGGTCGGCATCGCTGCTTTCGAAAAGGTGAACTCGGTTTCGTCCGTGATCCTTGGAGGCATAGCAGGCCGAGTCCGCCTGGCCCATCACCTCCGCCAGTCCTTCGCAATCCGCGTCCAGGCGAACAAGCCCAATGCTGGCGCCGATCCCGAACTGCTTGTCCTCCCAGGGAAAGCGGAAGGCCCGCACCTCTTCGCGCAGTCGGTTGGCAATCTCCAGCCCCTCCTCGACGCCGCAGTCCGTGAAGATCACGCCGAATTCGTCGCCGCCCAGGCGGGCGATGATGTCCTCGCCTCGCAGTTGTTCCTGAAGCAGCCGGCTGACCTGACGCAGCAGCTCGTCACCGGCCAGGTGGCCACAGGTGTCGTTGACGATCTTGAACTGGTCCAGGTCGATATAACAAAGCATGTGCGTCTGCCCGCCATGCCGGGCAGAGGTGATCGCGCTTGCCAGTCGGGCCTCGAACTCCCTGCGGTTGAGCAGCCCGGTCAGTACATCATGTCGCGCCTGGTAGGAGAGCTGTTCTTCCAGGGCCCTCGCTTCGGTAATGTCATGCAGGACCAGAACGCCGCCGACCAGGCGTCTGGCCCGGTCGAAGATGGGCGCTGCCGTAAACTGGACGGTATGGCGTTGGTCGGCCGGGTCGATCAGGGTCCAGGTCTCCACGCCGCTGAGAATCTTCTTCTGGCGCATCAACTGGTCCAGTGCTTCGCTGCACTGCACCGGGTGATTTTCGTCCGCGAACCGGAACAGACGACAGAGCGGTCGGCCCCGTGCGGTTTCCTCGTCCAGGCCGCAGAGTGCGCTGGCATTGGCGTTCAGGAATCGGACGCGCCCGGCCTCGTCGGTGGTGATGACCGCATCGACGATTGATTCGAGCGTGACCTGCGCCAGTTCCCGTTCGCGATGCAGCTGCTCCTCGTATCGATGCTTTTCCGTCAGATCCTGAAGCATCGCGGTATAGAAAAGGTTCTGTTCGTCCCCGCTTCGCGAAATGCGCAGTTCCAGGTGCCGAAAGGTCTCGTCGAACTGCCCTTCGAGCCGGTGGACACCCTGGCGTGTCAGGTCCGGTATGCTGCCCTGCTCAAATCGGGCGCCGTCGAGCATTTCGTTCAGGGGACGGCCAATCAGTTCTTCGGTGCTGCGGGCGAGCATGCGACCCGCGCTGGGGTTGGCGCTGAGTACAATGCCGGCCCGGTCGAAGGTCACCAGCCCGTCGGCAATGTCGCGCACGATGATCCGGGTGTGAGTTACGGCCTGTTCCAGCGCTTCCATGACCTGGTTGTAACGCCGGGCGATCAGGCCCACTTCGGTGAATGGCTCAACGGGCACACGGGCGGAGAGATCGGTGCTGCGTGCCTGGTTGTCCATGGCTGTCATCAGGTCGGTCAGATCCGTGCGCTGGCCGTGCTCGCTCACGTTCAGGCCGTCCTGTTCGGACTCGGCCGATACCCGCAGCGGGTGGATCCGGTTGATCACAGCCAGGGCGATCCAGGCCAAGATGAATGTGGTTGCGCCAATGGCGACAATGCCCAGGGCCTGCACCTGCAATTGCGCCCACCGATCCAGACCCGTCCCGAGTTTTTCGAGGTCTCCAAAGATCGCCACGGCCAGCGTGCCCCAAATCCCCGCGGCCAGGTGGACCGGGACGGCGGCCACCGCATCATCCAGCCGACGGCGAATCATCCAGAAATCAGCCAGGACCATGACCACGGCCCCCATGGCGCCAATGATCACGGCTGCCAGCGTGCTGACCGCATGGACGCCGGCGGTGATCGCCACCAGGCCGGCGATCACTCCGTTGATCGGCAGCAGGAGATTGTCCACGTAGTCGGGCAGCCAGTAGCGCGCCAGCAGATGCGCCGTGATGCCGCCCGCTGCGGCGGCCAGCAGGGTATGGGCGATAATCCGTGGCACTTCCTGGTCAAGCGCCAGTTCACTGCCGCCGTTGAACCCGATCCAGCCGATCACGAAAAACAGCATGCCCAGGAGGGCGAGAGGGACGCTGCTCGGCGGAATTCGCTGTGGACCCTCTTCGGTGAATCGTCCGATGCGTGGGCCCACGTGCAGAATGGCTGCCAGTGCGACCCAGCCGCCCACCGAATGCACCACGGTGGAGCCGGCAAAATCCACGAAACCCAGGCCGGCCAGCCAGCCGGGCGGCCCGTCCAGGGCACCACCCCAGGCCCAGTGCCCGGCGAGCGGATAAATCCAGATGACCACGAGGAGGGTAATCAGGCCATAGCTTGCGTAGGAAACCCGCTCGGAAATGGCTCCGGAGACAATGGTTGCCGCGGTGGCCACGAACATGACCTGGAAGACAAAGAACACCGCGGTCCAGGGATCGGTCGCGGAAAAATCCGGCGCCAGCAGCGACCCGCCGATCCAGCCGCCCTGAGAATGCCCGAACATCAAGCCGAAACCAATGGCCCAGAACACAAACAGTGCGATCATGAAATCCGCGACATTCTTCATGGCGACGTTGATCGCGTTCTTGCGTCGCATCATGCCAGCTTCCAAGCAAAGGAACCCCGCCTGCATCAGCAGCACCAGCGTGGCGCTGAACAGCACCCAAAGTGCATTGATCAGATTGAATTGCTCGGGCATTGCTCCTCCCGGGGCATCGGCAAGCAGGCTGCACGGCCTTGGTGCGTGGCGCAGTGCCCACGCCCCGGGGTGGTGCGCCTGCCACCCTGACTACCGTGAAGCGAAAAGGGTGTCCGGCAGGTCTTGCGTCCCGCCATGGGGATCTGTCTGCGCCGCCTGGCGGCAATCGGGGCACAGCCATCTGGGGCTGTCGCGGGCACGGGTTTCGTTGGTCTTGGCTGATCAAGCAGAAAGCAGGCCACGTTCCGGCGACAAGCGCAGGAAAACGCCTGTTTCTTGTGGTCAATGCAGAGCCGGATGCAGGAAGACAGAGGTGCGGGGAGGTTGTATCGTGCCCAGCATGGCGCGTGAGACGCGCCGGATCTGACCTGTCCAAGTGGGGATCCGGTCATGGCACAAGCCACAGGATCGTGGCGTATGAGCCAGACGCGAAGGCGGGCAACCCCGGCCAAACGCAGGGTCTGACCCGAACCGAGCTTCCCGCGTGGTCGTGCGTAGTATCGCTAAGGAAACTCTGCACAAATCCATCCATGGATTTGTGGGCTAACGCCAGCTTAACGCGCCAGCTGGCGGAGCCCGCGTTCACGCCCGGGCCATGCTCCGCAATTCAATGGCTTACGCCATTGATGAGTCGAAACCCCTT
>JBNGDJ010000061.1:0-14813 GCA_049974825.1 Halothiobacillaceae bacterium | reverse complement strand
TCTTAATTCCCGGTGGGACCCGTGAGTGCACGGGGATCGAGCAGGCGCTCAAGGGTCGGCCGATCCAGATCGGTCATCTCAAGCGCAACTTCCAGAACGGGCCGGCCTTCGGCATAGGCGCGCTTGGCGATCTGGGCGCCGCGTTCATAACCGATCACCGGGTTGAGCGCAGTCACGAGAATGGGATTGCGAGAAAGGGCACGCTCAAGGTTTTCATGGTTGACCTCAAACCCTGCAATGGCCTTGTCGGCCAGCAGCATCATGGCGCGGGACAGCAGATGAATGCTGCGCAGCAGATTGCGCGCGATCAGGGGCAGCATCACGTTCAACTCGAAATTGCCGGACTGCCCGGCAAGTGCGACGGTGGCATCCAGTCCGTGAACGTCCGCACAGACCATCAGCACCGACTCGGGAATCACCGGGTTGACCTTGCCGGGCATGATCGAGCTGCCGGGTTGCAGTGTCGGCAGAGTGATCTCCCCCAGCCCCGCCAGCGGCCCGGCATTCATCCAGCGCAGGTCGTTGGCGATCTTGCTGAGCGTGACCGCCAGGCCCCGAAGCTGGGCGCTGACCTCCACCGGAGCATCCTGAACGGCCAGGCCACAGAAGGGGTTGTCCATGGGGTCAAAGGACTGGCCGGTCATCTCGGAAAGCCGCCGACAGAAGACCGCGCCGAATTCCGCCGGCGCGTTGATCCCGCTGCCCACGGCCGTCCCGCCCTGCGGCAGCCGCCGAAGCCTGACTTCTGCATCCGTGAGCCGATCCGCCGCTTCGCGCAACTGGTCCCGCCAGGCATCCAGCACCTGCGAGAAACGCACCGGCATCGCATCCATCAGGTGGGTGCGGCCGGTCTTGACCACATCCTCCAGTTCCCGGGCGCGCTCGTCGATGCGGCGCTCAAGGTGACGAAGTGCCGGATAGAGACAATCGTTGAGTTCCTGGGTGGCGGCAACCCGGATCGCGGTCGGAATCACGTCATTCGAGGACTGGCTCATATTGACGTGATCGTTGGGATGAACGTCCCTGCCCCCCTTGCTTGCCAGTCGGGCGATCACCTCGTTGGCATTCATGTTGGAGGACGTGCCCGAACCGGTCTGGAACACATCCACCACGAACGCCTCGGCATGCCTGCCCCCCGCGATCTCGCGTGCGGCCGACTCGATCGCATCCGCCAGCGGCGCCTCAAGCTGGCCCGTGTCTCGATTGGCTCGTGCGCAGGCCGCCTTCACCCAACCAAGTGCCCGCACAAAGGCAGGAGGCAGGGTCTCGCCACTGACCGGGAAATTCTCGACGGCCCGCTGAGTCTGCGCGCCGTACAGGGCATCTTCCGGGACCTCAAGTGGTCCCAGGCTATCATGCTCTACTCGATGGTTCATGGTTTTGGATCCGACGTGATGCCCCGCCACGGCCAGAAGTCCGCGACCGGACGGAATCGGGCAAGGGATTGCGCGAGGGTGTCGGAGATTCGCTCAGACTACCGCACGATGCCGCGTTCGCTGTTGCGCACGAAATCAAGCAGATGCGCCACGGCCGCCGAGGACTCGGCCATGCGGTCGAGCTCAGCCCACTGCGCGTCATCAACGGGACGGGACTTGACGACCCACTTGAAGGCCTTGTGCAGCGCAGCCAGCTCCTCTGCGCCGAACCCTCGCCGGCGAAGGCCTTCCTTGTTGAGACTCACCGCGCGGGCGCGGGCGCCGTCCACCATCACGTAGGGTGCCACGTCCTGGGTAATCTTGGTTGCCCCGCCGATAAAGGCATGGGCACCGATTCGACAGAACTGGTGAACCACTGCAAAGCCGCCGAGAATGGCGTGATCCTCCACGACGACATGTCCGGCCAGCGACGCGGCATTGGCGAGGATGACCTGGTTCCCTATCTGGCAGTCATGGGCCACGTGGGTGTAGGCCATCAGCAGGTTGTCGCTGCCGATGCGCGTCAGACCACCCCCGCCCTCCGTGCCACGGTGCAGGGAGGAAAACTCGCGAATGCGATTGCGGTCACCAATTTCCAGGAGACTGTGTTCTCCGCGGAACTTGAGATCCTGGGGGACCTCGCCAACAACGGCGAACTGGAAAATCTCGTTGTCCTCGCCGATCCGGCAAGGGCCCTTGATGACCGCGTGCGGACCAATCACGGTCCCCCTGCCAATTTCGACCTCGCCTTCGATAATGGCGAAAGGGCCGATCTTTACGCTGGGGTCGATGCGGGCCTCATCCGAGACGATTGCACGCGAATCGATCACTCGACCACCTCTCGGGCGGCACACTTGACCACCGCTCGCGCGGCCAGCTCGTCACCGACATGGGCTTCACAGTTGAAGAAGCCCATGCCGCGCATCAGGCGCTTGAGCTCCACCCGGATGCGCAGCTGGTCGCCCGGTTCCACGATCCGCTTGAAGGTCACATCGTCCAGACCGACGAGCATGTACAGCGCATTTTCCTGGGGTCGCCCGCCTTGACTCCGGAAGGCCAGTACGCCTGTCGCCTGCGCCATGGCCTCCGCGATCAGCACGCCGGGCATGATCGGCCGGATCGGAAAGTGTCCCTGGAAGAACGGTTCGTTGAACGACACGTTCTTGATCGCGACCAGATACTCGTTGGGCTCCCACTCGAGCACTCGATCGATCAGCAGGAACGGGTAACGGTGCGGGAGGTACTGCATGACCTCCTGGATGGACATCGAGTCACTCACGAAACATTCCCCAGAACGTAAACTTTTGGAAACATCAGGATGGATCCCCCGATATCCCTCCGGTGCCGGATACTGCCCGGCACTGACAAGATTGAAAGGCCCACAGGCCCGTCAGGTCTCGCCGGCTCCTTCCGCCGAGTCCATGCCCGCCAACCGGGCTTCAAGTTCATCCAGACGACGCGCCATTCGGTCAAGCTGCTTGAACCGAACGGCATTGCGGTGCCAGTGGCGATTGCTGTCCAGCGGAGTGCCAGCCGAATACACCCCAGGCTCCCTGATCGAGCGCGTCACCATCGACATGCCGGTGACATGGACGTTGTCGGCAAGCTCAAGATGCCCCGCCAGCCCCACGCCACCGGCCAGAGTACAGTGCCGGCCCACCCGGCTTGAACCGGCCAGGCCCGCGCAGCCGGCAATCGCGCTGTGCTCACCAATTTCGACGTTGTGCGCGATCTGGATCAGGTTGTCCAGCTTGACGCCGTCCGCTATCACCGTGTCCTGAATCGCGCCCCGGTCGATGGTCGTGTTAGCGCCGATATCGACATCATCACCGATAATTACCGTGCCCAGCTGCGGCACGCGAACCCAGCGCCCACCATCAAGCGCAAGACCAAAGCCTTCCGACCCGAGCACCGCTCCCGGCTGGACCAGGCAGCGCGCCCCGATCCGGACCCGCTCAAGCACGGTAACCCGGGCGATCAGGCGGGTATCCTTCCCGATACTCGCCTCGCTGCCCACATGGCAGCCGGGCCCGAGAGTCACCCCTGGCCCGATGCGCGCACCGGACTCAACGACGCACAACGGGCCCACGGACGCCGTGTCATCGATCTGCACGTCTTCATCAATCACCGCGGAAGGGTGAATGCCCGGGGCAGTGCGCGCCGCCGGGGCAAAGTGACGTGCCGCACGGGCGAAGGCGACATGCGCATTGTCAACCACAATCGCGGTGGTCGGACAACTGGCGAGAAGCGACTCTTCAAGCAGAACCACAGTCGCCCTGGTGCTTGAAAGCGCGCGGGCAAAGCGGCGCCCGGTGGCGAACGTCACCGCGCCGGAGCCGGCTTGATCCAGGCTGTCGACATGGTCCACCTGCCGATCGGCGTCTCCAACCACACGTCCGTCCACGAGCCCGGCAAGCGCAGCCACGGACAAATGTGCACCGCTCTGAGCCGCTTCCTTCGTCATCGGCACAACCGGCCTTCAGCCACCACGGGCAGGAAACGCCGACGGATTGGTCAGGTCGCGCCTCACTGCAAGGCAGCCTCCAGCCGATCGAGCACTTCGTCGGTCAGGTCCACCCGGTCGCCCGCGTAAACCACGCCCTCGGCGAGGATCAGGTCGTAGCCTTCCTCGCGTGCCATGGACTGGATCGTTTCCAGAACCTGGCGCTGCAGCCGGCCGAGTTCTTCGTTTTTGCGCAGGTTCAGGTCTTCACGAAACTCGTTCTGCATCCGCTGCAGATCACGCATGGCGCGGTTGAGCTCGCGCTCCTGGCGCGCCCGCTCGCTGTCACTCATGGTAATCGCGTCGCGGCTCAGGCGTTCTTCAAGCGCCTGGGCCTCCTGCTGCGCCTCGATGATCTGCTTCTCCCGACCGGAAAACTCGCGCTCAAGCTCCCGGCGGGCCACCTCGGCCTGCGGCGCCTGGTCGAGAATTACCGCGGAATTGACGAACCCGATCTTCAGCTCCTGAGCGGCCACGGCCTGGCTTGCCCCGAAGATCAATGCCACCACCAACAGAAAACGCTTCACGCACACTACTCCATCATCAAATAGGAAAACGCCAATCGTTACCGGGACGCTCAGGCCCGCCGGAAACGTTGACGATTCATCAGAACCCGGCACCTACCGAGAACTGGAAGGACTGGGTCCGGTCGTCCGGCTTGTCGTTCAACGGCTGGGCAATGCTGAAGGTCAGCGGGCCAACCGGCGAGAACCAGTTCACACCGACACCGACTGATTGTCTGAGCTCTCCTGCATCGAAGTCACTGTAACTCTTATACACATTGCCGATATCGTAGAAAAAGGACATCCGCACGGTACTCGCCTGTTCCGTCAGGAACGGAACCGGTGTCACCAGTTCGACCCCGCCAACGGTCTTGAACGCACCGCCCATGGGATCGCCGTTCGAGTCACGCGGCCCCAGAGAGAAGTCTTCGTAACCCCGGACCGAATTAGGCCCACCCGCCCAGTAGTTCAGGGTGGGTGGCAGGTTGTCGTAGTAATCGCTCTTGCCGGCATAGTCACTGCGCGTGCTTCCGTAGCTTTCTGCCAGCGCCACCTGCGCCCGCCCCGTCAGGGTGATGTCTTCCCAGACCGGGAAGTAGACCCGGCCATCATACTCGCCCGCATAATAAAGCAACTCGCTGCCTGGCAGGGCAACGGTCGCCTCCAGGCGGTGCCTTTGCCCCGAGGTCGGGAAGAACGCCCGGTTGCGGCTGTCGTAGGTCCAGCTCGGGCGAACCGTAAACAGCAGGAAGTGGTCATTTGTAAAGCCCGGGCCGGGACGATCACCGTCAAAGGCCGGCTCACCGGTCACCCAGCTCGGTGACTCGGGGGTCGCCTTGATGTTCTGGCGCTCGGCCTGGAAGACCGCCCGGGCAAAAGTGAACTCGGACAGCGGCACCCCAAAGCTGACGTTCGCGCCGTAGTCATCCAGAAGGTAGCGGGACAAGCTCAGTTCGGCGGCCTTGCTCTTGCGGAAGAACACGCCAAACCCCTGACTGATCCCGTCAACCGTGAAGTAGGGGTTGCGGTAGTCGAACTGGTAATACTCCCGGAAGGAGGAGCGCTCGACATTTACGGACACTGCCTTGCCGGAGCCCAGGAAATTTTCCTGGGACAGCCCCAGGTTGAAGAGCACGCCCTCGGACTGCGAATAACCGATCCCTGCAGTGAATGAACCGGAGAGTTGCTCGTCCAGCTCGTAACGCAAGTCGACCTGGTCGTCCACGCCGGGTACGGGGACCAGCTCCTGCCGGACCGCCTGAAGCCCGGGCAGGCGCTCCAGGCGGGTGCGCGAGCGGTCCACCTGGTCGGCGGCATACCAGCTGCCCTCCATCTGCCGCAGCTCGCGGCGGTAGACCTCTTCGTCGGTGTTGAAGTTGCCGGCAAAATCAATGCGCCGCACGGTCACCCGCTTGCCCGGATCGACACGGAAGACCAGCTTGGCGGTCTTGTTCGCCTCGTCGATCTCCGGCATCGGCGTGACATTGGCAAACGCAAAACCGTCATTGCCCAGTGTCCGGGCGATGCCGTCCGCCGTTTCCACCACCCGCTCGCGGTTGAAGTATTCGTCCGGGGCCACCTGTGTCAGCTCCGCCAGTTCCTCGTCGGAAAGCAGCAGGTTGCCCTGGTAGTCGATTTCGCTGATCCGGTAACGCTCGCCCTCGGTCACGTTCACCACAATCTCGATATCCTTGCGATCCGGCGTGATGGTGACCTGCGTCGAGTCGATGGTGAACTTGAGGTAGCCGCGATCCAGATAAAACGAGCGCAGGTTTTCAAGGTCGGCCGCGAGCTTTTCCCGTGAGTACTGGTCGGAGCTGCCCCAGAACTTGAACCATGGTTTGGGCCCAAGCGCGAACTGCTTGCGCAGGGTGTCGGCCGGGAAGTCCTCGTTTCCAACAAGCACGATCTCGCGGATCTTGGCCGGCTTGCCTTCGACGATGTCGATATCCACCGCCACCCGGTTTTCGCCCAGGTCCTCGACATCCACGTCAATGCGCGCACCGTACTGGCCGAGGCTGAAATAGACACGTTGCAACTCGACCTCAAGCTGCTCGATGGCGCGGGGATCCAGCACACGTCCGCGCCCGAGGCCGATATCTTTGAGCGCCTGCTGCAGCTGCTCTGTCTCGACCTTCTTGTTGCCATCGAAACGCAAGTCGGCAATGGTCGGCCGCTCCTCGACCCGGATGCGCAACACGTCGCCATCCCGGAACACCTGGACGTCCCGGAAAAAGCCGGTCTCGTAGAGCGCCTCGATGACCCGGGTACTGTCGGAATCGTCGAAAGTCTCGCCTACTTCAAAGGGCAGATAGGTAAAGACGGTGCCTGGCGCGATGCTGCGCAGTCCCTCCACCTCGATGTCAGCGATGGTAAACGTCGCGGCCGGAGCGCTGGCACAGGCAGCCAGCAGGGCGAGACCGGTCAGGGGTCGACGAAAAGGAATCATGCTTAGTCCTGTTGATGCTTGCACCGGAGCCACCAGCCGCCCTGATCGGACATCGGGCAGTTCCGTGGCGACTTTCGCGAATCAGGCCACCCGGCCGGTCCGGTCGCCGACGCCCGGTGGCCTGAACGTCGACACCTCGGCGCCCTCAAGAACCCGCCTCGGGCAATCGAGTGCGGGTCGCTCCGCCGGGACGATGAGGCACGGGTCGATGGCGGTACCGTCCAGCCCTGCGAACGGCGCCCGGCCTCACCCCAGAAGTCGGATCGCGTCATTGTAAAACGCCAGCGCCATCAATCCAATCAGCAGGGTGAAACCAAGCCTCTGGGCCACTGCCTCGGCCTGTTCATCCAGCGGTCGTCCCCGGATTGCCTCGACGGCATACATTAGCAGATGACCGCCATCAAGCATCGGCACGGGCAGGAGATTGACGATCGCCAGGCTCAGACTGACCAGCGCCAGGAAACCAAGAAAGGTGGCAACGCCCATCAGCGCGGTCTTGCCTGCGTAGTCGGCGATGGTGACCGGACCTGCGATGTTGGTCAGACTGGCCTCGCCGGTCAGAAGCCGCCCCATGACCCGGAAGGTCAGGGCAGTCATGTCCCAGCTGCGCTGCAGGGCGGCCCCGAGCGCGTCAATCGGCCCAAGTCGTTCCACCACCCAGTACCGCGCACGGTCACTGTCGGTCACGTCCATGCCGAGCATCACCCCGATACGGCCGATCCGGCCCTGCTCCGTCTCGACGGGTGCCGGAACCAGGTCCACCACCATGACCCGCCCGTCCCGTTCGATTTCCAGAGAGAGCGACTCACCGGGCCGTTCGGACACCTGTTCGATCAGCGCGCGCGGATCACGGTAAGGGGCCCCATCGACTCGACGCACAATGTCACCGATCTCAAGCCCGGCTGACTCTCCCACCGAGCCGGGCTGAACCTCGCGCACGATGGCCTCCCCCGCCGGGGTCCAAGGGACCAGCCCGACCATGTCGATCACGTCACGCGGATCGCGCGCCATGTCTTGGCGCAAGGGCTCGATCCCGGTCAGGTCAAGCGACAGTTCGACGGGGATATCGCCACGCTCGATAGAAAGCGTTGCGGGCCCCTGATTCATCGAGGCTTCGAGCAAGCCCATGCGCAGCCGCTCCAGAGTAGGCGTCTGCTCACCGTCGACAGCCAGCACCCGATCCCCGTCCTGAAGACCGGCCTCGGCCGCGGGTGTGCCGGCCGGAGGCTCGGCCACGTAACTGCCCGGACCGCCAACCCCCACCATGAACATCAGCCACCAGGCGAACACGGCCATCAGCACATTGGCCGCCGGCCCGGCAAGCACGATCAACGAGCGACGCCACAGCGGCTGGCGGTTGAAGGCGCGGTGCCGCTCGGCGGGATCGACAGGTCCCTCCCGCTCGTCGAGCATGCGCACGTAACCGCCCAGAGGCA
Organism: Halothiobacillaceae bacterium; assembly: GCA_049974825.1. Classification (GTDB taxonomy): domain Bacteria; phylum Pseudomonadota; class Gammaproteobacteria; order Halothiobacillales; family Halothiobacillaceae; genus JBKHDT01. Next base: position 6,507 of record JBNGDJ010000061.1, on the reverse strand, counting down.
ACACGCCGATGCGGTACTCGATCTGCTCGGGCCCGCGTCGGGTCGACCACAAGGTCCGGCCGAAACCGATTGAGTACGTCAGCACGCGCACGCCCAGGCGGCGCGCAACCCAGAAATGTCCATATTCGTGAAACGCCACCAGGATGCCGATGGTCACGACAAAGGCGGCAATACTCGTCAATACTTCAATCATGAGCCCTGGCTCCAAACTGACTCTGAACGAGCCGCCGAGTCGAGCGGTCCACCTCCATCAACGCCCCCAGCGCCTGCGGCGATCCGGACGGCACCTGCTCCAGCGCCGCGGCCACCACCGCGCCGATCTGGTCAAAACCCAGGCGGCCTTCAAGAAAGGCCGCCACCGCCTCCTCGTTGGCCGCATTGAGCACGGCCGGGGCATACCCCCCCTGCGCGAGGGCCTCGTAGGCCAGCGACAGGCAGGGAAAGCGTTCGAGATCCGGCGGCTCGAAGGTCAGGGGGCCGGCCGAGAAAAGATCCAGCGGCGCCACGCCGGCATCGATCCGTTCAGGCCAGGCCAGGGCATGGGCGATCGGGGTACGCATATCCGGCTCGCCCAGCTGAGCGAGCACGGAGCCGTCCACAAAACGCACCATCGAGTGAATCACCGACTGGGGATGAACCACCACGCGAATCTGCTCAGGTGGCATGGCGAACAGCCAGTGCGCCTCGATGACCTCCAGCCCCTTGTTCATCAGGGTAGCCGAATCCACAGAGATCTTGCGCCCCATGGACCACTTTGGATGCGCGCAGGCCTGCTCGGGCGTGACCGAGGCAAAAGCCTCGGCCGGCAATTGACGGAAAGGACCGCCCGATGCGGTCAGCACCAGTTCGTGCACACCGTCCCGGTCAGCCCCTTCCAGACACTGATAAATGGCATTGTGCTCGCTGTCCACCGGCAGCAGCCGGGCGCCCGAGGCCCGGGCCGTATCCATGAACAACGCCCCGGCCATCACCAGCGATTCCTTGTTGGCCAGCAAGACCCGCTTGCCGGCCTCGGCAGCCGCCAGCGCCGAGGGCAGCCCGGCAGCGCCGACGATGGCAGCGACACAGGTATCGACCGATTCCAGCCGGGCCAGTTCGGCAATCGCATCGGGCCCGTGGACAATCTCGGGACGCACCGCAGCTCCGGCAAGCCGCGCCGCCAGCTGATCCGCCGCCCGGGCGTCCGCCACGCCCACAACCTCGGGCCGGTGATGCAGAATCTGCCCCGTCAGGCAGTCCACGTTCCGCCCGGCCACCAGCGCGGTGATCTGGAAGCGATCCGGATGTCGCCCCACCACCGAGAGCGTGCTCTTGCCGATACTTCCGGTCGAACCGAAGATCGCCAGACGCTGCCCTCGGCCCGCAGTCGCCGCGTTCATGCCGAGCCGCCCAGAAGATTCATTTGCCAGAGGGCCAGCAGCCAGACCGGCATCGCGGCCACCTGACCATCGATCCGGTCCAGAACGCCTCCGTGCCCGGGCAGCAGTCGTCCGCTGTCCTTCACTCCGGCTTCCCGCTTCAGGCGGGATTCTTCAAGATCCCCCGCCACCGAAACCAGGGCGACCAGCGCCGACCACAGGGCCAGGAGCCAGGAAGAGGTGGTACCAAACATCGGCAACAATGCCCCCACGGCCGAAACGACTGCCACACCAGCCAGCCCGCCCATGACACCTTCCAGGGTCTTGCCGGGGCTGATTGCCGGCGCCAGGCGACGCTGGCCCAGATAGCGCCCGACAAAATAGGCGAAGCTGTCCGCGACCCAGACCAGCACCATGCCATAAAGCAGCAGCCAGGCACCTCCCGGCGCGTAATGCACCCGCACGATCGCAAACCACATGATCGGCAACACCACCAGCCCGATGGCAAGCCGCCAGTGGCCCGGGCGCGTCCCCGGTGCCCTCTGCCTGTAGCGCAACAGGCCAGCCAGCAGACCAATCCAGACCAGTGCCCCGACGCCAGCCACCCAGCCCAGGTGATCCGGGAAGGCCAGATAGAACAGAACCCCGCCGGCAAACAGTACGGAAACCACGTATACGGTCCCGGCCAGCGGATCACGCAACACAAGCCGCTGCCACTCGTGGGCCGCGAGCACCACGATGAGACCGACCAGTCCCGCGAACCAGGGGGTCGGCAGCCACACGATGGCGGCAACCGCAATCGCAAGCAGGATCAGACCGGTGATGATGCGTTGCTGCATGGGGCTAGTCAGTGATAATCAGGAAGGAAGCGGGCCAGTCCCGACAACGGGAAAGCCGGACCCGAAGATGCAGGCTGGGAGCAAGTTGAACCGCTCCGGCCATAGACGTGCAAGGAGGGCATGACGCCCTTGCAGCGATGCAAGCCCTCACACCACAGGGCGAGGATGTCGTCATCTTGCGGACGACGAAGTGGCCCAGGCTTTGCAATCCGAGGAGCAGACCAAGGAGGATCAGACCCGGCCAAAGCGTCTTTCGCGTCCGGAGAACCATTGCAGCGCCTCGTCCAGGCATTCGCCATCGAAATCGGGCCAGAGTGTGTCGGCAAACCACAGCTCCGCGTAGGCGATCTGCCAGAGAAGAAAGTTGCTGATCCGCCGCTCACCCCCGGTGCGGATAAAGAGATCGACCGGTGGCAGACCCGCCGTGGACAGGCTGGACTCGAAAGCCTGCGCAAATTCACCCAGGTCGCCATCGGTGCCCGCAGATGCAGCGGCTCGACGCGCTGCCTGCAGAATATCCCAGCGCCCCCCATAGCTGACGGCCACGGTCAGCGCCAGCCGTTCGTTGCTGGCAGTGCGCGCCTCTGCCTGTGCCATCAACTCCTGCGCACGCTCGGGAAGCCGGTCACGCTCCCCGATAAACCGCAGGCGAATATCGTGACGGTCCAGCTCGTCGAGTTCCTTTTCGAGCGCGGTGACGAAAAGCCGCATGAGCGTGTCGACTTCTTCGACCGGGCGCCCCCAGTTCTCGGAAGAGAAGGCAAAAAGCGTGAGCGCGGGGATCCCACGCTCCATTGCCGCCTCGATGGTCCGGCGCACGGCTTTCTTGCCCCGCTGGTGACCCACGGTGCGCGGCAGCATTTTCCGCCTGGCCCAGCGGCCGTTGCCGTCCATGATGATGGCTACATGTGCCGGCAGACGGTCAGCCGACGGTTGACCGTCCTGCGACTCGGAGGAAGCCACCTCAGATTTCCAGCAGCTCTTTTTCCTTGGCATCGACCATGGCGTCGACCTCGGCCACGAAACTGTCGGTCAGTTTCTGCACGGCTTCTTCCGCACGCCGCTGCTCGTCTTCGGAAATCTCCTTTTCCTTGAGCAGTGACTTGAAATCGCCGTTGGCATCGCGCCGGATATTGCGAATGGCCACCTTGGCGTTCTCGCCTTCGGCCCGCACCACCTTGCCCAGGTCGCGACGGCGCTCCTCGGTCAGCGGAGGCATGGGCACCCGAATGACCTGCCCGGCGCTGGCCGGATTCAGGCCCAGATCGGAGGTCATGATCGCCTTTTCGACCTTGGCGACCATGTCCTTCTCCCAGGGCGAGACCGTCAGCGTCCGCGCATCTTCGACCGCCACCTTGGCGACCTGCGACAGCGGCACGTCGCTGCCGTAGTACTCGACGGTGATGTGATCCAGGATGCTGGGGTGCGCCCGTCCCGTACGAATCTTGCCGAGTTCCTGCCTGAGCGAGTCGATGCTCTTTTTCATGCGCTGCTCGGCGTCTTTGCGAATGTCTTCGACCATGACGTTTCAATCTCCAGAAACCACGAGGGTACCGACTTTCTCGCCCTCGACGGCACGAACCAGGTTACCCGGCCGGTTGATGTCCACCACCATCAGCGGCATGGACTGCTCCCGGCACAGGACGATCGCCGTGGCATCCATGACGCCGAGGCGCTGGTCGAGCACGGCATTGTAGGTCAGCGTGTCATAACGACGCGCTTCGGGATGCTTGACCGGGTCGGCATCATAGACGCCGTCGACCTTGGTGGCCTTGACCAGCAAGTCCGCCTGGATCTCGATGGCACGAAGGCTGGCCCCGGAGTCGGTGGTAAAGAAGGGGTTCCCGGTTCCCCCGACCAGCACGACCACCCGCCCCTTTTCCAGGTGGCGAACGGCGCGGCGACGGATGTAGTCCTCGCAGACCGAATGAATCGAGATCGCCGACATGACCCGGACCTGCAGCCCGCGCCGTTCCAGCACGTCCTGCATTGCAAGCCCGTTCATCACCGTGGCCAACATGCCCATCTGGTCGCCGGTCACGCGGTCCATGCCGGCTTCGGCCAATCCCTCGCCGCGAAAGATGTTTCCGCCCCCGATGACCAAAGCCACCTCGACCCCGCGGTCCCGCAGGTCACGGATGTCGTCGGCCAGACGCTCGAGCACGGCGGGGTCGATACCGAAGTCGAGCTCGCCCATCAGGGCCTCGCCGCTGAGTTTCAGCAGCACTCGACGATACTTGACGGCAGGCGCCCCGCTCATGCTTCATCCCCTTTGATCAGTGCGCGCCGGCCGGTTCCGGCGCGTAGAACTCAACCGGCCCCGGGACAGATCATGCCCCGGGTCTTCAGCCCCCCTTGACCTGGGCCATGACCTCGGCGGCGAAGTCCTCTTCCTTCTTCTCGATGCCCTCGCCCACTTCCAGACGAACAAAGCGGCGGCACTTGGCGCCAGCGCCATCGAGCAGCTTGCCGACGGTCTGATCGGGGTCCTTCACAAAGGGCTGGCCGACCAGGGTAATTTCGGCGAGGAACTTGCGGATGCGACCCTCGACCATCTTCTCGGCGATCTCCGGCGGCTTGCCGCTCTCGATGGCCTGCGCCTTGAAGATTTCGCGCTCCTTGGCGACCAGCTCGGGGTCGACATCCGCTTCGCTCACGCAGTTGGGCTTGCTCGCCGCCACGTGCATCGCGATATCCCGGGCCAGGGCCTCGTCACCGCCCTCAAGCTCCACGAGCACCCCGATCCGGTCGCCGTGCCGGTACTGACCAAGCACGCCGTCGGTGCTGATCCGAGAAAAGCGACGCACCTGGATGTTTTCGCCGATCTTGGCCACCAGGGCCTGGCGACGGGTGTTGATTTGCTCGCCACCAACTTCGAGGGCCAGCAGCGCTTCAAGGTCGGCCGGGTTCTCGGCAACCACCGCGGCAGCCACGTCGTTGGCAAACGCGCTGAAGTCATCCCCCTTGGATACGAAGTCAGTCTCGGAATTGACCTCGACAATGGCCGCGGTACGCCCATCATCGCTCATGCTGATAACGATCTGACCCTCGGCAGCGACGCGGCCGGCTTTCTTGTCCGCCTTTGCCAGGCCAGTCTTGCGCATCAGCTCGATCGCCGCGTCAATGTCGCCGCCGGTTTCGACCAGCGCTTTCTTGCATTCCATCATGCCCGAGCCGGTGCGCTCGCGCAGTTCCTTCACCATAGAAGCCGAAATGGACATTTGCTGTTACTCCTTGCCAAACATGAACAACGGGTCACTGTGGACCCGTTGCGAAAAATTCGGGGCGGGGTGGCCTTACTCGGCGTCCTCGGCCACCTCGACAAACTCTTCCTCGGCCACGGTGTTGGCCCCCTTGGCCTCCAGGACCGCATCGGCCACCGCCGTGGTATAGAGCTGGATGGCACGGATCGCGTCGTCATTGCCCGGGATCACGTAGTCCACGCCGTTGGAGGAGTTGTTGGTGTCTACGACACCCACCACCGGGATGCCCAGCTTGCGGGCCTCGGTGATTGCAATGCTTTCGTGGCCCACATCGATGACGAACAGGGCGTCCGGCAGGCGCTCCATGTCTTGAATGCCGCCCAGGGAACGCTCGAGCTTGTCCTTCTCGCGCGTCAGCATCAGCGCTTCCTTCTTGCTCAGGCGCTCCAGAGTACCGTCTTCGGCCATGGTCTGCAGAGTCTTGAGACGACGGATGGACTGCTTGACGGTGCGGAAGTTGGTCATCATGCCGCCGAGCCAGCGGTAATTGACATACGGCATGCCGCAGCGCTCGGCCTGCTCGCGGACCGCCTCGCGCGCGGAACGCTTGGTGCCAACGAAAAGCACGGTACCGCCGCCGGCGACCTGCTTGCCGACGTAGTTCAACGCGTCGTTGAACATCGGCACGGTCTTTTCGAGGTTGATGATGTGGATCCGGTTGCGCTGGCCGAAGATGTAGGGCGCCATGCCCGGATTCCAGTAACGGGTCTGGTGACCGAAGTGGACGCCCGCTTCGATCATCTGACGCATCGAGATATTCGCCATGTTAAAGATTCCTGAAAGTTGGGTTGAGCCTCCGCCGGGTCAGCTGACGAAACTCCGCGGGGCTTGTCCCGCGGAGCACCCATCGCCAGCTTGTGACCGGGCGTGTGGAATGACGGCGCGCAGCTTGCAGCCGCGTCGCCGGGCGCAGAGTATAGCGGATCAACGCGCAGCGGGAAACGGGTTTTTGCGGCCCTGCCAGGCGCGGCACGCAAAACCACCGGGCGTGCCCGGCGCCGAATTTGGCAGGGATCACGCCCTGCTGCCCTGGGCGCAGCGCTGCGC
>JBNGDJ010000060.1:0-14851 GCA_049974825.1 Halothiobacillaceae bacterium | reverse complement strand
TTGGAGTGGACCGCGAAGATCAGCCATCACGAGCTGCCGCAGTTGTGGCGACAGATCACCGCGGCCTTCGCATCGCACTGGGACGATCCGGCGGAATTCGAGCCAGTCCACCGCGGCGAGCTGTTCCGCCTCAAGGCCGCCCTCGAGGCCGAGCAGGGTGCGAGTTCGGGCAACCCGGCCCCGGCATCGACTTTCTTCGAGTTGCGCCCCTACGCCTTCCAGCAGGAAATACTCGATGCCATCGCCCGCGAGCGGGCCGCCGGCCTGCACCGGCATCTGGTGATTTCCGCCACCGGCACGGGCAAGACCATGGTCGCCGCCTTCGACTATCAACGCGTGATCCGCCAGCGGGACGACGGCACGCGGCCCACCCTCCTGTTCGTCGCCCACCGCAAGGAGATCCTCCAGCAGGCGTTGAATACTTTCCGGCAGGTGTTGCGCGACAACAGTTTTGGTGACCTGCTGGTCGGCGACAGCACGCCGACGCAACATCGGCACCTGTTCTGCTCGGTGCCAAGCTGGCATAGCCGAAAGCTGGATAAGCTCGCCCCGGATCACTTCGATTACGTGGTGCTCGACGAGGCGCATCACGCGCCGGCCGACAGCTACCAAGCCCTGCTTGCACACCTGCAACCGAACACGCTGCTCGGGCTAACCGCCACGCCGGAGCGCAGCGATGGACGCGATATCCGCGATGACTTCGGTGACCGCTACACGCACGAGATCCGCATGCCGGATGCGATCGAACAGCGTCTGCTCGCCCCATTCCATTACTTCGGCATCGGCGATCACCCCGGCATCGACTTGAGCGGCCTCGACTGGCAACGAGGTGGCTACGTCACCGCCGAGTTGCAGGCCGTGCTCGGCGCAAACGATGCCCGCGCCCGATGGGTCCTCGATCACCTGCACGACACCGTGGCCGACCCCGCCCGCATCCGGGCGCTGGGGTTCTGCGTCAGCCGCGAGCACGCCCACTTCATGGCACGCCGGTTTGCCGACTGGGGCCTGCCCGCCGTCGCCCTGACCGCCGACAGCACTGCCGAGGAACGTCGACGCGTTCAGGGCGAGCTGGTTCAGCGGCGCATCCGGGTAATCTTCACGGTCGATCTGTACAACGAGGGGATCGACATCCCCGAGGTGGACACGCTCCTGCTCCTGCGACCCACGGAAAGCCTGACGATCTACCTGCAACAACTCGGCCGTGGCCTGCGCCTGCACGACGAGAAACCCCACCTGACCGTGCTCGACTTCGTCGCTCCGCAGCATCGCCAGTTCCGCTACGCCGATCGCTTCCGCGCGCTGAGCAATCAACCACGCCGACGCGTGGACCAGCAGATCGAACACGGTTTTCCCTGGCTGCCCTCCGGCTGTCTCGTGGACCTCGACCGGGTGGCCCGGGACCACGTGCTCGACAATATCCGTCAGCAACTAGGCATGCGCCGACCGCAGCTGATCCAGCAGTTGCGGCAGCTGGTACGCGAGGAGCCGGCACCCGGCTATCGCGCCATGCTCAACTGGCTGCACCTCGACGAGGCCGACGAACTGCTGCGCCATGGTCCGCCCTGCCTGCTGCGCGCCGAGGCGAGTGGGCAGGAGCTTGAACCCATCGAACAGTTCCGGAAACCACTCACACGCGGATTGCGACAGCTGGCCCAGTGCGACGACGTGCTGCTGCTGGACACTTTGGTCGCGCATCTGACGGGGAACAAGTCCGTGGACACGGAGGCGCTGGCACTGGTATCCGCCCTGCTCTGGCCGAATGATCGACCGGGAGACGGGTCGTTGACGGCAATCGAACGATTCGTCCGCGAAAACGAGGTCTTTCGCGACGATCTACTGGAGATCGTTCACGATCGTCGCGAGGAATTGCTACCGGCCAGCGGCATCCACCTGCAAGCGACCAGCTTGCTGGAACTCCATGCCAGCTACACGCGCGAGCAAATCCTGCTGGCCTTGGGCAAAGGCTCGCTGGAAAAGCCACACACCTCCCGCGAAGGGGTAGTGCATGTCCCGGAACGCCGGGTGGACGCCTTCTTCGTCACCATCGACAAGGCCGAGGCCGACTTCAGCCCCACCATGCTTTACGAGGATTACGCGATTACCGACCGGCTGTTCCACTGGCAAAGCCAGTCACGCACCACGCCGGAATCGCCCACCGGCCAACGCTATATCCGCCACCGCGAGCAGGACTACCAACCCATGCTGTTCGTCCGGTCGCGTCGCACACTGGCCAACGGGCTGACCGCCCCGTTCCATTTCTGCGGCCCGTTGCGATACCAGCGCCACGAGGGCAGCCAGCCGATGAGTATTGTCTGGGAACTGGAATATCCGTTGCCGGCGCATTTGCTGCGGGAAACGCGATTGGCAGGGTAACAACGCGCCGGGAAAAAGCGTCTGGATCAGCGGCGGGCGCAGGCCGCCAGCGCGGCTGACAGGTCAGGGTATCGGGGCTGCCAGCCGAGGGCTTCCCGAAGACGGCGGGCGTCGATTCGCTTCGATTCGGAGAGGAATTCGCGCAGCATGGGCGAGGCATTGGCCAGGACGGTTTCCCGGTCGGCGACCGGCGGGCGTGGCAGGCTGAAGTGATCAGCCAGCGCCCAGCTGTACTCGGTCAGGGACGACGGGCTGCCGTCCGAGATATTGAACATGCCTGCCGGGGCACCGGGGCTGGCCAGGGCAAGGCAGGCATCGGCCAGATCCTCGATGTGAACCCGGTTGCTCCAGGGCGCTTCGCGCGGGTCCATCACCGGTGCGGCCTGCGCCACGCGCGCGGGGTCGAGCTTGTCGCAGGCGAAAATGCCCGGCACCCGCAGAATCGTACAGGGCAGGCCCCAGCGCTGGGCGGCCTGCTGCCACTGCTGTTCGGCGCTGACCCGGCGCCGTGCACGGGCGGTGCCGGGGTTGACGGGCCGGGACTCGTCTACCCATTCCCCCCCGCAGTCGCCGTAAACGCCGGTAGTGCTGATGTACAACAGCCCGGCAGGCCGCTCGCCACTGCGACGCAGCCGAGCGTCGAGGGCAGAGACGAGGTTTCCGGTACGCAGGTCTGCATTGCCATTGCGGTTGGGCGGCACGGATACGATCAGGAAGCGTCCGGCAACGGGCTCATCGAGCATCTGGCCCGGGACATCCAGATCCAGCCGCGTGCCCGGCAAATCCACGCCGGGATACGGCCAGCCCCGACCAACCAGGCGGATATCGGCCGAGGGGCCGGCCCGCTCGGCAATGCAGCGACCAAGCGGGCCGAATCCGACCAGCGCAAGGGGAAGCGGGGTCCGGCTCGTCATCAGCAAATCACTCCCCGGAGAAGTGCCGGGCCAGGCGGGCCAGCTTTTCTTCCATCGTCTGGGGTTCCTGGGCGGGGCTTTTTGCCATCTCTTTGGCCGAGCCATCGGCCTGCGGCGGGCGACTGCTCCCGGGGCCATTCCCCTTGCCGCCCGCGGATCGGTCGGAACGCGCGCGACGTGGCGGACGGTCACCCCGAGGCCCCTCGGCGCCGGAGTCGTCCCGGCCGCGCCGACGACGATTGCGCCGTGGCCGGGACTCGGTCGACTCTCCCTCGGGTTCGGACTTGCCCCGGGACTTGCGGGCCGGCTTGGGGATGCGCTCAAGTTCTTCCCGGGCATGCGCACGCATGTCCTCGGTGATCTCGTCCGCCTGGCTGCCGTCCAGCGCCACCCGGTGGGTCGCGGTCAACATGGCGCGGTGATAGGCAATGCTGCTGGTGTAGAACTTGACGCCGCGACGAATCGCCTGGGAATTGAGCCCGTCCAGCGCCTGCGGGCGGTCCGCCAGGATTTGCTTGAGAATCCCGATCGCCAGGGGCCGCACGGCCCGCGGGTCCCGGCTGAAGGCCTCGGGCCAGGCCTCGGCCAGACGGTCGATCACCTCGCGCGGGTGCGGTAATTTTTTCCGCTTGCCCGCCGCCTCACCGGACTCGGCAGCTTCTGCCGACTCGGCGGATGCAACCGCATCGGTGCTGGCCTCTTCGGCGGGCGACTGCCCCGTGGAATCGACCGGGCCGGCATCCGGCTTGTCGTCGGGTAGGGACTGCGGGGTGGGTACTTCGTCGCTCATGGATCGTTCCGACCGTGATTGGCCTGTTTGGCTGGAGGATGGTCATTGCCCGCGCCCTGCCAGTGGCGAAACGGCACCGGGCACGGACCGGAAAACCGCAAAGCTTAGCCCGAAGTCCGGCCGGGGTGCAAAGGGAAGGTCTGCACGGATGCAGACCTTCCCGTGCCGGTCTCGGATGCCCTGCCGCACAATGGCGCAAGCCATTGAATTGCGGAGCCCGGGCCGAGCATGTATCGGCCAGGACGTGTCTATCCAAATCCGTGAATGGATTTGGGCAGAGTTTCCCAAGGCAGCGCTATCGAAGCAGGCCTTCGGCAACCTCGATCACAACCCGGTTGACCGCATCGGCGATCACCACGTCTCCGCCGACCCGGTAGTAACCGATACCCTCGGGAAGCGGCTGCAGCTGACGGGCCAGTTCGCGGGGCAGGGGTTCGTAGGGCACCCCAGGCGGCCAGCGATCACCGCGTGCCAGACGCTTGGCATGACCGGGCGGAATCTTGCCCTGCCTGGCCAGACCCGGCGGCAGATTGCGGTGATACCAACTGCGAATGAACAGCTTTTCGCGCTCGGATACATGGAAGTGTACATCGGGCGGCTTCTTGTGCACGGCGGCATGCGGTGGCGGCTCAGCCTGGGCGGTCAATGACCAGGCCGAGCCGCCAAGGCACAGAAGCAGCAGAGCCGCACGCATCCCGGCCCGGACGCCGGCGGTCGGCTGCACTCGAGAGGGGACAACAGCGGACCGCGCCAGGCCCACTGGGCCGCAGTCAGGTTCCGAGCGTCTGCCATGGGTTTTCATCAACCTGAACTCCCTGCAACAATGCCGCGCCAGCGGGTTCCCGGCTTGCGAATCGCAACGATGCCGCGGTTCACTCCTGTGATGATACCTGTTCCGGTGACCGGTCGTTGGCATCCAGTCGTTCGATTCGGGCTCGCAGCTTCCAGAGCAGCCACAACCCCGGCAGGGCCGCGATGAAGGTAAGCACGAAGAACCAGGCCCAGTCGACCCACTCGACGGCAAAACCGGCGGCCGGTCCGAGATAGACCCGCCCCAGCGCCGACAGTGCGGACAGCAGGGCAAACTGGGTGGCGGAGAACCGGGCATCGCAGAGGGCCATCAACAGGGCTACGAAGGCAGCGGTTCCCATGCCCCCGGCGAAATTCTCCACGCCGATGGTCAGCACCATCAAGGCATAGCCCGGTTGCAGGGCCAGCCAGGAATAGCCCAGGTTGGTCACCGCTTGCAGCAGGCCGAAGATCATCAACGAACGGAACAGGCCGAGCTTTGCCATCATGGCTCCGCCGACCAGCGCCCCGAAAATGGTCACGGCCAGACCCATGCCGTTGTTCACGATCCCCACGTCCGTGGCGGTGAAGCCCGCCCCCCGAATCAGAAACGTGGTGGTCAGAGTGCCGGCAAAGGCGTCCCCGAACTTGTAAAGCACGATCAGCGCCAGCAGGATCCAGGCCGCGGGCCGCGAAAAGAACTCGCGTAGCGGGCCGACCACCGCCTGCGCCAGGCTGCGCGGGGCATCGGCCGGATTCGCGGGGTCGGGCGCCAGCAGGGTGGCCAGGATGCCAAACCCCATCAGCCCGGCCATCAGCAGATAGGTCAGCGACCAGCCGATCTGGTCGCCCAGAATCAGCGCCACGGCGCCGGCAACCAGCATCCCGACCCGGTAGCCGGCCACGAACAGGGCCGCACCAAAACCTCTTTCGGCGGGCAGCAGCGTGTCGGTCCGCCAGGCGTCGAGGGCAATGTCCTGCGAGGCGGACAGGAAGGCGACCATCAGCGCCAGGGTGGCCATCTGCCAGAGCTGTTCGCTCGGGTCGGTCATGGCCATGCCGGCGAGGGCGACGATCAGGGCCAGCTGGGTGACCAGCATCCAGCCACGGCGACGCCCGAAAATCGGCGGTACGAAGCGATCGAGCAACGGAGCCCATAGGAATTTCAGCGTGTAGGGCAGGCCGGCCAGGGCGAACATGCCGATTGCCTTGATGTCGATGCCTTCAAGCGTCAGCCAGGCCTGCAGAGTGCCGGAGGTCAGCAGCAGCGGCAGGCCTGAGGCAAATCCGAGCACCAGGATGACCGCCTGCTTGCGGTTGAACAGGGCGGAAAGCCAGCGTTCCACCGTCAGCTCCGTGCCCGGAAGGTCGGCCGGCCTTCCTCATCGACCAACCCCTGCTGCTGAAGCCATTGCCGGGCCTCGGCCGCGTCTTCCTCAAACCAGGCGTGCGCGCTGCCCAGCCGGAAGCTGTACCCCCAGGCATCCATGTCGCGGAACATCCGCTCGCGCCCCATGCCGGACAGGTAGTCAGCCAGCAGCACCTGCAGGCAGCAAACGGCATCTTCCTCCAGAAAATCGCCACCGGCATCGGTATCCACCCTGCGCCTGCGTGCCGAATCCATGCACAGCAGGTGGCAAAACTCGTGCAGGGCCGAATGCACCGGCGTGTCGGCGCGCACGAACAGGGTGTGTCCCCGGATGCCGGCCTCGCGGTCTCCCCAGAAGCTGCCCGGTATCCCGGCGCGGTCGGGCACCCACTCAAGCCGCAGTCCATGACGCCGAACGAGACGGTCGAGCGCACCCTCCGGCAGGGCCCCGCAGGTCAGAACCGTTTCCGCCTCCGGCGGCAGAGGCAGGTCGCGAATATCGATGCCCTGGGCCGCCGCCGTCATCAGGAGCCAACCTCCGCCAGCAGGCGGTCGATCATGCGGGCAGCCTGACTGCCGTAGCTGCCCCCGAACAGGTTGAAATGGTTGAGCACGTGGTAAAGGTTGTACAGATCGCGCCGGATCCGGTAGCCCGAATCCAGCGGCCAGGTGGCCCGGTAAGCATCGTAGAAGTCCATGTCAAAGCCGCCAAACAACTCCGTCATGGCCAGGTCCGCCTCGCGATCACCCCAGTAGCAGGCCGGGTCAAAGATCACCGGTGTGCCGTCATCGAGAAAGGCGTGGTTGCCGCCCCACAGATCGCCGTGAAGCAGCGAGGGTGCCGGCTCGTAGCCCGCAAAGAACCGATCCACCCGCTCAAGCAACGCCTCACCCTGCCCAAGAAGGGCACCCGAAGCACCATTTTGCCGCGCCAGGTCCAGCTGGTAGCCCAGACGGTGCCTGCGAAAGAAATGCGGCCAGCTGTCACTCGGCGTGTTGATCTGCGGGGTACTGCCAATGAACCCGTCCCCGGTAAAGCCAAAGCGCGGCTGTGTCCTGCGGTGCATCTCGGCCAGCTGCTCGCCCAACGTGGCCGAGCAGCCCCGCTGGTTCAGCGGCAAAGCCTCCATCACGATGTGGGCATTCGGACCAATCCGGCCATGCCCGTACACACGGGGCACCCGAACCGTGTTGGTGGCGTCGATTGCCTCAAGCGATTCCTGCTCCGCGGCGAACATGGCCACCCGCTCAGACCGGTTGAACTTGACGAAAAACGCCCCTTGCTCGGCTTCGACGATATAGGCCTCGTTGATGCAGCCACCTCCGGAGGGCGCCACCCGACGGGGCTGGATGGCCTGCCCGGTGGCTTCGGAGACGGCATGAACGATTTCCCTGGGATCCACGATGGTCTGGTCTTCCTCTATTTATTCTGTATTGGGGTGCCCGCCCTGGTACGCGCACCCGGGTGGTTCAGGTCTGCCACGCCCGTCGCAGGGGGCAAGCTCAGGGTACCGTGAAGGCCGGCGGCTCCTCGAAGGCGATTTCCACCGACAGCGGCGCGTGGTCCGAAAACCCCACCGGGAGACATTCAACCCGGCGAAAAGACAGCCCGCCCGTGATCAGCACATGGTCGATGGCGCGCCGGGGCCGCCAGCTTGGATAGGTGGCCGGTGGCTGATCGGGCAGACACAGCCGGCCCATGTCGCAGAGCCGGCGAATCTCCCGGCTGTCCGGCGTGCAGTTGAAATCCGCCATCACCACGCCATAGGGGGCGTCCTCAAGCAGGCGGGCAATGACCTCCATCTGCTGATGGCGGGCCTTGGCGCTCAGCGACAGGTGGGAGATCACCACGCGCAACGGCCGGTTGTCCACCATGAAATCCGCCACCATCGCGCCGCGCCCGGGAATCCGGCTGGGCAGCGGCACGCTGTCGAGCCGCTCCGGGGCGCACCGCGCCACCAGGCCCAAGGCATGCTGCCCAAGATACCCCATGGCCCGGTTCACGCGGGTGTTCCAGTAGGGCATCCCGGCCCGATCGGCCAGATATTCGGTTTGATTCAGATAATGACTGCGAAGGGAGCCGGCGTCCGTTTCCTGCAAGCCGACGATATCGTAGCCGGAAATGAGCTCGGCGATGCGTTGCAGGTTCACGATCCGATCCGGGCTGGGCAAAAGGTGCTTCCAGCCATTGATCAGGTAGTCGTGAAAATTGCGGCTCGCGATCCCGACCTGGATATTGTAGGACAGCAGGCGCAGGGTCCGGCCATCACAGGCCCCTTCCGTCTTCACGCCGGTGCCACCATCTCGCCCAGGCGCGCGGTAAGCTGAGCGTTCTCGCTGTAATCAACCGGCACGTCGATGACGCAGACCTCGTTGCTGGCGATGGCCTCGCGCAGCAGCTCCTGCAACCCGTCGCCGTCCTCCAGCCGGTAGCCCCGCGCGCCAAAACTACGCGCAAGCTGGACAAAGTCCGGGTTTCCGAAATGCACCCCGGTGGTCCGGCCAAACTGTCGCTGCTGCTTGAGCTCGATCAGGCCGTAGCCCCCGTCGTTCCAGACCAGCACGATCATGGCAGTCTTCATGCGTACGGCGGTTTCCAGCTCCTGAACATTCATCAGGAACCCCGCATCGCCCGTCGCCGCGACGATGGTCTTTTCCGGGTGGAGCAACTTGGCCGCCACCGCACCCGGCAGGGCAATGCCCATGCTGGCAAAGCCGTTGGAAATCAGGCAGGTGTTCGGCTCCTCCGACCGGTACATCCGCGCCAGCCACATCTTGTGCGCGCCCACGTCGGAAATAACGATGTCGCTTGAGCTCAGCACCGTTCTCAGGTCCCAGATCAGCTTCTGGGGCTTGATCGGCAACTGCTGGTCGTCGGCGTGGCGATTCATGTCCTCGATCAGGGCCCGGCGCAGATTGCGCAGTGCCGGCCCCTCGTGCGGACTGGCCCGTTCGGCAATGCGCGCCAGCGAAAGGCCGATATCGCCCACGACCTCCGTATCGACCCCGTAGTGGGCATCGACCTCGGCCGGCACGCTGTCGATGTGCACGATGCAGCGATCCCGGCTCGGGTGCCAGAGACGCGGGTGATACTCGACCATGTCGTAGCCCACGCAGATGATCACGTCCGCATGGTCAAATCCGACACTCACATAATCCCGCGACTGCAGGCCGACACTGCCCAGCGCCATGGCGTGTCGGAACGGAATGGCACCCTTGGCCATGAAGGTGTTGGCCACCGGAATGTTCAGCCGGGTGGCAAAGGCCGAGAGCGCTTGTGTCGCCCGGCCACGAATCACGCCATGTCCGACCAGGATAATGGGCGACCGGGCCGCACCAATCAGCCGGGCAGCGCGCTCAACGGCGTCATCCGCCGGCTCGGCCACCGCCGAGTGTTCGATCGCCAGCGGCCCGTCTGCGGCAATTTCCATTTCCGCAATGTTCTCAGGCAGCTCGATAAAGCTGGCGCTTCCCTTGTTGGCCGTGGCTGACTTGAAGGCCTTGCGGACTGTCTCGGGAATCGTGTGCGGACTCAGGACCCGCGAAGCGTAGCCTGTGATCGGTTCGAACATCCGCACCAGGTCCAGAACCTGGTGGGATTCCTTGTGCAGCCGATCGGTCCCGGCCTGCCCGGCAATCGCGACCAGCGGCGCATTGTCCATGTTGGCGTCCGCGACCCCCGTCACCAGGTTGGTCGCACCCGGACCAAGCGTGGACAGGCAGACTCCGGGCCGATGCGTGAGTCGCCCGACCAGGTCCGCCATGAAGGCGGCGCCCTGTTCATGCCGGGTCATCACGAACTCGATGGACGAGTCGTTCAGCGCATCCATCAAGTCCAGGTTTTCCTCGCCGGGCACTCCGAAGAGATAACGAACGCCCTCGTTTTCCAGGCACCGAAGAAAAAGCTCGGCTGCACGCAATGGCAGATCTCCTGTGAATCGGTTGGCGACGCCTTCACACGGCCCTCCGGGCCGCCGGTCCGGGCCGCATCAATGCAGACCGGACCTGACGGAAAGTATGAACGCGAAAGGCCCGCAAACGAAAGGCCCGGCTTCACTGCCGGGCCCGGAAGACGCCCTGCGCCGGGCCCTGCGGCCCGGCGGGGCGGATCACTCGTTGCGGAGGGAGTTTAGCAGCTGGTCCGTCACTTCAATCATGCCCGCGTGCCCCCCGGCCTCGCGCATGTCGACACGATAACTGCCATTGACGACGATACTTGGAACACCGCGGATGCCCAGCTGTCTGGCCCGGCTGTCGGCCCGCCGAACGGCCGTCATGACCGCAAAGGAATTGAACATCTGCAAGAACTCATCGCGGTCGACACCCTGCTCGGCATAGAAATCGGCCAGATCCTCTGCCGAACCGGGACGAAAGCCTTCGGCGTGAATGGCATGAAACAGCGCGTCATGGGCCTCGGCAGGCACATCCAGAAGCTCCGCAGCGTAGTGAGCGCGGGCGAGTGGTTCCCAGGCGGGGTTCAGGGCCGGAGCAACCCGCACGAAGGTGACGTCCTCGGGCAGGTCTTCCAGCCAGGCCTTGAGATGCGGCTCGAACTGGTAGCAACTCGGACACCCGAACCAGAAGAATTCCTCGACAACGATCGGCGTTTCCGCCTCGATGGGCTTCGGATCGGGAATCTCGTGATAACGATCCGCCGCCGCTGCCGTGCCGGTCAAGCACAGCAGGGACACCAGGGAGACGATCAGGAAATTGACCAGACGCATGATCAAAGCTCTCCGTAGGAATGCAGCCCGGACAGGAAGATGTTCACACCCAAGAAGGCGAAGGTCGTGATGAACAGGCCGACAATCGCCCACCAGGCCATGACCGCACCGGTCCAGCCCTTGGTCAGGCGCAGGTGCAGCCAGGCCGCGTAGTTCAACCAGACGATCAGCGCCCAGGTTTCCTTGGGATCCCAACTCCAGTAGCCGCCCCAGGCTTCGGCCGCCCACATGGCGCCCAGGATGGTGGCGATGGTGAAGAAGGCCCAGCCGATGGCGACGACCTTGTACATGATGTCATCCATCACGGCCAGCGAGGGCAGTCGGTCGTTGGGGCCGTCGCCGCCCATTTTCAGCTTGATCAGGTAAGCGACGCCGATCATCGCGGCGATGGCAAAGCCGCCGTAGCCGACAAAGTTGCTCGGCACGTGAATCTTCATCCACCAGCTTTGCAGGGCAGGGACCAGCGGCTCGATGGTCTGCGCCTCGCGGGTGAAGACGTACCACAGCAAAAACAGCATCGCCGCGCTGATCACGGTCAGGACGAAGCCACCGAGGTTCCTGTTGCCGGCGCGCTTCTCGTAGAACAGATACATCATCGCCGTAATGATGGCGAAAAGGACAAAGACCTCGTAAAGGTTGCTGACCGGAATGTAGCCGTAGTCAAAGCTGATGAGGTAGGTTTCGCGCCAGCGGGCCAGCAGGCCAACCAGGCCCATGGTGGTGGCAATCCAGGTCAGCGCCGTGCCGACCCGGTTGAGATAGTCCGAACCGCGGATCAGGCCAGCGAAGTAGACCGGCGTGGCCATCAGATAGAGAGCGATCATCCACATGATCGCGGACTGGCTGGAGAGGAAGTACTTAAGCAGGAAGTCGCTTTCCTGCGCTTGGGCCAGGCCGGCACGACTAAGCTCGGTCACACCCTCGGGCAAGTGGGTCGAATAGCGCCACAGCGCAAGCACCGCAAGCGCTGCCACCACCACCGTGAGTACCCGCGTGGGCTTCCACAACCAGCCCAGAAAACCGATGCCGACGGCGGCCAGGGCCAATACGCCGATTTCGTAGCGGTCCATGAATTCGGCGTAGTACTGCCAGATTCCGATTGCACCCAGAGCAATCAGGGCGAAATAACCGAAATCCATGGCCGTCAGCGGCGGCCGCTTCATGGCATGAAAGTGTTCAACCATCTGTTCCTGGGGGACGGACATGGGGTTTGCTCCTGACAGGTTCGTTGTGTTCCAGGGGATCTCTGTACAAATGCTTCAGATTCCCGATTGGGGCATCAATGCCCCAGTTCATCCCTGGTCTAGACCCCTTGCCGCCATCCCTGTTCTTCGGCCCTTCCGACATCCATGTCGGAAGCCCGTTCGGGTTCGCCCTGCGAAGAGCAACCCTTCGGGTGAAGGGGTTTAGACTCATCAATGGCGCAAGCCATTGAATCGCGCAGCAGCGCGTACCGAGCATGTATCGGCCCGGGCGTTTCTGAACGCGGAGCTGGCGCCAGCCCACAAAACCAACAGTGGCCTTGTGCAGGATTTCAAAAAAAAGCCACGAGGGCCGGGCCTGTGCCCGCCCGTGCGTAACTGGCCTCAGCCGGTCTGGTCGCTGGCGGGCTGACTGCGCTCCCGCATTGCCTGCTTCAGCCAGGCGAATTCCCGGTCGAAATCGAGGCTTTTGCGGCCCGAGTTGCCGACAAGCAGCACCTGGGTGCGCTCTCCTTCAGGTCGCCGAATCCAGACCCACTGCCGACGATAATGGATGTAAAACAGCATGAAAACACCGGCAACCAGCATGAGACTGCCGAAATAGACCACCGACTTGCCCGGCGACCGGGTAATCTGCAAGCCCGTAGCCTGAACCTGCTCGAAGCCGGTCATCTGAAGGTAGATTGGGGAGCGGTAGGCAGGCAGGGCCGAAATGGCCGCCAGAGATTCCTCCAGAATCCGAAGGTCGTCGTCCACCGGTTCCTCGATGCCCTGGTCGATCATCACCTCACCGAAGATACGCGTGATCACCGACTGCAGCACCCGGATGGAGGCTTCGATGGCCTGGTTCATCTGCGCCTCGTCCAGGTTACGACCGGCCATGCGCTCGCGCAGATCCTGCTCCACGCCCCCGAATCCACCGGCCAGGAAGGTGTCCACCAGGCGGGCGATCGATTCTCTGGCAGAGTCACCGATCTGATCCGGCGTGACGGGATTGCCCTGGCTGGCCTGCATCGCGGCCACCATCTCACCAGCTACCCGCTTGACGTTGTCCCGGTCGTGCAGCGCGGCGAGCAGGCCCATGAAGGTGTCAATCTTCCCGTTGCGGTCCGCGGGAATGTACAGGTATTGCTGATCGGCATCCGGCGAGGTGCGAATGCCGCTGAGGTAGTACATGTTGCCCTCAAGTGGCACCGGCGACATGAAGTTTTCGTATTCTGTGGCCACGCCGGTTTCATCGCGCAGCTTGAACACGACGCTCGGCCCGAAGTTGCGCTGTTCGGTCTCGCCGTCGTCACCCTCAACCGGGTTGATGTTGTACAGGCGGAAGTCGTCGAACTCCAGCGTGAACCGCTCACCGGCGAACTGGAAGGGCACATCCCGAAAGACGCGGGTCTCGATGTCCTCGAAACTGCCCGCCCGACCGCCAAGCTGCCAGGCCTTGAAATCCAGATGCGTGCCGCCATCGGCAAAACTGGCCTGATAGATGGCATGGCCACGGTGAATCAGCGGGTGGTTCACGCCGATCGTCTGTTCGATAACCTCGCCGGTCTCGTTGTCGGTCAGCACGAGATCCGACTCGTAGGCCTTGGGCATCCCGTTGTCGTAGTAATCGATTCGGAAGTCCTGGACCTCGATCTCGAACGGCAACTCCTGCACCAGATAACCGTCGCGCAGGCCCAGGAAGACCACGTCCGCCTTGCCACCTTCGGGGATGTTCACGTTGCCCCGGAACGCGCTGGTCCCCGGCGGGATCTTGCTTTCCTCACCAATCTGGCTGACCGACAGGTCACGGGTCTCGATCTGGAGGTTGTCCGTCAGGTAAAGCCACTGCAGCTGCAGCTTGCTGTCCATCACCCCGCCGATGAGGATGATGATCAGGCCGACATGGGTGAGGATATAGCCCCAGCGGTTCATGCCACCTTTCTTGGCGGCGACCAGCACATGGTCATCGCCTGACTTCAGGCGGGACTGATACCCCACCTCGGCCAGCGTGTCCCGGGCGCGGCCGGCCAGGTCGTCCGGCGACAGATCACTTTCCCATTGGTCGGAATGCTTGAAGGCGCGCAGTGACTTTTCCTGCACTCCGGTTCGGAAGTTCTTGATGTCCCGAAGCATGGTCGGCGCGTTGCGCCACACGCAGAGGGAAGTGGAGGCCAGCAGGAACACGAGAATGACCACGAACCACCAGGCCGAGTACACGTCGTACAGCCGGAGTGCGTCGAAGATTTCGAACCAGAACGGCCCGAACTTGATGAGATAGTCGTTGAACGGCTGGTTTTGCTGAAGCACCGTGCCAATGATCGAGGCCAGCCCGAGCACCACCAGCAGGGTGATGGCCAGCGCCATCGAGCCCAGCCAGCCCAAAATCTGCCGAAACGTGCTGCGCTTGGCAGGTTGGGCCTTTCGGGCGGGTTTGGCAGAACTTGCGGATACGGACATGAAGACACCGGGTTGGCACGAAACGAAAGCCGGCGAAGCAGCCAGGCACTCATTGTTGGGGAATCTCTGCGCGAATGCAGAGATTCCCGATTGGGGCACGGATGCCCTGCCGCACAATGGCGCAAGCCATTGAATCGCGGAGCCCGGGCCGAGCATGTATCGGCCCGGGCGTGTCTGAACGCGGGCTCCGCCAGCTGACGCGTTTAGCTGGCGTTAGCCCACAAATCCATGGATGGATTTGTGCAGAG
>JBNGDJ010000059.1:9256-15019 GCA_049974825.1 Halothiobacillaceae bacterium | reverse complement strand
AGCAGGTATTCGGCCGCCGGCAGCAGGTGTTCCGGGCCCGGATTCTGTTCCGGCAGTTCGCCGGGGAAGGACCGCGCACGCAGTTCCGAGCGGGTCGGGCCGGGGTCAAGCGCATTCACCTTGAGATCGTCCCGTTCGCAGGCCAGGGTCTGGACCATCCGTTCCAGGGCGGCCTTGGCCAGCACGTAAGCGCCGCCGTAGGCTTCCGGGCCGCGATCGGTTAGGGCAAGCACCCGCCCGGCGTCGGAGCGCTCGAGCAATGGCAGGCAATACTGGGCGAGCAGGAAGGGCGCCGAAAGGTCCACGTGCATGGTGCGGGCAAATTCCAGCGGGTCAGCCAAAGCCAGCGGGGTGGACTGGCCACGAGTGGCAGCTGCGAGGACCAGGCCATCGAGTCGGCCGCAGTGCTCGCCGACTGCATCGGCCAGGCTGGCGTAATCATCCAGCACGGCACCTTCGAAGTTCACCGGCTGCATCAAGGGCTCCGGGCCGCCAGCGGCCAGGATGTCGTCGTAGACTTGCTCAAGCTTGCAGGGCGTCTTGCCCAGCAACACCAGGGTGGCCCCGAGGGCTCCGAGGTGCCGGGCAATGCACCCGCCGATGGCACCAGACGCGCCGGTGACCAGGATAATGTGGTTTTGGAAGGCCCCCTCAGGCGTGCTTGCGTCCGCCCAGGGCGTGGTCTGATCGCTCATGTCCGTTGCCATTGCTTGAGTAAACTGATCCAGAGCATCCGGGCCGGGGGAAGCTCCACACGATGTGACAACACCCGGTTGCCGTCCTCCTGGATGCGCTGGTGCAGGCTGCGATCAATGCCCAGGGTCACCCGGGCGGGCCACAGGGCACGCAGCATCCGCCGGTTCTCTGCCTCGGGCATGCTGGAAGCCACCCGGGCCAGGGCACCGGCCACCTGCTCCGAAAACCGGTTCAGCAGGGTCTGCACCGCTTCGGGGGGCGTTTCCATCATCAGATCGCTTGGACGCACCGAGACGCGCTCCATCTCCACGGCAGGCAAATAAATACGCCCCGAGGAAAGGTCGCGCCCCATGTATTGCAGCAACTGCAGCCGACGATTCGCCATGCCAAGCTGCCCGAACCACTTGTCATGCTCTTCCAGTCCGAGTACCCGAGCGTACAGTCGCCAGGGAATGCCGCCACTGCGCATCAGGTAATAGTCCAGGTCCTCGCTGGTCTGGTAGCCGGTGTATTCGGTGTCCATCAGCGCCCCTTCCACCCGGGCCTGGAGAAGAACCATCGGCAGCGGCTGCTTTTCACAGACTTCGGCCAGCGCGCGCGAGATCGGGTGGTTGGGACTGCCGCTTTCGAGACGCTCGAGTTCCTCCTGCCACCATTGCAGTCGGGCCCGTGCCACCGAGGGTTCGGCAATGCTGTGCGGCACGCTGTCGAGCTCGCGATGCAGCGCGCCAATGGCGCGCATGGCCAGGCGTTGCGCAGCCGGCAGCCTGTAGGTGGCGTAACGAAAGGCGCTGCCGACCGGCGCGGCGTGTTCTTCGCAGTAGGCGTGATGATCCATGCGTCAGCCTGTGCGAATCACCCGCCAGGCCAGCGGCGGCCAGTCTGCCAGGGCCAGCCTTGGTGGCCGGTCCTCGAAAGCAGCTTCGGGGTGCTTCTTTAGCGTATTGACATGCCGTTCAAGCAGCACGATGGCCAGTCGATGCGAAAAACCGCCCACCCAGCCCTTGCCCAGAGGGGCCGCAGCCTGCAGCAGGGCAAAGAGCCGCTGGGCATAGGCTTCGACAAATCGCCGCCAGGCAAAGTCGACGGTGCCGGTGCGAATCTGCTCGGGTATCACCAAAAACCGTTCGAGTTCCGCGGCCGGCAGCAGAGGCTCCCGCCCCGCCTGCATGTCTCGCCGCGCATTCATCAGCCCGTCGAACAGCAGAGCCGCCGCAGCAAGTCCTTCGACACGCGCCTTGCGCGCCGGATCCCCCGTCAGGGCCGACTCGTCAAGCACGATGGACAGACCGCTTCGCGCCCGTTCCATGACCGCGCCAAAGTCGGCGCAGGCGGCATCGGCTTGAAGCCAGGCCTGCCACTCCGAGTGGGCAGGATCACCCGGGCGGCATGGTTTGCGCGCGATGCCGGGCAGTGTCAGCAGCAGGGTACTGCGTTCATTCATAGCCATTCGAGAACATCCTCGGGTCGAGCGATCAGGGCGTCGGCGCCCCAGTCGGCCGGTGCGCGCTCGCCGTCCAGGTAGCCCCAGGTGGCACCGAGCGACGGCATGTTCGCGGCCCTGGCCGCCACAATGTCGCGCTCATGATCGCCAATGTAAAGACACGCTTCGGGGGGCAATTTCAGGATGCCGGCCGCATGATGCATCGGGGCAGGGTCGGGCTTCTTCACCGGCAGGGTGTCTCCACAGACGGTGACCCGGCTTTCCAGTGCCAGCGCCGCAAGCAGGGGAGTCGTCAGAAATCCCGGCTTGTTGGTGACAATCCCCCAGGGCAGATTTCTTGCGGTCAGCTCTTCCAGCACGGCTTCCAGGCCGGGAAAGAGGCGTGAGTCCCGGCAGATTTCGGCCAGGTACAGGTGGAGAAAACGCTGACGCAATTCCCGGTAGCCGGTTTGCCCGGGGCGCAGGCCGAACCCGACGCGCACCATGGCCGCCGCCCCGTTGGAGACCTGCGGACGGATTTGCTCGAAGGGCAGGGGCGGCCGGTTGCACTCAAGCCGCAGGCGGTTGAGAGCCAGGGCCAGGTCGGGCGCCGTGTCCACCAGCGTACCGTCGAGATCAAACAGGACGGCGCGAATCGCCGATCGTCGTTCAGCAGACACGTTGACAGGCCAGCAAGTAGTTCACGTCCACATCGTTACCCAGATGGTAATGCCGCGTGACGGGGTTGTAGGAAAGACCACGAATGGCCCGGGGAGACAGGCCGGCCGCACGGCACCAGGCGCTGAGTTCGGATGGGCGGATAAACCGGTCATGCCGGTGGGTGCCCCGCGGCACCAGCCTGAGCAGGTATTCCGCCCCCACGATGGCATGGAGCCAGGACTTGGGGTTGCGATTGATCGTGGAAAGAAACACCCAGCCGCCGGGGGCCACCAGTCGTCCCAGCGCCTGAACCACCCGGGCAGGATCGGGCACGTGCTCAAGCATTTCCATGCAGGTCACGACATCCCAGGGCGACTCATTGCCGGCATCTACTTGCTCGGCCAGTTCGAATACATCCTGGACCCGATAATCGATGTCCAGCCCGATTGCGCGGCTGTGAACGCGGGCCGCCTCCAGAGTGTCTGCCGCCAGGTCGATCCCTCGACAGTGGGCACCCGCTTCGGCAAGCGCCACCGTGAGGATTCCGCCCCCGCAGCCGACATCCAGGACCTGCTGATCGTCCAGCGCGGCATGCTCAAGAATGAATTCCATCCGCAACGGGTTGATGTCATGCAGGGCGCGAAAGTCGCCTTCCGGATCCCACCACTGCTCAGCCAGCTTGTCGAAATGGGCAAGCTCACGAGAATCCGCGCTTACGCTCATGCGTTCTTCTCCAGGACAGCTTGCCAGCGATCGGTATCCCGATGGATCTCGACTGGGTCAAGGGTCGTCAGTTCACGCTCCCGAAGCAGTCGACGTCCCGCGACCCAGACATTGCTGACCTGGTGGCGGGCCGTTGCGTAGACCAGGTGCGAAATGGGATCAAAGACCGGCCGGGATTCCAGCGTGCTCAAATCGACGGCGATGACATCCGCTTGCTTTCCGACGGTCAGGGACCCACAGAGATGATCAATGCCGAAGGCTTTCGCACCGCCCAGCGTCGCCATGCGCAGGGTTTCGTGACCGTTCAGGGCGGCCGCCGAACCGGCTACCGGCTTGGCGATCAGGGCGGCGGTGCGCATTTCTCCGAACATGTCCAAGTCATTGTTGCTGGCCGCACCATCGGTACCCAGCCCAACGGTGATGCCTGCATCAAGCAGCCGCTGGACGGGGCAAAAGCCTGAAGCCAGCTTGAGATTGGACTCCGGGCAATGAATCACGGAAGACCCCGCTTCGGCCAGCTGCATAATTTCCTCGTCGATTAGCTGCGTCATGTGAACGGCGACGAGTCGTTCGTTGACGAGCCCCAGCCGGGCAAGGCGTCCAAGAGGACGCTCCCCAGTGGCGGCCAGCGAGTCGTCGATTTCTCCGGCCGTCTCGTGAACATGCATGTGCACCGGGATATCCAGCTGGTCCGAGAGCACGCGAATACGCTCAAGCGGTACATCCGAGACGGAGTAGGGCGCATGGGGCGCCAGGGCGAAATGGGCACGTGGATGATTGTGCCAGCGCTCGTGCAGGGCCAGTCCCTTCTCAAGCGCCTCGTCCGGATCAGCCGCCCAGGGCGTGGGGAAGTCGATGACCACCAGCCCGGTCACGGTTCTCATGCCGGCCTCGATGGCGACCTCCAGGGCTGCTTCAGGAAAAAAGTACTTGTCGGCAAAGCAGGTCGTGCCGCCCCGCAGCATTTCCGCCACGGCCAGCCGCGTTCCGTCCCGGACAAAGCCAGGCGAGAGATTGGCGGCCTCGGCCGGCCAGATGTGTTCCTCAAGCCAGGTCTTCAGCGGCAAGTCATCGGCCAAACCCCGCATCAGGACCATGGCCGCATGCGTGTGCGCGTTGACCAGGCCCGGCAGCAGGACCTGCCCCGGGAAGTGCTCCTGCTCGGCGTCGCGGTATCGGACTCCTGCTTCCTCGCCCGGCAGCAGGTCAACGATCTGCTCGCCCTCGATGACCAGACAATGATCGCGCAGGACCACATCTCGTGGCTCCACGGGCACGATCCAGGGCGCATACAGGCATTTGAGCTTGGGCATGGGGATGATCCGGATTTAATTGGATGTGATGGCCAACGATGACCCGCGTTTAATGGCTGACGCTCGCGCGTCTCGGGATGTCCGTGTCCCGGCCGCGATCCGCACTGTATCGGCCCCTCAGACCTTGCCGCGCATCCGGCGCAGTCGGTCCCGATCCTGGCTGTTGGGGCGAACTGCCGGTGGTCGGATGCTCCCGGCCGCCTTGCGCAGTGCGGCCTGTTCCTCACGCCGGGCCAGGCTTTCCCCGGTTTCCTCGTAGAGCATCCGGGCTTCCGATGCTGGCCGGCGCTGCTCGTTGAGGCCCAGCACCCGTACCTCGAACACCTCAAGGCCCTTGCGGATGGTGAGCATCTCGCCACCGCGCAGTCTGCGCGCACGCTTGGCCCGCTGGCCTGCCAGCTCGACCTTTCCGCCATCCACCGCCTCCGCGGCCAGCTTGCGGGTTTTGAAGAAACGGGCTGCCCAGAGCCAGGTATCGAGTCGTTGTCCTTCGTTGGCGGATTGGTCGTGGCTCATTTGTGCGTTATGTTGCCTCTGCGTCGCTTGTCGCATTCCTCTGCCTGAACAAAGGACGCGCGGCGCCGGTCACGGCAGGCAGAGCTTCTGGGAGAAGAGACCCTGCACGAAGCCATTCAGGGCTTTGTGGCGGCGGTCTCGGGCGTCGCCCTGTTTTTTCCAACTAACCGGAGTCTAACCGATGAAACTGGAGTTGATCAGCTTCAAGCTGTGTCCGTTCGTACAACGGTCGGTGATTACCCTGTTACACAAGGATCAGCCTTTCGAGACCACCTTCATCAATCTGATGGACCCGCCCGACTGGTTTTCGGAGATTTCCCCGCTGGGGAAGGTGCCGCTGCTGCGCGTCGACGATACGGTGCTCTTCGAGTCTGCGGTAATCAATGAGTTCATCGACGAGGTCACTCCGGACCGCCTGATGCCTGAAGACCC
>JBNGDJ010000059.1:1217-9156 GCA_049974825.1 Halothiobacillaceae bacterium | reverse complement strand
CTGGGCAAGACCCCCAAGCTGCGCGACTGGGGAGACCACCTGATGGCCCAGCCGGTGATTCAGCAGTCCTTGCCGGAAGATTTTGCTGACCTTTATCCCATGTCCTTGAAGAAAATGGGCGGGCATTACGCCGTGTTTGTCGATTGACGCCGGAAACGGACTCCGCCGCACGATGGCGCAGGATGGCATTGCGAAACATGGGCCGGGCGTAAACGGGGCTGTACCCACTGGCGCAGGCCCACAAGGCAAGGGATGGCTTTTGCGCGGTTTTTTTGCCCGATCCTGCCTTTGCCTGGCTGCCGACTGCACCGGGGGTTCCCACGCCCGGTACGCTACTCGCCGCTGGCCTCTGCAACGGCAGGGGGAACCACGATACCGGGCTCATCCAGCCGAGCCGGATTCGTTACGGTCCGGCCGTCCCAGAGAATGGTGGACTCATCGGCAAGAGCCAGCCGCCCCTGTGTCAGCCAGGCGAGGGCCTGGGGATAGATCTGGTGCTCAAGGGCATGAACGCGCTGCTGAAGCACCTCGGGGTCGGTTTGTGACCGCAGGGGCATGACGCCCTGGATTATGACCGGGCCACCATCGACTTGCGGGGTGACGAAGTGCACCGAACAGCCATGCTCGGCATCGCCCGCGGCAATGGCCCGGGCATGGGTATTCAGGCCGGGATGTCTAGGCAAAAGGGAGGGGTGAATGTTCACCATCTGCCCGAGAAACCGATGCACAAACTCGGCAGAGAGTATGCGCATGAATCCCGCCAGCGCAATGTAATCAGGTTGCGCCCGGATCAGCCGGTTTGCCAGCGCCTCGTCGAATGCGGCGCGCTCGTCGAAATCCCGGTGATCCAGAACCTCGGCAGGCACCCCATGCCGGCGGGCCCGCTCCAGTCCGAAAACCCCCGGTCGATTCGAGAGCACCAGCGCGACCTCACCATCAAGTCGCCCCTTGTCGCAGGCATCCAGAATGGCCTGCAGATTGCTGCCGTTTCCGGAGATCAGGACGGCCAGGCGAGCCCGGGCGCTCACGAGTAGATCACCGCCTCGCCGTCACCGCGCTCGATCATCCGACCGAGAATCCAGGCCTGTTCGCCGGCCGCGTTCAGGGTCGCCAGCGCCTGTTCGGCCTGGTCGGCCGGCACGATGGCAACCATGCCCACCCCGTTGTTGAACGTTCGGCGCATTTCCGCGTCCGTGACGCCACCATGCTCGGCCAGCCAGTCAAAAATGGCCGGGCGTTTCCAGCTGTCCAGCTCGATCCGGGCAGCCAGCCGATCATCGAAGACTCTCGGCAGGTTCTCTGTCAGTCCGCCGCCGGTGATGTGGCAAAGACCGTGCACAGGGAATGACTGCATCAACTCAAGCACCGCCCGAACATAGATTCGCGTGGGTGCGAGCAGTGCGTCTGCGAGTACCGTGCCATCTTCCAGGGTCGTGCCCAGGTCCGCTCCGGCCCGCTCCAGGATCTTGCGGATCAGCGAATAGCCGTTGGCGTGCGGACCGCTGGAGGCCAGGCCGATCAGCACGTCCCCCGCGCCAATCCGGCTGCCATTGAGCAGTTCGTCGCGTTCGGCCACACCGACACAGAAGCCGGCGAGGTCGTAATCCCCGGATGCGTACATGCCCGGCATCTCGGCGGTTTCACCCCCGACAAGCGCGCAGCCGGCCTGGACACAACCTTCGGCAATGCCGGACACCACGGAGGCGGCCACGGGCACATCGAGCTTGCCGGTGGCGTAGTAGTCGAGAAAGAACAACGGCTCGGCGCCCTGGACCAGCACGTCGTTCACGCACATCGCCACCAGGTCGATGCCGATGCTGTCATGCCGTCCGGTCTCGATGGCCAGGCGCAGCTTGGTGCCCACCCCGTCGGTTCCCGACACCAGAATCGGCGCGCGGTAGCGCTCGGTGTCGAGTGCGAACAGGCCACCGAAGCCACCCAGCCCGCCCATGACCTCGGGGCGGCGCGTTCTGGCCACTTGCGGCTTGATGCGATCAACCAGGGCATTGCCCGCGTCGATATCGACACCGGCGTCACGGTAACTGAGGGAGGTCGGAGCTGCGCACATGGGGATTCTTGTCTCGAAGTGTTTTCACCGGATGATCGGACGACGCCGACCGCGGGCGCCTCATGATACACCATGCGGGCCAATCCGGATTTGGCCGCGAAAAATCGGGCGGGCCGCTGCATTCCTTCGACAACGGGCATCAATCCGTCTGCGCGAGGCCTGCCCGCCTTTGTTCGCTTCATGCAGTACAATCAGGCCGCGACCGCCGCGCCGTACTCCACCAGACTGGCGGCGCAAGGCGAGAAGGAGAATGCCATGCTGAAAATCTACATTCTGGCCGCGGTTCTGGTCGCCGGCTTTCTGATGTACCTGCTGTCGCCGGTGCTCACGCCTTTCATGGTCGCGCTGGTGCTCGCCTATCTCTTCGATCCAACCGTGGCCCGGCTGGCTCGATGCGGCATCGGGCGCACCGGCGGCACGGTCGTGGTGTTCGTACTGTTCACGCTTGCGGTGACGGCGCTGTTTCTGGTTCTTGTCCCCATGATCGGGGAGCAGGGACGTCTGCTGATCGAGGCTTTGCCACGTTACCTGGAGCGTATTCAGTCGATGATCCAGCCGTGGGTGGAAGCCAATCTGGACATCGAGCTGAACTTTGCCAGTGCCACACAGCTGTTGCGCGAGCACGGCCAGCAGATTGGACAGTGGGCCGCGGGTTCGGTGAAATCCGCGTTCGACTCGGGTTCGGCGGTCATGCTGGCCCTGGCCAACCTGGTGCTGATCCCGGTGGTGACTTTCTATCTTCTGCGTGACTGGCCGCACCTTGTTCGCTGGCTTGAAGGGCTGCTCCCGCGCCCCATGGCGCCCAAGGTGGTCGAGATCTCCCGCGAATCGGATGAAATGCTCAGCAGCTTCCTGCGCGGTCAGCTGGCCGTGATGCTTTCTCTGGGTGCTTTCTATGCCATTGGGCTGACGCTGGCCGGTCTGAACACCGGCATCCTCGTCGGTCTGCTGGCCGGTCTGCTGAGCTTCGTGCCCTACCTGGGGGTCATCGTCGGGGTCGGCATGGGCCTGATTGCCATGTATGTGCAGACCGGCGAGCTGATGCCCCTGGTCTGGGTTCTGCTGGTTTTCGGCGCAGGACAACTGCTTGAAAGTTTTGTTTTTCAGCCGTTTTTCGTGGGCGATCGCATCGGGCTGCACCCGGTGACCGTGATTTTCGCGGTGATGGCCGGCGGGCAGCTTTTCGGTTTCTTCGGGCTGCTTTTGGCACTGCCGGTCTCCGCCGTGCTTGTTGTGCTCGTGCGGCATGCCTGGGCAGCGTACACCGAGAGCGCGACCTATCGCGGTGAAAGCGATGCCAGCACTGAGGATGCAGTGCCACAGGCAGCGGAGCAGGACAGGTCGTGAAGCAGATCCCGCTGGATCTCGGGATACGCGAGGTGCCGACGCTCGAAAGTTTTGTCGGCAGCGCCAACCTCATGACCCGGGCGATGATCGCCATGCAGGCCGCCGGGGCAGGAGAGAGCCAGCTTTATCTGCACGGCCCGGCCGGCATCGGCAAGACGCATCTGGCGCAGGCTGCCTGCCATCACGCCAATGAACAGGGGCGCACCGCCGCCTTTCTACCATTGAGGCAGCTTGAGGGCCGCATGCCCCGGGCATTCGAGGGGCTGGAGTCACTCGATCTGATCGTGCTGGACGACGTGGATGCCGTGACCCGGCATTCGGAGGATGCCTACGCGCAGTTCGACCTGATCAACCGGCTGCGCGAATGCGATCGGCAACTGCTCATGACGGCCAGTGTGCCGCCACGGGAACTGCCGCTTGAGTTTCCCGACCTGGTTACCCGTCTTGGCTGGGGCGCGGTGCTTGCACTGCACGAGCCAACCGATGCGGAAAAGATCGATCTGCTGCAGACGCGCGCGCGGCAGCGAGGGTTTGAACTGCCCTTCGAGACCGGCATGTATCTGCTGCGCATGTATCGACGCGAAGTGGCAACCCTGATTGAGCTGCTGGACTGCCTGGACCAGGCGTCACTAGCAGCGCATCGCAGACTGACGGTGCGCTTCGTCCGCGATTTTCTCGCCGCCGCCCCGGCATCGAACTACCGATAACAATCATTACCAATCATGAACATACTAGAAACTCCTGAAGCGCTTTCCCGGTTTCGCGCGGGCCAGGTCAGCCAGTCGCTGGCTCTGGTGCCGACCATGGGCAACCTCCACGAGGGTCACCTGGCGCTGATCCGTGCCGCGCGGGCGCGGGCTGAACGGGTGGTTGTCAGCATTTTCGTCAACCCGACGCAGTTCGGTCCTTCGGAAGATTTCGAGCGCTATCCGCGCACAGTTGAACAAGACCTGGCGAAACTGCACTCATGCCAGGTCGATGCCGTGTTCCTGCCGACGGTCGAGGCGATGTACCCCGGCCGGGCGCAGGGCATGGAGCAGACCACGCTGCGGGTTCCGGAAGAACTGGCCAATCAGCTCTGTGGTGCCGCACGCCCCGGGCATTTCGACGGGGTGGCCACGGTGGTCTGCAAGCTCTTTGGCATGGCTCGCCCTGATCTGGCTTTCTTTGGTCAAAAGGACTACCAGCAGCTGATCGTACTCAAGCGGATGGTGGCCGATCTCAACCTGCCGGTACAGGTTATTGGGCTGCCCACGGTTCGAGAACCAGACGGCCTGGCCATGAGCTCGCGCAATGGCTATCTCGACGAACGGGAAAGGCAGTTGGCGCCGCGTCTGCAAGCCACACTTCGCCAGGCCAGGGACCGGATACTTCAGGCCCATGCGGCAGAAAGATGCCCCGATCCGGTCGAGATTGAGCAATACGGCAGAAAACAGCTTCTGGAAGCAGGTTTTGTACCGGATTACTTCGCCGTGCGAACCATCGAGACGCTCGACGGGCCGTCATCCGACCCGCTGCAGTGGATTCTTCTGGCCGCAGCCCGACTGGGCCAGACGCGGTTGATCGACAACCTGGCGATTCACCAGCCCGAGCTTGAAGCCTGAGCCGATCCTGCGCTGCCTGGCGATCGGGCCTGAAAACCCGCGCGGCTCCGGCAAATCTATAGAGGCGGGTTGTCGACCTGCCGCTGGTCCTTCATGACGAGATAGACACCAACAGCGGCCGTCACCATCCAGAGGACCAGCGCGCCCACGCCCAGCCGCTCCCAGAGTGAACCGAAAAAGAACAACATGATCAGGGCAATGGCCAGCACGATGTTGCCGGCAATGAAGTAGGCTCTGGATCGGTTTTCCTGCTGGACATTCATTGACTTGGATCTCGAATCGAAACGGGTTTGTTGGCTGTGTGCTTTCCGCCGGGGACACTTCGCAAAAAGCCATCGGGTCGATGGGCTTAGCGCCATGCCCGGAAATTCTCTGGCCCGCGCCATTGCGTGTTGGGGAATCCCCTGTAGACGCATCCGTCACTCGGCCACAAGATGGCTCAGGACTCGGGCGGGGCAGGGGGCTTTCCTGCCGCTTTTGCTTCCCCGGCTGGCTGGCCGGTGATCTGCCGCAGCGCGTCCATCAGGTCGATGGGCATCGGAAAGAAAATCGTTGAGGCGTTGTTGGTGCTCATGTCGCTCATGGTCTGCAGGTAACGCAACTGCAAGGCCTGGGGATTGGTGGCAATCACGTTGGCGGCATCCACCAATTTTTCGGAGGCCTGAAGCTCCCCCTCAGCATGGATGATCTTGGCGCGCCGTTCCCGCTCGGCTTCGGCCTGGCGCGCGATGGCCCGGATCATGCCCTCATTCAGGTCCACGTGCTTGAGCTCGACATTGGTCACCTTGATGCCCCAGCTGTCGGTCTGCTTGTCCAGGATGATCTGGATGTCGTTGTTCAGCTTGTCCCGCTCGGAAAGAATCTCGTCCAGATCATGCTTGCCCAGCACCGAGCGCAGCGTGGTCTGGGCGAGCTGACTGGTGGCCGAGTAGTAGTCTTCAACCTGGATAATGGCGCTTTCCGGATCAATGACCCGGAAATAGAGCACGGCATTGACCTTGACGGTCACGTTGTCCCGCGAAATCACGTCCTGACTCGGCACATCCAGGGTGATCAGCCGCAGATCGACCCGAACCATCTGCTGAAGGCCCGGGATCACGATAATCAGCCCCGGCCCCTTGACCGACTGGAATCGCCCAAGGAAGAAGATCACGCTCCGCTCGTATTCCCGGAGAATCCGGACGGACATGACCAGCAGGCCAAGGAGCAGGATCAACGGAACGATCAATGCAGTAATCATGACGACGTTCTCCAGGGGGTTGGATGACATGTTCTGGCGGGCATCTCCTGTGCCCGGCCGGACAATGGCACAAGCCATTGAATCGCGGAGCCCGGTTCGGGCATGAACGCAAGCTCCACCAGCTGGCGTGTTTGGCTGGCGGGGGCATGGACGCCCTCAAAGACAATCACGGGCACCGGAATCAGGGCCATTGCCCTGCAGGGCGCGGGTCAGGTGCCGGCCGTGCCTTGCGCAAGAAATTCAGTTCTTCTTGTCAGTTCTTGTTGGTGGAACCGTCCTCGTCGGGCTCTTCGATTGGCACGACCTCAAGTATCAGGCCATGAATCGCGGTGACGCGAACGCGCTGTCCGGATCGAAGCGGCACACGCGAGCGGGCAGTCCATCTTTCGCTGTGCAGCCACACCGGGCCCTCACCTTCAAAATCCTCCTGGACCACCGCTTCGGAATCGATCAACTGCTCCTGACCGCTGACCACCTTGGTCTGGCGCAGCTGCACGAACCGCCCGATGCCCCAGGCGAAAAACCCCGCAGTAAACAGCGCGGTCCCACCAATCAGCGGCAGGGAGACCTGGAGGTTCTGGTCATCGACGAGAATCACAGAGCCAATGGAAAATGCCACGATACCGCCAATGCCCAGTACGCCAAAACTTGGAACGAACGCCTCGGCCACGATAAACACCATGCCGAGCAGAATCAGCGCCAGGCCCGCGTAATTGATCGGCAGCACCTGAAAGGCGTAGAGCGCAAGCAGCAGGCTAATCGCCCCGATCACCCCGGAAAAAATCGTGCCCGGGTTCGCCAGCTCAAATATCAAGCCGTAGATCCCGATCAGCATCAGCAGGTAGGCGATATTCGGGTTGGTGATAATGCTCAGCAGCTTGGTGCGCCAGTCGGGCGAGGCGGTCTGCAGATTCAGGGAGGCCGTATCAAGCACCTGCTCACCCATCGTCGTCGACACCGTGCGCCCATCAAGCTGACGAAGCAAGTCCGTAAGGTTGTCCGCAATCAGGTCAATCACCCCAAGATCAAGGGCTTCAGCTGCAGTTGCCGTGGCCGCCTCGCGCACGGCTTCTTCTGCCCACTGGGCATTCCGTCCATTGCGCTCTGCCAGCCCACGTATATAGGCCACGGCGTCTTCAACGGCCTTGCGGTCTTCCGCGGACTGGGGCGTCGGGGGTTGCTGCGACTCGGAGCCATCGCCGTCATCGGCCGGGGCCGGCTGATCAGGCCGGCCGGGCAAACCCCCGATACGCACCGGCGTTGCCGCCCCCAAATGCGTTGAGGGCGCCATGGTAGCAATGGACGCCGCATACAGGATGTAGGTGCCGGCACTGGCCGCACGGGCCCCGGGCGGGCCCACGTAGGCGACGATCGGGACGGGCGATGCAAGCATCTGACTGATAATCATCCGCATCGAGGAATCCAGCCCGCCAGGCGTGTCGATTCGCATGATCACGAGCTCGGCATCCTCTGCAGCCGCCCGCTCGATAACGCGCACCACATGATCCGCGGTCGCCGGGCCGATTACGCCCTCGACGTCAACCAGGATCCCCTGACGCTCATTCTGGGCAATGGCCGCCAGCGCCCAGGCAAGCCCGACCGCGATCAGACCACTCCAGAGCAACAATCGACGAAAACGGCGCGGATGCCCACTGAATCCCTGCGCTCTTGTCATGCCTC
>JBNGDJ010000059.1:0-1117 GCA_049974825.1 Halothiobacillaceae bacterium | reverse complement strand
ATCGAAGACGAGGAGGGCACCGTTTATTACACCGAGCTCGCCTGCAGGCTGCTCGACCGGGATTCCTGTCGCTGTACTGACTACGCGAATCGCCACGAACGGGTTCCCGGCTGTGTCTGGCTGCGTCCGGAAGACCTGGAAGACTTCTACTGGCTGCCGCCTGGCTGCGCCTATCGGCTGATTGCCGAAGGCAAGGCGCTGCCCGAGTGGCATCACCTCGTCTGCGGTGATCCGAATCGGGTGCATAACGTCGGTCGATCTGTCGCCGGAAGAAGTCGTTCGGAGGAGGGGGTTCCCGAGGATCACTGGGACGAACACGTCGTTGACTGGCCCCTGGAGTCGCCCTGAAGGCTCTTGGCTCAGCCCCAGGCAGATCAGCATGAAATAGTCGGCAAATCAGTATGATACAGGGTATAATTCAAGCGCATCAACCGCTTGTCAAGCCACCTGTAAATCCGGTGGAGGACTGTTCATCATGTCATTGAAAGAATTCAGCATTCCCGGCAAAACTAGAGCCAGTCTCGATGAGCTGTTCAAGCGCCACCGTGATGCATCCGCAGTGGTGATCTTGCCCGATCAGAAACCTGCACTGGCGCTTGATCTGCCACCGCACGAGGCCGTGTCAACTTCGCAAGCGGAGGCTTGGGTCCAGGCGCGAGATTCTGCTGACGAGCCTGCGATCCTGAACTGGGCGATCTGGTGGATTGACCTGCACTCGGACAATCATGCCTGGCCTCAAACAACGCTCGCGCAACTGCGAGACCGCCATGTCGACGAGTTGCTGCTTCTGTTGTCGGGACCGGATCGGGCTACCGTGCTGGAATCCGGCATGAAGGCCATGGCACTGGGCCTGAAGGGTGAGACGCTGGAGGAGGACCCGACAAGTGGCACCTGGGCGCTGTATCGTCACAGCCTGCATGACTACAAGCACACGCCAGACTGGCTGAACCCCCGAAACTGGGCAAATCCAGAAATGTGGGACAAGTACCGTTGGTAATAACAGGCATGCCGCGGGCGGCGAACTGGCTGTTGAGCCGCAGCGGGGCAGCAGGCCGGGCTGCCATGATCACTGTCTGGCTGCAAATCCCAAATTTAACATAATATATATTATGCGAAC
>JBNGDJ010000058.1:0-15241 GCA_049974825.1 Halothiobacillaceae bacterium | reverse complement strand
AATCGGGAATCTCTGCATTCGTGCAGAGATTCCCTAGGGAAACTCTGCACAAATCCATCCATGGATTTGTGGGCTGGCGCCAGCTCAACGCGTCAGCTGGCGAAGCCCGCGTTCAGCAACGCCCGGGCCGATACACGCTCGGCCCGGGCAGCCCGGTTGCAGCGCCCTCAGAGGCGACAGGCCGATGGCCGATGCGCCGCCCGGCCGCTCTCACCCTGGCGGGGCTGATCACGCTTACCCCGGCCACCGCGCCCTGGGCGTCAGATCTTGACCCGATCGTGGTCACGCCCAACCGCATGACCCAGACAGTCGACGAGAGCCTGTCCTCGGTCACGGTGATCGATCGAGCCGAGATCGAGCGCCTGCAGCCCGTCCGTCTGGCCGACCTGCTCCGGGGCCGGGCGGGTCTGGACCTGGCCGACAACGGACCCTACGGCCAGATCACCAGCCTGTTCCTCCGGGGAACCAACGCGGCCCAGACCGTGCTGCTGGTGGACGGCATCCGCATGACCGGTGGCACGGACGGGCGACCATCCTGGGAGTTTCTCCCGCTGTCCCAGATCGACCGGATCGAGATCGTCCGCGGCCCGCGAACCAGCATCTACGGCGCCGATGCGGTCGGGGGCGTGATTCAGGTCTTCACGCGTGCCGGGCAGGCCGGCAAGCCGAAAATGCAGGCAATGATCGGCGGGGGCAATCTCGGTAGCTTCGAGGCATCTGCCGGCATCAGCGGCGGCAGCGAAGACACGCGGTTTTCGCTGTCCGCCAGCCATTTCAGGACCGACGGAATTGACGTGCTCGAAGGCATTGGGGAGCCGGACAAGGACGGCTTCGACAATACCGCCTTTTCGGGGCGCTTCTCGCACCGCTTCTCCGACCGCCTGCAGGTATTTGCCAGCGCCCTGCGCAGCCAGGGACGCAGCGATTTCGATGCCGACTTCGGGCCGGATGCCACCGACTATGTGCAGCAGGGGGTGCGCGCGGGTTTGCGTGGTCAGCTCGGTACCCACTGGCACAGCGAGCTGTCCTTCAGCACTTCCCGGGACGACCGCAAAAATCTTCGGCAGGGCGTCTACGTTTCCCGAGCCGACATGACCAATCGCCGGGTCGACTGGCGCCATGACCTTATCCTGGGCAAGGCCACTCTGCTGACCGCCGGGGTCGACTGGTTGGGCGAGTCTGTCGATGCCGAAGACCTGAACCCCAATTACGGGTTCAACGGCTACGAGCAGGACAGCCGCTACAACCGCGGTGTCTACCTCATGCTGCGCAGCGGCTGGGAAAAGCATCGGCTCAGCGGCAGCCTCCGGCATGACCGCAACAGCCAGTTCGGCAGCCACAACACAGGGCAGATCGCCTGGGGCTACGACTTCACGAAGGCCCTGAGCGCCCGGCTGTCTTACGGAACGGCCTTCAGGGCACCGAGCTTTCTGGACCTGTACTACCCAGGCTTCGCCAACCCGGAGCTTGACCCGGAAACGGCCCGGGCGATGGAGACCGGCCTGCGCTGGACCCGGGGAGCCATCTACGCCGACCTGGCCGCCTTTGAAACCCGGGTAGACGACCTGATCGTCTATTCCTTTGAGAGCAGCCGCCCCGAGAACATCAACCGCGCCCGGATGCGCGGACTCGAGCTTGAAACCGGTTACCAGAATGACCGCTGGCAACTGGCCCTGGCCGCCACCGTGCTGCGCAGCGAGGACCGGGACACCGGCAAGCGGCTGCCGCGGCGTGCCGGCCAGACCCTGAGGCTGGACGTTGACCGGCAGTTCGGACGCTGGTCGGTGGGTGGTACGGTGACCGGGCGCAGCCACAGCTTCAATGATGCGGACAACAGCGACCGGCTCGCAGGCTACGGCCTGCTCGATCTGCGGGCGGGCTATCGCCTGGCGCGCGACTGGTCACTGCAGGCCACCGTCGACAACGTCTTCGATCGGCGCCATGCCAACGCCAATGCCTACCGCTACGAACCGGATTTCTCCCGCACGGCGGTACCCTATGGCGACTCTGGCCGGACGTTCTTCCTGCGTCTGGCCTACCATCCCCAGGACTGACGAGGAGGCAGATGATGAGCGAAGCCCATGATCCGGAGCGGCAGGATGACCTCGAAACCCGCCATCGCGAGCGGATGAAGCGCCAGAAGTCCGTCGTGGACAAGCGCATCGAGGAGGCCAACCAACAACGGGGCGTGGTGGTGGTGCACACCGGCAACGGCAAGGGCAAGAGCACGGCCGCCTTCGGCATGGCGGCCCGCAGCCTCGGGCACGACATGCGCGTGGGCATCGTGCAATTCATCAAGGGCAGTTTCAGCACCGGCGAGGAGGCCTTCTTCCGCCAGTTCGACGCGGTCGAGTACCACGTCATGGGCGAAGGCTATACCTGGGACACCCAGGACCGGACACGGGATATCGCCACGGCAGAACGCGCCTGGCAACAGGCCGAAGCCTTCCTGACGGACCCGCGGTTCCACCTGGTGGTGCTCGACGAGCTCAATATCGTGCTCAAGCTCAAGTACATCCCGGCTGAGCGGGTTCTGGACGCCCTCGCCGCGCGTCCGGCAATGCAGCACGTGGTCATCACCGGGCGCGGGGCGCCGCAGGCGCTGATCGATGCCGCCGACACGGTCTCCGAGCACCGCGAAATCAAGCATGTGTTCAACCAGGGTGTCATGGCCCAGAAGGGGGTTGAGCTCTGATGTGCCTGCGGGTGGAGCGCGGGATGATCCCCGCCCTGCTCCTCCTGCTGGCAGGCCTGCTCCCGATCCCGGCGATGGCGGCGGAGCGGATTGTCAGCCTTGCCCCGCACCTGACCGAGCTGGTCTTCGCCATCGGCGCCGGTGACCGGCTGGCAGGGGTCAGCGCCTTCAGCGACTACCCGCCGGAGGCAAAAGACCTGCCCCGGATCGGCGATGCCCGCCAAATTGACATCGAGCGCCTGTTGCGCCTCGAGCCCGACCTCGTGCTGGCCTGGGCGGAGGGCACGCCGGAACCGCTGCTCGACCGGCTTGAGACTTTGGGCTTGAAAGTGACGCGCCTGCCCGGCAGTCGTTTCGAAGACGTGCCGGCTCTGGCGCGCCGGCTCGGGGAGCTGACAGGCCAGGTGGCGGAGGGCGAAGCGGTGGCCCGGCAGTTCGAACAGGACCTGGCAGCCATCCGGGCCCGCCATGCCGATCGCCCGCGGCTGCGAGGCTTCTACGAACTCTGGCCACAGCCGCTGATGACTGTTTCCCCCAGTCACTTCATCGGTCAGGCCATGGCCTTCTGTGGGGTGGACAATATCGTGCCCGACACGGTGACCGCCCCAACCCCGACCTGGAGCGAGGAAGACGTGATCCGGGCCCGGCCGGAGATTCTCCTGACATCGCCGCCGGCCCCCGACTTCGCACGCTGGCGTCGCTGGGAATCGCTGCCCGCCGTCCGGCTCGAAGGTCTGGTGGTCATGCCGCCGGACCTGCTGGTACGGGTGGGCCCGCGGCTGATCGAGGGGCTGGAAATCCTCTGCGCACGCGTCGAGCAGGTCCGTGCCCGGCGTGGGGACTCCAAGTGAAAAGGCACAGTGGCCGGCTGCTGGTTCTGACGGGCGCCGCCATGCTACTGGCGACCGGCAGCCTGCTGTGGGGCAGCAGCGGCCCGGTCTGGCCTTTCGGGACCGGGGCGGGCGTGGAGCAGGCCATTCTGATGGAACTGCGACTGCCGCGCACGCTGGCCGCTCTGGCGGCTGGCGGCCTGCTCGGTCTGGCCGGGGCGCTGGTGCAGGTGCTCACCCGCAACCCCCTGGCCGATCCGTACATCCTCGGCATTTCCAGCGGGGCAGCCGTCGGCGCCCTGGTTGCCATTCTGCTCGGTGCCACGGCCCTGTTCCAGAATATGGCCGCGGCCCTCGGTGCCGGGGCAGCCATGCTGCTGGTGCTTGGTCTTTCAAGGGGCACATCGGCCGATGGCGGCCACCGGCTGCTCCTGACTGGGGTGGTGCTGGCCGCAGCGCTGGGGGCGGTGATTACCCTCCTGCTCTCGCTGGCGCCCGACCTGCAACTGCGGGGCATGCTGTTCTGGCTGATGGGGGACCTCTCCGGTGCAACCCAGCCGGGAATCGCCCTTGCGGGCCTGCTGGTCCTGACTCTGCTTGTCCTGCCCTTTGCCACGGCTCTGAACCTGCTGACCCGCGGCCCGATGAGCGCCGCGGCCCTGGGCGTGGAAGTCGGCAAACTGCGCCTCGGCGCGTACCTGGTCGCGGCGGGTGCGACCGCCCTGGCCGTACTCACCGCGGGCACCATCGGCTTCGTCGGCCTGCTGGCGCCCCACCTGGCCCGCCTGCTGGTCGGCAGTGATCACCGACTGGCACTGCCCGGCGCCCTGCTGGTCGGCGCCATGCTCGTCTCGGCCGCGGACCTGCTGGCCCGGACGGTAATCGCCCCGCAGCAATTGCCCGCCGGGGCCATCCTGGCGCTGATCGGCGCGCCGCTGTTCCTTTACCTGCTGAACCGGGGACGAAGACCATGAGCGCTCCGCTCGCGCTGGACCAGCTCTGCATCGACATCCCGGGCCGACCCGCCCCCCAGCCCCTGAACCTGGAAATCGGCCCCGGACAGGGCTGGGTCATCCTCGGGCCCAACGGCGCCGGCAAAAGCACCCTGCTGCACCACCTCGCCGGACTGCAAGCCCCGCGCTCGGGCCAGGTTCGGCTGTTCGGCGACCCGGTCAATCGCCTGTCCCGCCGACAGGTTGCCCGGACTCTGGGCATCCTGCTGCAGCAGCGTCAGGACGAGTTTCCCGCTACCGTGCTGGAAATCGCCCTGATGGGGCGCCATCCCTGGCTGGGCCGCTGGCAGAGCGAAAGCCCCGAAGACCGCCGGATAGCCGAGCGCGCCCTGGCAGAGGTGGACCTGTCCGGCATGGAAACACGCATGCTGTCGACGCTCTCCGGCGGGGAGCGGCAACGGGTTGCCATCGCCTCCCTGCTGACCCAGGACCCGAAAGTCCTCCTGCTGGACGAACCGGTCAACCACCTCGACCTGCACCACCAGGTCAGCATCCTTGGCCATCTGCGCGCGCTGCGCGAGGCCGGTCGAAGTATCGTCATGACCCTGCACGACCTCAACCTGACCGCGCGTTACGCCACGCACGTTCTTCTGCTTTACCCCGACGGCACGGCCTGCTGGGGACCGGTCGGACAGATGCTGGTCCCGGAAGCCCTGGAACGGCTCTATTGTCAGCCCTTGCAGGTTGGCGAACTCGACGGCCAGCGGGTGTTCGTTCCGCGCACCGGGTAAACACCGATCTGCCCCCTCGCCGGGCACCTTGGCGGGGCCGTTTACGCGCATCACCGCAGACGCCGTTTCGCCCCCGGCACCGGCTGCAGGCTACAATCGAATGGGCGCCTCGAAAAAACCATGGACGTTTTTTTCGAGATACCCAAATGGGATTACCCGCCTGCGATCCGGGCGGGTCAAAGTGCTGAGCGGATCGCGGGCGAAACCATCCTCAAGCCTCGATCAATGCGGCTTTAACAGGGCGTTCAAGCGGTTTGCAAACACCCTCTGAACGGGGAGAGCAAAAATCATCGACGATATCGCCAATGCACAGGCGCTGGCGCTGGCACTTGCCCTGGGACTGATGATCGGGCTGGAACGCGGCTGGCACGAGCGCAAGGAACCGGAAGGCCAACGGGTCGCCGGCATTCGGACTTTCGGGCTGATGGGCCTGCTCGGGGGTGTCTGGGGGCTGCTGGCCGGCGAGACCAACCTGCTGGTGCTGGCCATCGCCTTCGTCGTGCTGGGCGGCGTGCTCGTGACCGGTTACTGGATCAACCACATCCAGAACCAGGACCCGGACATCGGCGTGACCGGGCTGCTGGCCGGCCTGCTGACCTTCGCCTTTGGCGCGATGGTGACCCTGGGCCACGGAGCGCTGGCGGCCATCGGCGCCGTGGTCACCACCATCCTGCTTGGTCTGAAACCACTGCTCCACCGGCTGCTTGAGCGGATGGAACCCCGCGAACTGAACGCCACGCTCAAGCTGCTGGTGATCTCGGTGGTGATCCTGCCGCTGCTGCCGGACCAGGGTTACGGGCCCTGGGACACGCTCAACCCCCACCGGATCTGGTGGATGGTGGTCCTGATCGCGGGCATCTCCTTTGTCGGCTACTTCGCCATGAAGAGCATCGGCGCCCGACGCGGCCTGCTGGTCACCGGGATCTTCTCCGGCCTGGCCTCGTCCACGGCCGCCACCGTGAGTCTCTCACGCCTGAACCGCGAAACCCACGGCGCGGAAAATCTTCTGGCATCGGGCATTCTGATCGCCTGCGCCACCATGTTCCCCCGCATGCTGATCGTCACCAGCGTGGTCAACGGATCACTCGCCATGGCTCTGCTGTGGCCCGTGGCGGTCATGACCCTCGTCAGCTACCTGGCGGCCGCCCTCATCTGGCTGCGTTCCTCGGGAGACCACCAGGGCGAGGAAACCCGCCTGAAAAACCCCTTCGAGATCCGGCCGGCGCTGATCTTCGCCGCCCTGCTCGCCGTGATCATGGTCCTCTCCCGGGCGCTTAACGAGTATTTCGACGAGACGGGCGTCTACCTGCTCGCCCTGATCTCCGGCCTGGCGGACGTCGACGCCATCACCCTTTCCCTCGCGGACATGGCCGGCGAACGGATCGCTCTGGAAACCGCCACACTCGCCGTTTTGCTGGCCGCGAGCGCAAACTCGGTCGTCAAGGCCGGACTGGCCTTCGGGATCGGCGGTACAAGGTTGGGCCTTCGGGTCGGCCCGCCAACCCTGATGATCATCGTTTCCGGTTTCACTACCTGGTGGTTCATGACCGGTGGTCTGGGCCAGGGATAGAATCTCAACGGGCGACTTGGATGCGTTACGGCGGCTCCGGGGTGATCAGCGTCTCATCCGCCGTGGGGCCGGCCACCTCCGGACCCTGCGGCCATCTTTGCCAGCGTCTGCTCCATCGTGACCGGCGGCCTCCAGTCCAGCAGCCGACGGGTTTCGGCATCGTCCACCACCAAATCACCCGCCAGCCGGTCGTATGCGGCCCCGCGCCCGGCAAGCCGGGCCACCAGCCCGATCAGCCCTCGCGGCACCGGCACCAGCCGCACCCGGCGCCCCTGTGCCCGGGCCATCGCCCGGACCAGCCCCGCCGTGGATACCGGAACCCCGTCATGCACCAACAGGCGCTGACCAGCCGCCTTGGGATGATGCAGGCAGACCATCAGCAGATCCACAAGATTATCCAGGCTCACCAGGCTGCGGGCATTTTGGTCAAACCCGCCCAGCGGCAGGGGCAGGCCGCGGGCCACTGCCTGCCACAGCCGAGCGAAATTGGCGCCCACGCCGGGGCCGTAGACCAGCGGGGGACGCAGGACAACCCACTCCATACCCCTTTCGTTCCCGATCCGGGCGAGCGCCTGCTCGGCTTCAAGCTTGGACTGGCCGTAAGGATCCACCGGCGCAGGCGGATCATCCGGTCCAAACGCCTGGCCCGGCCGCGTCCCCTCGCCCAGAACCTTGATGCTGCTGACCAGGATCATCCGGCGCACACCCGCCGCCGCGGCCTGCTCGGCCAGCCGTTCGGTGCCCAGCGCATTCACCGTCCGATAGGCCGCCCGGATTTTTGCCTCGTCCAGGCCCGAGCCTTCACGCATTACATGCACCCGGGCGGCCAGGTGAATCACCGTGTCAACACCCGCCAAGGCCTCGGACCAGTCCGTATCCGGCCCGATATCGCCCACTGCCACCCCGCAAACGGGGCCTGACAGCCGCGCGGCTTCACGGACGGCGGCGCGCAGACGTTCCGCCGGCAAG
Organism: Halothiobacillaceae bacterium; assembly: GCA_049974825.1. Classification (GTDB taxonomy): domain Bacteria; phylum Pseudomonadota; class Gammaproteobacteria; order Halothiobacillales; family Halothiobacillaceae; genus JBKHDT01. The sequence goes on along the minus strand of JBNGDJ010000058.1, from coordinate 7,433 downwards.
TCACGACCCAGCCGGGCCAGCAAGGCCCGACCGACAAAGCCGCTTGCTCCGGTGACCAGGACCCGCCCTTCCCCGCTCAGCATCCTGCCACCTCCCGATACAGTGCCGCATAGGCCTGCCCCAGTGCCGGGCCCGAGAAGCAGTCTTCAAACCGTGCTCTCGCCGCGCGCCCCCAGGCCGCGGCCTGCGCAGGCTCCTCGGCCAGACGACGCATGGCCTGCGCCAGCGACTGCGGACACTCCGGCGGAACGACCAGCCCGGTCTGCTCGTGCTGATTGATAAAGCTGGTTCCCGTCCCGATCTCGCAACTGATCATCGGCTTGCCGAACATGGCCGCCTCCACCAGTACCATGCCATAGGCTTCCGACCGCCTGTGCGAGGGCAGCACCAGCCCCCGGCAGGCCGAGAGCAGCGCCACCTTCTCGGCGTGACTGACCTGCCCGGCAAAGTGGACATTGGCCAGGTCTTGCGCCTGCGCCACGAGCCGGGCCTGTTCCGGTCCCGAGCCGGCGATGACCACGGGCAGGCCCAGACCGCGGGCGGCCTCCAGAAGAAACGGCAATCCCTTGTAATAACGCAAAACGCCGAGAAACAGCAGGAACGGCTCGTCCGGTGCCAGTCCCAGGCGCGGGAATACCGCCGGATCGGGGGTCCGGTCGTAACCGGCTTCGTCGATGCCCAGCGGGATGACGCGCACCTTGTCCCTGATCGCCGGATGGGCCAGCACGGGGCTGGACTCCCGGTAGGCCGGCGAATTGGCCACGATCACCTGCATGCGACGCAACGTCCGCCACATCAACGGCTGATAGGCGCGACCCAGCCATTTCTGACGGACCACATCCGAAATGTAGGTCAGGATCGCCGGCGTGTCCGACGGTGCGCAGAGGTCGAGCAGATCACCAAAAGGCCAGGGAAAGTAGTAGTGCAGCAGGTCGGCCTGTCGGGCGAGTTGCCGGAATCGCCGAAATGCGGCCGGCCCGCCCAGGTCGCAGGAAGCCGGCGCGGCCCAGGCACGGCTGCGCTCCACGGTCATTTCCGGCTGCCGGATCTGCCGGGGTACGGGCTCGGGACTGAGCGTAAACAGCCGGTTGTCCACGCCCCGGGCAGAAGTCGCCCGCGCGGTCTGGCGGATGGCCTCCTGAAGCCCGCCCGGCGGATCGGGAAAGTACGTCTTGTAGACATTGAGCACTACGGGCCCTTGCGTCCCGGAGCAAATCCCTTCGCGACTCATGTACCCAGCACCCGTCGGTAGACCGCAACCGTCTCATTGGCCGTCCTCGCCCAGGTAAAGGCCTGCGCCCGTGCCCTTGCACGGGACACCACTGCATCGACCGCGCCGGGATTGTCCAGAATTTGCCCGAGGGCCGCGGTCATCTCGGCGGGCGATCGCGGGTCAACCAGCCAGGCAGCGTCCCCGCCCACTTCACCGAGGGCGTTCGATTGGGAAGTCATCACGGGCACCCCAGCAGCGAATGCCTCAAGAACCGGCAGGCCGAATCCCTCGTACAGCGAGGGCAACAGCAACGCGGCCGCTCCGTGAAGCGCGGCATGCAACTGTTCGAACGGCAAGGTACCGAGCCAGCGCGGCCCATCATCAGCACGCTTCGCCAGCCTGGCCAGGTCGCGCTGGCTGCCCGGCCCGGCACGGCCGACAACCAGCAAAGGAAATTCCGCCCGCCGTTCGGCGGGCAGCCCGAGCCAGGCATCGATGGCCCCGGTCAGGTTCTTGCGCGGCTGCAAGGTGCCGACGAAAAGCAGGTAACGCGGCGGCAGGTTGAGAGATAGCCGGATTGCCTCCATTCGCCCGGCATCGGGTGGCTCAAACCAGACCGAGTCGACACCCAGGGGCACGATGCTGACTCGATCCTCGGGCAGTCCAAAGTGCTGGACAACCTGGTCCCGCGCAAATTTCGAGGGCGCGATCACATGATCTGCCCAGCCGGTCGAACGTTTCCAGAGGATATTCTTCAGCCGTCGCCAGCGTGGATTGGCCCATTCCGGGTTCGACAGCGGCAGGGCATCCATCAGCGTCGCGATCACCGGTGCTCGACGGCAGCGGGGAATCAAGTGGTCAGTCGCATGAACCAGATCACCCGCCTCCAGAGTGCGCTCCAGCGCCGAAAACCCGTCCAGCCCCGCCAGCGCGGTGAGGGCCTGGGGCAGGAAACCCGGCATCCCGCGAATCGTCGTTCCGGCGCATTGCTGGTCCCGCGTCCCGAACCCAAAGGCAGTGACAGACACATCATCACGGGCCGACAAGGCCTCAAGCAAATGTCGCCCGTACACGGCGAGACCATCCGACGCACCGCCCGAAAGCCCCTGCGCCAGCCGTGTTGTCCCCAGATGAACCCGAATCAGTCCGCCTCGATCATCCACCGCAGGGTTTCCTCCAGCGGCGGGGTCTGCCATTCGCCGATCACCGAGCGAAGCCGGCTGGCGTCGCCCTGCAGGGTCCGCACCTCGTTGGCCCGCACAAAGGCCGGGTTCACGGTGACCTGCATGTCGTGTCCGCTGATCTGCCGAACCATCTCAAGAACCTCCCGCAGGGCATGGGGCCGGCCGGAGCAGACGTTGAACGTCCCTTCCGGGGCGATTTCGATCAACCGTCGATAAGCCGCAACCACCGCCCGGACATCCGAGAAATCGCGCCAGACATCAAGATTGCCCAGCTCGATCACCAGGGCCCGTCGCCGAACGTGATCGACAATCTTGGGAAGAAGAAAATGCCCTGCCTGACCCACGCCCGTGTAGTTGAAGGGCCGCACGATGATCAGGGGCAGGCAGTCGGCCCACAGCCGGGAGAGGTATTCCATCGCAAGCTTGCTCACGGCATAGTCGTTGACCGGGTCCGGGGGTGTTTCCTCGTCGAGCACCCCCTCGGTACGGTTGCCGTAAACATTGGCGCTGCTGGCGAGCAACACGCTGCGCGGCGCGGTGGGCAGGTCGGCCAGGGCCGCGAGCAGGTGACGCGTCCCCAGCAAATTGACCTGGTAAAAGGCATCCGCGGCCCCGTGCCCGACAAAGGAAATCGCCGCCAGATGCGCGACGGCATCCGGTCGAATGGCGCGCACCGCCTCGGACACCGCCCGCGCATCGGCCAGATCGACTTGCCGGTAGTGCGGATCACGCCCCGGCGCCTCGGCCGCACCCAGGCCGTGCACTTCCCAGCCGGCCCCGGCCATTTCCTCGGCCAGCCAGCGCCCGGTGAATCCGTATCGTCCAGTGATGAGGATGCGCCCTGGGGTGGTCAAAACGAGAAGCCCTCCCGGTTTCTTCTCAGGTCCGCCTCAACCATCATCCGGCACAGGTCCTCCAGCGGCGTCTGCGGCTGCCAGCCGAGCTCCTGCTGCGCCTTGGCCGGATCACCGATCAGCAGGTCCACCTCGGCGGGCCGGTAGAAACGCGGATTTACCGCCACCACGGTCCGACCGGTGGTGGCATCGACTCCCCGCTCGTTCTCCGCCACACCTTCCCACTCAAGCGACAGGCCCGCGGCCCGTGCTGCCATGGTCACGAAATCGCGAACGGTCTCGGTCCGGTTGGTCGCCAAAACATAGGTATCCGGCCGATCGGCCTGCATCATCCGCCACATCCCGTCGACGTAATCGTCGGCGTAGCCCCAGTCACGCTTGGCATCCAGGTTTCCCAGTTCCAGGCGTTCCTGCTTGCCCAGCACGATCTTCGCCAGCCCGTCGGTGATCTTGCGGGTGACAAACTCGCGCCCGCGCAGGGGGGACTCGTGGTTGAACAGGATGCCGCTGGTCCCGAAGATGTCGTAGCTTTCCCGGTAGTTCACGGTCATCCAGTGCGCGTAGAGCTTGGCCACGCCATAGGGACTGCGCGGGTAGAATGGCGTCTGCTCGTTCTGGGGAATCGCCTGGACCTTGCCGAACATTTCCGAGGTGCTGGCCTGGTAGAAGCGAATCTTCGGATTGACGATCCGGATGGCTTCGAGCAGATGGACCGCTCCGATCCCCGTGATTTCTGCGGTGGTCACCGGCTGGTCGAATGACACCCCGACAAAACTCTGGGCCGCCAGGTTGTAGATCTCGTCCGGCTCGGCGCGCTCGAGCAGGCGAATCGCCGAACCCAGGTCCGTCAGATCGTACTCGACCAGTTCAAGGCGCTCATGCCCGGCGATGCCAAGCTCCTCGATCCGCCAGAAGTTCACCGAGCTGGTCCGGCGATAGGTTCCGAATACGCGATAGTCCTTTTCCAGGAGCAGGCGGGCCAGATAGGCCCCGTCCTGGCCGGTAATACCGGTCACGATGGCAGTTTTCATCAATCGGGTTTCGTCTGGTTTGAAGTGGATTCTGACTGCATGCGGTCTGCATGCGGTCTGCATGCGGTGCGTCGATCTGGCACCCCGGCCCCGGGGTGACTCATCACTGGCCCCGGATGAGCGCCTCCAGCTCGGCCACGTGCCGATCAACCGCGGCAGGGTCCCCCCGCGTTTCGACATTCAGCCGAAGCAGCGGCTCGGTATTGGAGGCACGCAGGTTGAAGCGCCAGTCTGCGAATTCAAGGCTCAGGCCGTCGGTCCGGTCAGTGACCAGTGCTTCGGGCGCGAAGCGATCATGGATGTTCTGGATGACAGCATCGACATCCGCCACCCGGTAGTTGATCTCGCCGCTGCAGGGGTAGGCTGCCATGCGCTCGGCGACCAGGGCGGACAGCGGCTTGCCCAGCCGGCTAACCAGCTCAAGCACGAGCAGCCAGGGAATCATGCCGCTGTCACAGTAGGCGAAGTCCCGGAAGTAGTGATGGGCACTCATCTCGCCACCGTAAACGGCATTTTCGGCCCGCATCCGTTCCTTGATAAAGGCATGCCCGGTCTTGCTCTGGATGGCAACGCCCCCGCCCTGCTCCACCAGGTCGATGGTGTTCCAGGTCAGCCGCGGGTCGTGGATGATCTTCTCGCCGGGGTGCTTGAGCAAAAAGGCCTCGGCCAGCAAGCCGACGATGTAATAACCCTCGATAAAGCCCCCCTGCTCGTCGAACAGGAAGCAGCGGTCGAAGTCGCCATCCCAGGCAATGCCGAAATCGGCCCCGGCGGCGCGGACGGCATCGACGGTGGACTGGCGGTTTTCCGGCAGCAGGGGATTCGGAATGCCATACGGAAATTGTCCGTCCGGTTCGTGGCGATGCTTGACAAAGGCGACCGGCACGCCTGCCGCACGGAAACGCTCCTCGATCGCATCGATGACATGCCCGGCCGCGCCATTGCCGGCATCGACCAGCAGCCGCAGCGGACGCAGGGCCGACAGGTCGACGTAACCAAGCAGGTGATCGACGTAGTCATCCAGCACGCTGCGCCGCTCGATCTGCCCGTTGCGGGTCGGGTCCGGGAAGTCACCGCGCTCGGCCAGCACCCGGATGGCGTTCAGGCCACTGTCGCCGCTGATCGGGACCGCACCCCGCCCCACCAGCTTCATGCCGTTGTAGTCCAGCGGATTGTGGCTGGCCGTCACCTCGATTCCGCCGTCCACGTCCAGGTGGAAGGCGGCAAAGTAGACCTCCTCGGTCCCGGTCAGTCCCAGGTCGATCACGTCGCAGCCGCCGGCCATCAGCCCCCGGGCCAGCGCCTGCTTCAATGATTCGCTCGTCGGCCGGACATCCGCACCGACCACCACGCGCCGCGCCTCCTGCTGCGCCGCGAAGGCCCGGCCGATCCGCCAGGCGATGTCCTCGTTCAGCTCATCGCCCAGGCGACCGCGGATGTCATAGGCCTTGAAACAGGTCAGGGCACGGGATTCACTGGCGTCCATACACATCCTCGAAGCGCACGATGTCATCTTCCCCCAGGTACTCGCCGCTCTGCACCTCGATCATCACGAGGTCGAGCACGCCCGGGTTTTCCAGCCGATGCTTGTGACCGGCCGGGATATAGGTCGACTCGTTGGTGTTGACCAATGTGGACTCGTCCCCATTAACCACCCGGGCCATGCCGCTGACCACGATCCAGTGCTCGCTGCGATGGTAGTGCATCTGAAGGCTCAGGCTGGCGCCTGGCTTGACCTCGATCCGCTTGATCTTGAACCGCGACCCCTCCTCCAGAACCGTGTACGTCCCCCAGGGACGATGTACCGTCCGGTGCAGCCGGTGCGCCTCGTGATCATGCGCCTTGAGCTGCGCGTAAATCTGTTTCACGTCCTGGCTGCGGGACTTGTCCGCGACCAGCAGCGCATCCGGCGTGTCGATAATCACCAGGTTTTCCAGCCCCACGGCACCCACCAGTCGGTCCTGGCTCTGGATGTAGCAGTCACGCACATCATGCAACAACGCCTCGCCCTCGACCCGGTTGCCCGCCGCGTCCGGCTCGGACAGTTCGCTCAATGCCTGCCACGAACCAATATCGCTCCAGCCGATGTCACAGGGCACCACGGCCACCTCGTCCGAGCGTTCCATCACCGCGTAATCGATCGAGATATCCGGCACCTCGCCGAAGTGCGTCGCTTCCAGTTCCAGCTGCCGGAAGCCGTCCCCGCTGGCCTCCCGCGAATGGGCAAGGCAAGCCTCCGTCGCAGACAGCACCTCCGGGCAGTGCAAGGCCATCTGCTCAAGCATCGTGCCCGCCTGAAAGCAGAACATGCCCGAGTTCCAGAAAAAGCGCCCGCTCTCCAGGTATTCGCGCGCCTTCTCCAACGACGGCTTTTCCACGAAGCGCAGCACCTGGTTGCCCTCGGCCTCGATATACCCAAAACCCGTCTCGGGCGCATCGGGTCGAATCCCGAAAGTCACAAGGCGCCCCTGTCGCGCCAGGAACTGCGCTTCGCGCACCGCTTCGGCAAAGGCCGCCTCGTCCGCGATCAAGTGATCCGCCGCCAGCACCAGCAAAAGCGCCTCCGGCCCGTGATGGCGCCGAACATGCAGACAGGCCGCGGCCACAGCCGCCGCCGTATTGCGCCCGAAGGGCTCCAGGATGTAGGAAAGGGCGTGATCGCCCGCCGCCACCTCGCGGTACTCGTCCTCGGTCTTGAAGAACAGCTCTCGGTTGGTGACCGTCAGCACCTCGAAAACCGATTCAAGCCGGGCACCGCGCAAAAAGGCCCGCTGAAGCAGACTGCGCCCGTCAGACAAACGAATGAATGGCTTGGGATGCAACGCCCGGGAAACCGGCCAGAGCCGGGAACCGGCACCGCCGCAGAGAATGGTGGGAATCAGTTCGGACATGAATTCGCGTGTCTCGGTCAGTATCCTGCGATACGCCGCAGCAATTGCCAGGCAAAAACTCAAGGCGCACAGTTTATACGAAAAGACACGCCGGGTCGTTGGGGGCAGGGCTCGAATTTAAGGCGGGTTGTGGGCGGCCGGCAAAGCCCCTCAGGCTGGTCAGCGCGAAGCAGCACCACACATTGACTTGGGGCCTGCGGAGTAGGCCCGGCAGGCGTTCCGCACCGCCTCGTTCCCAGGCTCCGCCTGGGAACGGAGTA
>JBNGDJ010000057.1:0-15271 GCA_049974825.1 Halothiobacillaceae bacterium | reverse complement strand
GCCTTTTCGCGCCAGGGAGTCCAGACAACCGTCGAATGACTTCCGGTTTTCTCGACCCGGATCTGTCGCTGCCCGGCCGGATCGTGCAGCCACAGGGTGGCATCCGTGTCCAGGTAGATCCGGTCCATCTCCCCCGTGAAATGAATGACCGCCTCGGACTCCCGGCGCCGCGCCATTCCGTCCAGCTTGTCCAGGTACGGCCGCGCCTGAAGCCCATCCACAAAAGCCAGATGCAGGTCCGTCACGGCCAGATAGGTATGAAGCCCCTGCGTGAGCGTGAAGGGCACATGGTTGACGTTGCGGGTTACCAGGGTCAATTCGGCCGAGACACCGAGCGTCATTTCCAGGCTCAGGTCAAACTCATGCGGCCAGATGCTTCGACCCGCCGGATCACTTTGAAGCCGGAAAACCAGACTGACGGCTTCGTCGTTCGACTGAACCGACTCTACCGTCCAGTTGCGCTCCCGCGCAAAGCCGTGAGCGCCGGAATGCTCGGGATGGTTGCCGAACCACGGCCAGCAGACCGGCACGCCACCACGCACCGACTTGCCGGCAACAAACTGCGCCGAGTCGCTCAGCCAGATCACGGGCTTGCCGTGCGCTTGCGGCACGAGGGGTCGCCACTCAAGCAGCTGAGCCCCCTGAAGGGCAATGCGCGCTTCGGCCCGCGGGTGAGTGATCACCACCTCCGCCAGCTCGCCGCGCTCGTGGACAAAACGGACGATGCCGGGCAGCCCAAACCGTTCATTCAGTTGGGCAAGATCCTGCTGTTCCATGATTGAGAGCTCCAGTGGGGACTTGGGAAAAAGCCGCCATCCGCGACCATCCCAAATCGCGGGTGACGCCGGCCGATTCAGGCATCGGAGGGCAGAAGTACCGGGAAGACCTGCACCAATGCAGACCTTCTCGCGCAATGGCGCAAGCCATTGAATTACGCAGGCCAGGTCAAGCGTGCATCGCCCCGGGCGTTGCTGGCCGCGGGCTCCGCCAGTTGACGCGCGTGGCTGGCGCAAGCACACAAATCCAAGGATGGATTTGCGCAAGGTTTCAGCAGGCAAAAACCAGCATATGCACGGGGCTACGCACGCCGGCAGTTGGCCTGCAGCGACCTCGTGGCGCCGGGGACAGAAACGACGGACAAGCCCCTGCGCCGGCCGAGCGAACCTGCAATCGGGCAGGAATCCCCCGGCAGACGGGGCAGCACTGAAAACCGTCAGGTCAAGTGCGGATCAGGGAATTCTCGGCGGCCGGATCCATCGGGGAGGGGGCGTAGGCATCCGGCTCGTCATCATTGAGCCATTGCTCGCCATCGACGACATACTTGAAGTGATACTCGCCGTCCTTTTCAAGATCCACCGTGATCGAGTAGCTGCCATCCTTCTTGCGTTTGAGCGGGTGGGCTTCCATCGACCAGGAATTAAAATCCCCCGCCAGGTGGACAGTCTGCACCTCGCCCACATGTTCCGGCGGGAGGGTGAAAGTGACCTTGCACACCGGCTTGGTCTTGAGAAACTTCTTCTGGAGGCTCATGGGCGTGTACTCCTGTGACGTTTGGAACAGGCAACCAATGCCTAACCCACAAGTTTAGATCACTTGCATGATCGGATTGTGACGACATTCGATCACCACGCCAAGCCCCGAATCCCCCCCCGCGATCAAAGGCGGGGCGACCGAAGCCCCGGGCCCACTGCAAACCTCGGCAAAAATAGGCCAGCGCATGGCCAACTCCTTGCCATTCACAGGCTTTCGCAGTCCTGCGGCGGGACCGGCCCATTCCGCAATCCGGCATCCGCGTCCTTCCTGCCCCGATGCGCTCAGCGATCGCCCTTGGCTGCTCGGCGAATCAAGGCCTTGTCGTCGATGAGATCAAGCAGGCGGCGCTCGTTGATCATCCCCGCGGTGACGAACAGAATCAGGAGAACAAGAAGCACCCCGACCGTCAGCAGGAGCAGGGGCGCCATGGTCGCAAGCAGGGCCTGGGTGGAGGGATCGAGCGTGCCAGCCTCGATCATTTCAAGCACCTGCGCCGGGTTGACCAGCAGGGGCTGGAAGAAAAACAGAGCCACGTACAGCCCGATGGTCAGCAGCACCAGCACAGCCGCGATCCGCGGCCAGATGCGGACCAGGCGACGACGACGACAGAGCATCGTTTCAATATCCAACGCCATGATTCAGCCCCCCGTCACCGGAGGAAAGAAGGCCACTTCGTCACCACCGCGCACCGGGTGGTCAAACTCCACGTAGTCGTGGTTTACCGCCGCCAGCGTGTTGTCAGGGCGTTCGATTCCCGCAGCACGACGCCAGACATCGTCGACGGTCAGGATATGCTCGCGCTCGGCGGTCGTCGCGTCGATCGTCATGGCGTCGATGCCTACCTTCTCGCGCAGGCTGGCAAAAAACTTCACCTTTATGTCCATTCGTGTACTCTACCGTTTGGCCTTCGGGCGCCGCAGCCTGGCCCAGTGCAAGGGCTTCGGCCCAGGTCAAGCCCTGTTGGAGAATCCGCGTACCACGCGCTTCACACTGTGATTTCGCGGCTTGCCGTGGTCATGAAGTCAGGCAACCGGGAGCAGGGCGCCGGGTCAGGGACGACCACGGCCTTGCCGAAGCTCTGGTGATCGGCGCCCGCCAGTATTCGGGCGGGCGGCCATGCGGCCCATCCGCCCGCTGGCCCACCCATGGATCGCAGGGATGCCCGGACAGGCCCGCCATCGAAATTCATGGCGCGGGTGCAGAGCATACCAAGAACCGACGGGAGAGTTGCCATGAAGTGGCTGGGACGCCTGGTCGTCTCGTTCCTCGCGATCCTCGTGCTGCTGGCCCTCGGCCTGCTCGCGCTGATAGTCACATTCGATCCGAACGATCACCGCGAGCGCATTGCCGGGCTGGTTTCCGAGCAGCTCGGACAATCGGTGCGGATCGAGGGGACGCTCGCCCTGGAGGTCTACCCTTGGCTTGGCATCACCACCGGGCGCATCCGAATCGACAACCCGCCGGGTTTTTCGGAAAACCCGATGATTTCCGCCGCGGGGCTCAACGCACGCGCGGCCCTGATGCCGCTGCTGCGCGGAGAAATCGTCCTGGACACGCTGGTATTTCGTGACCCGCAGCTGCGGGTCGAAATGGATGACCGGCTCGGTCACAACTGGTCGCCACTGATCGAACGATTCCTGGGCGCACCGGCGCCGGAAGGCGAGGAGAACACCTCAACAAGCGCCGGACCCTCCCCGCAATCTCTCACACTGGCCGGCATCGAGATTCAGAACGGCCGACTGGTGGTCATCGATCCTGCCCGGGACAGGCAATTCGAGCTGGACGACATCCAGCTCGCCGTCGGGGCAGTCCACCCGGGGATGCCCGTCGATTTTCGCCTCGACAGCCGGCTGCAGGTCTCCCGCCCGGAAACGGACGCCCGCCTGACCCTGTCCGGTCGCCTGCTCCAGGACGACGAAGCAATCCTGCTGATCAAGCCCCGCCTCAGACTGGAAGGCACTGCCAAGGCCCCACTGCCGGAACGCATCGAGCTGACGCTTGACGCCGAGTTTGCCCAGACCCTGCCCGACTCCGGCAGCTACCTGGTCGGAGACAGCCGACTGACGGCTTCCGCCTCGGCCCTGCCCCGGCTCTCCTACCTTGACCTGGCGGTCGAGACCCAGATGACCGGCAACTGGCGAACGGGGCTTCACCGCCTGGAAAACGTCCAAAGCCAGGCCCTGCTGCGCGGTCTGCCCATCCGCAGCGGCGAGCTCGACCTGGGCATCCAGAGCGGCATCACCCTTGACCTGTCAGACGGCACGGCGCGGCTCGACGACCTGGTCCTGACTACCGACCCGTTGGTACTTCGCGGTCAGTTCGACATCGCCGGGCTGGACAAGCCAGCAGGCTGGCGACTCAGCGGCCCAATGGAGATCGAACCATTCAGTCCGCGGGCGCTGGCCGACACCCTTGGCCAGCCATTGCCATCAATTCGGGACGAAACCGCACTTCGGCAGTTCAGCCTTTCTGGCCACCTGGATGCCGAGACAGGCAAGGCCCGGCTTTCCGAGGCCCGCCTCTCGCTGGATGACCAGCATTTCGATGGCGAGATCGCGATCGGTGATGAACGCCCTCGCCACATTCGCGTCGCCCTGTCCACGTCATGGCTGGACATGGATCGCTACCTCCCGGCCACCGAGGAAGAGCCCGCAACCGATCCCCTTGCCGGGGCACATCGCATGCCGCGCGGACTCGGGGGCTCCCGGGCAGAGCGTCTGGACCAGCCTGCGCCCCTGCCCGTGGAGTTGCTGCGAAGCCTGGACGCGGAGATCCGCCTGTCAGCCGACCTGATCCGCGTTTTTGAACAAAACCTGGAAAATCTCACGGTGGTTTTCCGGGGCCGAGATGGACAACTGGCCTTTGAACGGCTCGACTTCAATGCCTACCGCGGACTGATCCGCAGCCAGAGCGAGCTGGACCTGCGTGCTGACATACCCGGCTGGCGGCTGGCCATGGATGCTCGGCACGTCGCCCTGGCACCCATGCTGGAGGCCTGGCTGCTGGAAGACCGGCTCCGGGGCACGGCGGATCTGACGCTGGACCTGCAAACCACCGGCCGCCGACCGAGCGCCATGAAGGCCGGCCTGGACGGACACCTGGCCTTCTCGGTGAAGGACGGACGGCTGGATGGCGTTGACCTGGGCGAATATGTCACGGCGCAACGCGCCCCGGATGACCTGCCCCGGATTCCCCGACTGCTTCGGGAAACGGACATACAAACCCTCTCCGGCACCGCCAGGATTCGCAACGGCCTGCTGGAAAATGAAGACCTGGCCGGTACGCTCGACGGCCTGCCGATTCGCGGGCGCGGCATGGTAGACCTGGCCCGGGACCAGATTGACTACAGGCTGGCGATTGCCCCGGAGGACGCGCAGGGGCAGGATGACAGGTTGTCGACCACCGACCTGATCCTCCTGCGGGGCCGGCTGGCGCATCCCCAACCCACCTTCGAACCTGCGGCCACCCGCGAGCCTGGCATTCGGCGGCTTCCGGCACTGTAGGCCGACATGATGAATCACTTCGCCAAACGTCTGCTCGACTGGCACGCGCAGCACGGCCGGCATGATCTGCCCTGGCAGCACCCGCGGACGGCCTACCGCGTCTGGGTGTCGGAAATCATGCTTCAGCAGACCCAGGTCGGCACCGTGATCGGCTTCTTTGACCGGTTCATGCAGCGTTTCCCGGATCTGGCCAGCCTTGCCCATGCCGATGTCGACGAGGTCATGGCCCTCTGGCAGGGTCTCGGCTACTATGCGCGAGCCCGCAACCTGCACCAGGCCGCCCGGCAGATCATGGCGCGACACGCAGGGGAGTTTCCCCGGCAGGTCGAGCAGGTTCGCGCATTGCCGGGCATCGGCCCTTCCACTGCAGGGGCCATACTCGCCCAGGCATTCGGTCAGCGGCACGCGATCCTCGACGGAAACGTCAAGCGAGTACTGGCACGCCATGCCGGCATCGAGGGACCGCCGGAAAAGGCGGCGGTCAGCCGCAAGCTGTGGGAGTTTGCCTGGCGCCACACCCCGGAGACGAACCTGCCAGCCTACACGCAGGCAATCATGGACCTCGGGGCCACGATCTGCCGGAGAAGCCGGCCCGACTGCGCCCGCTGCCCCGTGGCGGCAGACTGCGTGGCACGACGGGAAAACCGCTGCGACGAGCTGCCGACCCGCGCCAGCCGCCGGGCCGTGCCCGTCCGGCAAACTCGGATGCTGCTGATCCGCGGCCCGGAAGGCCTGCTGATGGTTCGCCGCCCACCCGCCGGCATCTGGGGCGGACTCTGGAGCCTGCCCGAGTGGCCGGATGCCGGCCTTCCGGATGCACTGGACAGGCTGATTCAAAGTGCAGGACAAGCGCCGACGCCGTTCGGCGACTTCAGCCACCGCTTCACTCACTTCCAGCTTGAGGCCCGGGTTTTTGCCACCGGCGTTGAGGAACCCCCGCCGGGAGTGGGCGACCAACGGGACTGGCAGTGGGTCCAGTCCGATACCGAGGAGGCGCTGGGCATGCCCACGCCGATCCGGCGCTTTCTTGAACAGTCCCGGGTAATTTCCGGTCCGGTTCAAGACAAATCCACGAGAACAGACTGAAGTCGGGAGACCAGAGATGACAAGAATGGTGCACTGTGTTCGGCTGGACCAGGAAGCCGAAGGGCTCGACAAGCCACCCTACCCCGGCGAGCTCGGGCAGCGGATTTTCGAACAGGTTTCGAAGACCGCCTGGCGGGAGTGGCTAGGCCATCAAACCATGTTGATCAACGAATACCGCCTGACTCCGGTTGACCCCAAGGCACGCAAGTTTCTTGAGCAGGAAATGGAAAAGTTCTTTTTCGGGGGTGAAACCACGCGTATCGAAGGCTACGTGCCGCCGGAGCAGTAAAGGCAGACCAGCACAAGCCATCGGGTGCAGGCCTTTCACGCGATGGCTCAAACAGAAAATGTGATCCAGCCAAAAACACTTCTTCTGGCAGGGGAACTCCGGATCGTCTAGCTTCGACAGATTGAACTGGCGCCGCACGCAACCCGATGGCTCCAGGTCGCCACAAGCCGGGCGGACGATCGCAGCGGATGGGGAGCGGCACCCTGAAAATGCAAGAGATTTATCGGCAACATCTGATCATCGAGTCGGACCTCCAGCAGTTCGCCACCCATCTTCTGACGGTGGCGGAGGCGCTGGGGGTCACGAGCATGCGCGCGAGCCTGTCGCTCAACCGGGTTTTCGCGCAGGCGCGCAAGCTTGGCGCAGGGCGCGGCGACCCACTGTGGGCGGCCGTGCGCCTGCAAGGCCGTGAGCTGGGCATTCACTGGGGAGACCCCGGCCCCTTCCAGAAACTGCTGGCACTGGATCGGCCACCCCGTGCCCAGACGGTTTCTGACCTGCAGGCCAGACTCCGGGAACAGACCCAGGTCCTCGAGCCACAACAGCTGGTGGCACGCAATCGCGAGATGAACCGCCAGTTCGAGCAGACCCGCAAGCGCCTGCACGAGGAAATCGACGCCATGCAGACGGCGCTGACCCAGCGCCAGGAACAACTGCACCAGCTCATGCATCTGGCCCAGACCGATCCGCTGACGGGCCTGCTAAACCGGCGGGCCTTCGATCATCGCTACGAAGCCGCCTACAACCGCACTCAGCGGCAGAGCGGCGAACTGATGTCGCTGATCCTGCTCGACCTGGACGAATTCAAGGCGCTGAACGACCGCTACGGGCACCAGCATGGAGACGCCTACCTCCAGAAGATGGCCAAGGCCATGGCCAATGGCATCCGAAGCGACGTGGACCTGTGCTTCCGGATCGGAGGGGACGAGTTCGCCATCCTGCTCTTTGCCGGCCCCAAATTGGCGCGGCGCAAGTCAGAACAGGTGCTGGACGACATGGGCGGCCGAGTCAGCATTGGCATTGCCTGCCTGAACGACGAGGTGGCGGGCGCCATGGATCACCACCGGTTTTTCGAATTGGCGGACAACGCCCTGTATGCCTCCAAGCGAAGCGGGCGGGGCCGGATCACCATGGCCGATGTTGGCGCGGACGGCAAACCCGCCGTGGCGGCGGCCACGGGCAATCGTCGGGTGGCCGGCTGAACCGATGAGCGATCCCCGATGAGCGATCCCTGTCACGCCAGCGCGCCGGGCGAAGCGCCCCGGGTCATTGACAGCAGCCGCTGCACCCACCTGCTGTACGAGTGCCCCATCGAGAACAGCAGCAGTGCGCTGTCGCTGAGGGCCCGACTGCTTGGCGTGGCCCAGCGGCTGGGTTTCCCGGAAAGCCGACGCGAGGCGATGGCGCTGGTCGTCATGGAGATGGCGAGCAACCAGCTCAAGTATGCGCAGGGTCGAGGCACAGTTCAGATCTGGGAGCAGCCGGGCCCTTTCCTGGACATCTTCGCCCTGGATTACGGACCCGGCATCGCGGACCTCTCCCGGGCCACCGAGGACGGCTACTCCACCTCGGAGACCCTGGGCAAGGGTCTGGGCAGCATCCTGCGCTTGAGCGACGAGTTGCAAATGTACACCCGGACCCACGAACCAAACGCACCGCGCAAGTGGACCGGCACGGCGCTGATGGCCCGATTCTGGCCAACCACCCGGCGCCCGCAGCCCTGGCCGCGCGGTGTTCGCGCAGGCCTGTACAGCCGCTCGCTGGCCGACGACCGGCACAATGGCGACATCATCTATCTGCGTGCCGCCGATCAGGGCCTGCGCTGGCTGCATCTGGACGGACTGGGCCATGGACGGGAGGCCCGCGACACCACCGCCCGGCTGGACTACAACGTGCTGATGCGCCGCAGCGCGCGCGAGTTGATCGAGGCGACGGACCGGTACCTGGTGGGCAGCCGGGGCGCCGTGGGCATCGCGGCCGACGCCCGCCCCGACCGTGGCAGGTACAGTCTTTCCGGCATCGGAGACATGTACGCGCAGGTGTACGATGCAGGGCAGCAAGAAACGCAGTGGCTTTTCTTTCCTTCCGGCGTGCTGGGCAAGGAGCACAAGAAGGCGGTGGAAATTGACGGACAGCTGGGGCGGGACAATCTGCTGATCACCGCGAGCGACGGCATTCGGCGCAACTGGGACGAGCAGTCCCTGCCGGGGCTGTTCAAGCACGACCCGCAACTGATTGCTTACGTGATCGGCAGTATCATGGGGCGAATGTCCGACGATCAGTCGCTTTGCGTCGTCCGTGCCGAAGGCGCTGGCTGAAGGAGGCAAGAGGCCCCTGCCACCGAAAGCCCGGCCAAGGCCGGGCGCAAACAAACCGGCAACTGCGCGCTGACCTGTCAAGGCGATGATTCGGCGCAGTAAACAAGCACACACCTTCAGGAGAGTCCATTCGATGAGCCAGGAACACCTGACCGAACGCCTCAAGGCCCTTTTCGCCCTGAAGATCGAGAACGTGGCCCCGGCACTGGAGCAACCGGCAAGACAGTACTTCGGCGGTGTCCACGGATTGCTGGACGAACACGAAATCTCGGACCTGAGCCTGGAGTTGCAGCACCTGATCGGCGGCCTGCTGGGCGCGCGGGATCCCTTCGACCGAGAATCGGCGGAATTTCTGGCGCTGGAGACCTTCTTCGTGAATCTCTCGCGCAAGGTGCTCACTCGCGGGGGCGACGTTGAAGACATCGTCCGCTATACCCAGGGTCTGCAAAATGCCCTGATCCAGGGGCTGGAGCATGAGGCGGGCGTCGAGTTCACCAAGTCCCGCTCGGTGCTGTTGTTCTTCTCGCGCCACTTCACCGAGCTGATTCTTGCGGTGTTCCGCACCTACCTGCACCAGAAGGACGAGACCATCCGGATGCAGGAGTCGGAAATCCGCGAGACGGCGACACCGATCACGGAGATCTGGGACGGGGTACTCACCCTGCCGGTGATCGGCTCGCTGGACTCCAACCGCACCATGCTGGTGATGGAGGCGCTACTCAACTACATTGCCCGGGAGCACAGCAAGGTGGTGGTCATGGACCTGACCGGGGTGAGCAATATTGATTCGCAGGTATCCCACCACCTGATCCAGATGGTTCGCGCCATCCAGCTGATGGGAGCTCAGGCCATCCTGACTGGCATTCGCCCGGACATCGCCCGCGCCCTGACCATGCTGAACATTGACCTGGGCGACATCTGCACGCGCGGCAGCCTGTCGGACGGGCTGAAGGAGGCCTTTGCGCGTCTCGGCATCACGGTCACGCCCGCCGATGGCGGGACCTGAGACAGGTAGAAATGCCATGCAGGGAATTCACCTGACCAGGCTCGGGGGCGATCGCGTACTGCTTGAACCCCAGCACGGGGTCAACCCCGCCAGCCCCGACAGCGGCATGGACCGGATACTGTCGGCACTGCAGGCCAGCAAGGCCCGACGGGTGTACTACGACCTGGCGCAGGTCACTCTGGTCGATCCGGTGTACTACCACTTTCTGAATCAGCTCGCCGCCGGCTGCCACGCCCTGGGCATGAGTCTGACCTGCATCAACATGGGACCGCAGGCAGCCTTTGCGCTGGCCGCACAGATGGAAACGCCACCGAGATTTCGCAGCGCGCTGACGCTTGAGGAAGCGGACTGAAGCCCGGCGCGCAGCCGGAGCTTATTCTCTCATGGGCGCCACGCCCCGGTCGGCAATTACCGGCAGTATCTCGGCTTCCGGTACCGGTCGGTAAAAAAGAAATCCCTGACCGACCGGACAGTCAAGACGGCGCAGCAACTCTGCGTCCTCCGCATTCTCGATGCCTTCCGCCACGGCGACCAGATCGAAGGCCTCGGTCACGGCAAGCACGGCCTGAATCAGGGCGCGGCTTCTCTCGGAGGCGGCAATGCCGTCGACCAGGCTGCGGTCGATCTTGATGGTGGAAACCGGCAGCTTTTGCAGGTAGGCCAGCGAGGAGTGGCCGACGCCGAAATCGTCAATGGCGAGCCGGATCCCCATCTGGCGCAATGCCTCAAGCTGGGCAAGCGCGTAGTCCAGATCCTGCATGATGGCCGTCTCGGTGATCTCCAGCTCCAGACAGGCCGCCGGCAGCCCGGCTGCCTCCAGCGCCGCCGCCACGACATCGCAGAGTGACTCACCCCGCGCACGCAGCAAGTCGAACTGGCGCGCGGAAACATTGACCGCCACCGGCACACACTGCCCCGTTTGGTCCTGCCAGCGGCGAACAGCGGCCAGCGACTCGTCGATCGCCCAGCGCCCAAGCTCGGAAATCAGCCCGGTCTCCTCGGCCAGCGGAATGAAACGCCCCGGCGAGACCGCACCCAACTCGGGATGCTGCCAGCGCATCAGCGCCTCCACACCGGCAAGGCGCCCCGTTTCCAGGCAAATCTTGGGCTGGTGGAACATCTGCAACTGCCCTTGGGCCACCGCCTGCCGCAAGGCTTCCTCCATGCGGTGACGCGCCCGGATGCCTTCCTCGAAACGCGGATGGAACCGGCAGAGCACCGGTGTATCGGCCTGCGGCGACATGCTCAGGGCCAGTGCCGCCCGCTTGAGCAGCTGACTGGCGCCCTCGCCATCCTCGGGCGCCACGGCCATGCCCGCTCGCGCCGACAGCAGCAGGGCGTAACCGTCCAACTCCACCGGCTGCACCACCAGGTCAATGATTTGCTCCGCCTGCTCGGTCAGCGAGTCCGGATCATTTCCGGGCAACAGCAGCAGGTAGCAGGCACTGCCCCAGTAGCCAACGGCCCGCGTGTCGGGCAACGCCTCGCGGAGGCGCTCGCCCAAAAGACGAAGCACCCGGTCCGCGAAATCGTAGCCTTCAAGGCTTTCCAGCCGCCCGTGCCCGTCCACCTGGATGAGAACGGCCGCCAGCGCCTGCCCGATTCCCGATGCGAACCGGTTTTCCAGCTCGGCAATCATCGCCCGGCGGTTGGGCAGTTCGGTGATGCTGTTGTGGGTTGCAAGATACTCCAGCGAACGCTCCTGCGACTGCAGGGTTTGGGACTGCTGGCTGACCGTCTGCGCGAGACTGCGGATCTTCTCTGTGCGCTCCTTGTGCAAGGCACGGATCTCGAGGATGTTCTCGATCCGTTGAAGAACCTCAGTGGAATCGAAGGGCTTGGTGATAAAGTCGCGCGCGCCAGCCGCCAGCGCCCGTTCGCGGGTCCGGGCATCCGACTGCGCCGTGAGGACAATCACCGGCAGAAAGTCTCCTTCCTCCATCTGGTCAACCAGGGCCGACATCACGGCATGCCCGTCCATTTCCGGCATGCGGATGTCCAGGAGGATCAGGTCATATTCGGTCTGCTGGCACAGGCCCGGCACCCGGACAGGATCGTTGACAAGATCGATATTCCGGTAACCGGCTTCTTCGAGGATGGCCTCCAGCAGGGCGGTGTTGGTGGGGTTGTCGTCCACCACCAGAATGTGGGCCTGCGCCCGCAGGGCATCGACGGATGGGGCGGGCACGACGGCCTTGCCAGACGGATTTGCCTGTTGCCCGCTCGCTGCCGTGACACTGGAGTGGTATATCTTGTCGCTCACGCTGCGATTCCTTGCTCTGTGCCGATATCCGATGGCTTTCCCGGGCACCGTTCAGTCATCACGCTCTTCCCGATCGCCTTGCTCGAAGGCCGAAGCCATGGCGGCCAGCAGGTCGTCGATTTTCACGGGCTTGGCGAGAAAGCAGTGCAGATCCGGGTTATTGCGGGCCGCCTTGACCGCCCGCGCACTGGTATCCGCGGAAAGCGCGATGACCGGAATGCGGGCCGTCTCGTCCCAACTCTTGAGCTGTCGCGCCAGAGCAAGGCCACTGCTGCCCGGCAGGTTGATGTCGACGATTACCAAATCCGGACAGCGGCTGCGGGCCAACTCCAGCCCGAGTCCCGGATTGGGGGCACTGAGCAGCCGAATGTTCTCAAACTCTCCCAAAACTTCCTCGATCAGAGACAAGTTGGCCGGATTGTCCTCGATATACAGCACCGTGCGCTGGTGCTGGCTGGGCGCCCGGCGGCCGGGATGCCCCCCAGGCTGAGCTGCGGCAGTCGCCTGCGGCAGGGTAAACCAGAAACGAGACCCTTCGCCCAGGGTGCTCTCCACACCGATCTGGCCACCCATCTGTTCGATCAGCTGGCGCGAGATGACCAGCCCGATGCCGGTGCCTTCGACCGGGCCATGCTCGTGCCCAAGCCGGTTGAACGGTTCGAACAGGCCATCAAGCTTGTCCTCCTCGATCCCCTGGCCCGTGTCCCGCACGCTGAAGAGCCAGTGGTTCTCGGCATCGAAAGTATCGTGCGTTCCCGGAGGCTCCACGCGAAGCACCACCTCGCCACCGGCCTGGTTGTACTTGATGGCGTTGCTGAGCAGATTGAGCAGGATCTGCTTGGCACGGGTAAAGTCCGCCCAGGCATGCCCCAGCGCCGCCTCGTCCACTTCGCTGCGCAGTCGGATGGACGCATCCTCGGCCATCGGGGAAATCAGCGCCAGCGCCTCCTCGATCAGGTGATCCAGGTCAATGGCCTCGATGGACAGTGCCAGTCGCCCCGCCTCGATCTTCGCCAGATCGAGCACGTCGTTGACCAGGTCAAGCAGGTGCTGCCCGCTCTTGTATTCGCCAGATCGAGCACGTCGTTGACCAGGTCAAGCAGGTGCTGCCCGCTCTTGTAGATGTGTTCCACCCGCTCTTTCTGGCGATCGCTCAGCGACTCACGGCGCGAGTTGATCATCAGCTGCGCAAAGCCCAGGATGGCGTTCAGCGGGGTGCGCAGTTCGTGCGACATGCTGGAGAGAAAATCCGACTTGGCCTGGTTGGCGCGGTTGGCTTCCTCCATGGCCGCATGCAGGGCGGAGGTATCCGAGATCACCCCGATGTAGCGGGTCGACTGGCCGGGCAGCTTGAGCTCGCTGACAGCCAGGTGGAGGGGGAAGATCGTCCCGTCCCGGCGCAGGCCGCGCACCTCGCGACCGATGCCGATAATCTTCGCTTCTCGCGTTTCCTGGTAGCGACGGATGTAGTCGTCGTGATGTTCTGCCCAGCGCGACGGCATCAGCACCGAGACGTTACGTCCCAGCAGCTCCTCTGCCTGATCGTAGCCAAACAGGGCAAGCGCACGCGGATTGACCGCCTCGATCAGGCCGCGGTCGTCGATCCGCACAATGCCGGCGGCCGCGGTCTCCACAATGGCCTGAAGCTCATTGGCAACCGCCTCGTTCTGGACAATCGCCTCCCGGCAGGACTGTTCGCGAAGCCGGGCATCGAGCACATCGATCATCATCCGGGCCAGGTCCGCAAACAGATCCCGCTGCTCTTCAGACCATGCTCTCGACCGATGATCCATGAGGCAGAGCGTCCCGATGGGCGGACGCCCCGGCAGGGCCAGCGGATACCCGGCATAAAACCGCAGCTGCATCGGACCGGTCACCAGCGGACTGTCAGCCAGGCGGCCATCCTCGCGCGCATCGGGAACTACCAGCGGCTCGCCCGCCAGGATGACATGCGCGCAGGGGCTGTGCGACCGCGGCAGGCGCTCCGGCAGAGAAGCTCCACCATGACGGGCAATAATGTGCTGCTCCTGCTCTCCGAGCACGGAAAACAGGGCGACCGGGACATCAAACAAACCCGCTGCCAGCCGCAGCAGCCGATCCAGGGCCGGGTCCGGCTCGCCGCCGGTCAGCCCGTGGCGGGCCAGTTCCGCCAGGCGCTCAGATTCGTTTTCCGGTCGTGCCGCCGCAGTCATCGCTCCATCCCTTTGCTTCTTTCTGTAGAGATCTTGAGGTGGTCAGCGTCTGTCAAAGGAAACTCTGCATAAATCCATCCATGGATTTGTGCAGACCTTCCCAAAGGAAACTCTGCACGAAGCCATCCATGGCTTCGTGCAGACACGCCCGGGCCGAAACATGCTCGGCCCGGGCTCCGCAATTCAATGGCTTGCGCCATTGAGCGTTGGGGCATCCATGCCCCAATCGGGAATCTGAAGCATTCGTGCAGAGATTCCCGAAGCAACCCCGGGGGCGCGCACCACGACGGCCCATCCCAGCAAGATCTCATACAGCCACTATACACTCCTTGTACATCGCGACAACCTTCGTCCATCAACGGTCACCCCTGCAACGGAACGATCAAGATTTCCACCCGCCGGTTCAGGGCGCGTCCCGCGGCCGTGGCGTTGTCGGCAATCGGCTGCGTCATGCCAAATCCAATGGCATGCAGACGCTGGCCGTCCACCCCCTGGCGAATCAGGTAGCCCCGCACGCTCTCGGCCCGATTTTCCGACAATGTTTGGTTGTAGGCCGCCGATCCGGTCGAATCGGTGTGCCCCTCAATGCGGACCACGGTACCCGGGTACTGAATCAGGCTGTTCGCCAGCTGATCCAGCACGGGCCGGAACGGGGGTTTGATGTCCGTTCGGTTGACGTCAAAGGTGATATTCTCGGGCGCCTGCAGCCGGATGGTGTCCCCCTCGCGGTACACGTCCACGCCGGAGCCGGCCATCTGCTGGCGAAGCTCCGCCTCCTGACGGTCCATCTGCCGACCGATCAACCCGCCCACGGTGGCACCGACCGCGGCCCCGATCAGCGTGCCGCCGGTCTTGTTGCCGGAACCGGCAATCACATTGCCCAGTGCCGCGCCCGTCCCGGCACCGATCACCGCCCCCGTGGCAGTCCGCGAAGGCGGCTCGCCATAGGGCCCGGTCGCACAGCCAACTGCCAGCATGGCCGCCGCCACCACAAAAACTGCCTGCTTCATTGCTCTGATACTCTCTTAAGGAAACTCTGCACAAATCCATCCATGGATTTGTGCAGCAACGCCCGGGCCGA
>JBNGDJ010000056.1:0-15433 GCA_049974825.1 Halothiobacillaceae bacterium | reverse complement strand
CGGGCTCCGCCAGCTGGCGCGTTAAGCTGGCGCAAGCCCACCGGGCCATGCGTGTCTGAACGCGCAGCTGGCGTTAGCCCACAAAGCCAGGGATGGATTTGTGCAGAGTTTCCCTGAGCAAAGCGGCCGGGCTGAGTCCCGGCCGCTTTGGCGCGCGGCCAGGCAGGGGAGTTTCAGCAGCCTCCGTCAGCGCGGGGTGCGTTGGAGAAATACTTTGGCAACAAGGCGTGTTTTCCAACGTTTGCCCGGCCAGCCCGGAGGCTGCCCCGTCTCTGCGCGTCCGCGCACAGGCACGCCCGGCGGAGCCGGGATCAAGAACGCAAGCAACGAAAAACACTGGAGAGACAATGGCTCGAGTATTCAATTTCAGCGCCGGTCCTGCGATGCTGCCGGCAGAGGTCTTGGAGCGTGCCCGCGACGAGATGATGGACTGGCAGGGCAGTGGCATGTCGGTCATGGAAATGAGTCACCGGGGCAAGGCCTTTGTCTCGATTGCCGAGAAGGCCGAGGCCGACCTGCGCGCGCTGATGGCCATCCCGGACAACTACAAGGTGCTGTTTCTCCAGGGAGGCGCTTCGACCCAGTTTGCCGCGGTGCCGCTGAACCTGAAGGGTGATGCCGCCAGCGCGGATTACTTCAATACCGGTCACTGGTCCGAGAAGGCCATCAAGGAGGCGAAGCGCTTTGTCGGTGTCAACCTGGTGGCCGACACCAAGCCCGGCAAGTTCACCTCACTGCCCCGGCCCGAGGACGTGCGCTTCGACCCCGAGGCGGCCTATGTTCACTACACGCCGAACGAAACCATCGCCGGCGTCGAGTTTCCGTATATTCCGGAAACTGGCGAAGTGCCCCTGGTTGCCGACATGTCCTCCACCATTCTCTCTCGCCCGGTGGATGTCTCCCGCTTCGGTGTGATCTATGCCGGTGCGCAGAAGAATATCGGCCCGGCCGGTCTGACCATCGTCATCGTCCGCGAGGACCTGATGGGCCGCGCCGAGACCGGCACGCCCGCCATGCTGGATTACAAGACCCAGGCTGATGCCGGCTCCATGTACAACACCCCGCCGACCTTTGGCTGGTACATGGCAGGCCTGGTGTTCGAGTGGCTCAGGGAGCGCGGTGGCCTGTCCGCCATGGCCGAGATCAACGAGCGTAAGGCGAAGAAGCTTTACGAGACCATCGACGGCAACGACTTCTACCACAATCCGGTTGACCCTTACTGCCGGTCCTGGATGAACGTGCCCTTTATCCTGAAGGACGACGCCCTGGACAAGACCTTCCTGGCCGAGGCGGCCGAGGCCGGGCTCACGACGCTCTCGGGTCACCGTTCCGTGGGCGGCATGCGCGCGTCAATCTACAACGCGATGCCGGAGGCAGGTGTCGATGCACTGGTCGACTTCATGAACGATTTCGCGCGCCGTCACGGCTGATGCCCGATCGGGGCGGCTCGTCACCGCCCCCGTCCAGATCGCAGTTTCACGATAACCGGAGAGTCCCCACCCCATGTTCAAGATCCACACACTCAACGCGATTTCCCCGAAAGGTCTCGATCGACTGCCGAAGGACCAGTACGACATTGGCGCCGACTTGGATGCGGCCGACGCGATCATGGTCCGTTCGGCCAAGATGCACGACATGGCGCTCCAGGATGGCCTGCTGGCCATCGGTCGCGCCGGCGCCGGCGTGAACAACATTCCCGTCGATGCCATGACTGAAAAGGGCGTGGTGGTTTTCAACGCGCCGGGTGCGAATGCCAATGCCGTCAAGGAACTGGTGCTCGCCGTTATGCTGATGGCGATTCGGAATATCGGTGCGGGCTGGACCTTTGCGCAGGGGCTGGAGGGCAGCGACGCCGAGATCCACAAGGCGGTCGAGGCCGGCAAGAAGAACTACGTGGGCTTTGAGCTGCCCGGTCGGACGCTTGGTGTCATTGGCCTCGGTGCCATCGGTGTGCGGGTGGCCAATGCCGCGCGGGCGCTGGGCATGAAGGTCATCGGTTTTGATCCGGGAATCAGCGTGGACCGGGCCTGGGAGCTTTCTCCGGACGTGATGCAGGCCGGCAGTGCCGACGAGGTGCTGGCCAAGGCCGATTTCGTGAGCTTCCACGTTCCGCTGATCGATGCGACCCGCAATCTGATCAATGCCGACAGCCTCAAGTTCATGAAGGACAACGTGGTAGTGCTCAACTTCGCCCGGGACGGGATCGTCGACGAGGAAGCGATGGTAGCGGCCCTGGATTCAGGCAAGGCGCTGTCGTACGTGACTGACTTCCCCAGTAACCGGACCAAGAACCACCCGCGCTGCCTGACCTTCCCGCACCTTGGCGCGTCCACGGTCGAGGCCGAGGACAACTGCGCGATGATGATCGCCGACCAGCTGCGCGAGTACCTGGAAAACGGCAACATCGTCAATTCGGTGAACTTCCCGAACGTGACCATGGCACGCCGAGGCGAGGTGCGCCTGGCCGTGGCGAACCTGAATCGTCCCGACATGGTGGGCCAGATCTCTCACCTGCTCGGTGCCGCGGGCGTAAACATCGAGCACCTGGTCAACGATTCGCGCAACCAGGTGGCCTACACGCTGATGGACGTGGACCGGGCGATTCCGGCGGATACCCTGGAAGCCATTGGCGCCATCGATGGCGTCCTGCGGGTTCGCGTGGTCTGAAGCTGCAGAACGCCGAATGACTGACGAGCGCAAGGGTGACGGCCTGGATTCGGTTCGGGCCCGGATTGACGCCCTGGACCGTGATCTGTTGGAGAAATTCTCCGAGCGTGCCCGGCTTGCTGAAGAAGTGGGCCGGATCAAGCGCGCCGAGGTCGCACCGGGTGGCGCTTCGCCCCAGTTTTACCGGCCGGAACGCGAAGCCGCCGTGCTTCGGGGCATTCGGGAAGCCAACCGCGGGCCGCTGGATGACGACACCGTCGCCTGGTTGTTCCGGGAGGTCATGTCCGCCTGCCTCGCGCTGGAGCAGCCGCTGTCGGTTGCTTGCCTTGGGCCTTCGGGCACGTTCAGCGAGCAGGCAGTCATCCGGGCCTTCGGCCATGCCGCCCGGGCGGTGCCCGAGCCGGGCATTGCCGAGGTGTTCCGGGCCGTTCAGGCGGGCTCGGTGGACTACGGCGTCGTCCCCATCGAGAACTCGACTGAGGGCAGTGTCGCGCACACCCTGGATGCCTTGGCCGAAGGGGATGCGCTGATCTGCGGCGAGGTGACCCTGCCCATCCGGCAGCAGCTGATGGGGCAGGTCGAAAGCCTCGAGGCAGCACGCAGCCAGGTGCGGCGTGTGGTGTCTCATGTCCAGTCGCTGGCGCAGTGCCGCGAGTGGCTGGATGGTCACCTGCCCGGTATCGAGCGGGTGGCCGTGGCCAGCAACGGCGAGGCGGCCCGGCTTGCGGCCGAAGATCCGCAGCTGTTGGCTATCGGGCCGGAACTGGCGGCGGGTCGCTACGGACTCTCGCTGGTTGCCCGCAATATCGAGGACAGGCCCCACAACCGGACGCGCTTCGTGGTCATTGGCCGCGAGCCGGTCCCACCCTCCGGGGACGACAAGACATCCCTGCTGCTGTCCACCGACAACCGGCCGGGCGCGCTGGCCGACGTGTTGCAGCCGCTGGCGGACGCCGGCCTGAGCATGACGCGCATCGAGTCCCGTCCGGCGCGGGTGCGGGCCTGGGAGTACGTGTTCTTTATCGATGTGGCCGGCCACAGCGAGGCCCCGGCAGTGGGCGCGGCCCTGGCGCAGATGCGCGAACGCTGCGCGATGCTCCGGGTGCTGGGCGCTTATCCATGCGGCAGGCTCTGAACTCTCCGACCGGCTGCGTACTTCTCCGGCCGGTCACCGATCCAGGTGAACGTTTCCATGACCCCATCGCTTCCCGCCGAGCTGGCGCCCCCCAACGTGCGGGGGCTCAGCCCCTATGTTCCCGGCAAGCCGATTGATGACTTGGCCCGGGAGTTGGGACTGACTGACATCGTCAAGCTCGCATCCAACGAGAATCCGCTTGGCGCCAGCCCCGCTGCCCGCGCGGCACTAGCGGAGGCCGACGTCGACCTGGCCCTCTACCCGGATGGCAGCGCTCATGCTCTTCGGGGCGCACTGGCCGCGCATTGCGGCTGCGCGCCGGACATGATCACCATGGGCAACGGCTCCAATGACGTGCTCGAGTTGATTGCCCAAGCATTTCTCGGGCCGGGCCGCGAAGCGGTTTTCAGTGAGCATGCCTTCGCGGTCTATCCAATTGTGACCCAGGCCACCGGCGCGACGGCCCGGGTCGTGCCCGCCCTCGGGCCACAAAGCGACATGCCCTTGGGCAACGATCTGGAAGCCATGGCCGAGGCCGTGGGTGAAGAGACTTCGGTGGTGTTCCTGGCGAACCCCAACAACCCGACCGGGACCTGGGTGCTTGAGGCGCCGCTGCTGGCATTTCTCGAAAGCGTGCCACCTTCGGTGCTGGTGGTGCTGGACGAGGCGTATACCGAGTATGTCACCGAGTCGGGCTTCCCGGACGGTCTGCGGCTGCTGTCGCGCTTTCCCAACCTGGTGGTCACCCGCACCTTTTCCAAGATCCACGGCCTGGCCGGACTGCGGGTCGGTTACGGCGTGAGCAGTCCGCAGATCGCGGACCTGCTCAACCGCGTCCGCCAGCCGTTCAATGTCAACAGCCTGGCCCTGCTGGCGGCTCAGGCCGCGCTCGGTGACACGACGTTCGTGGCCCGCAGCCGGGACAGCAACCTCGCGGGGCTCAAGCAACTCAAGACCGGGCTGAGTGAACTGGGTTTGTCGACCATCCCCTCGGTGGCCAACTTCATCACCGTGGATGTTTCTCGTCCGGCCGGCCCGGTATATGAAGCGCTTCTTCGGGAAGGCGTGATCGTGCGGCCGGTGGGCAACTACGGACTGCCCAGCCATCTGCGGATTACCGTGGGTACGCAAGCGCAGAACGCGCGGGTACTGGCGGCCCTGAAGCGGGTTCTGGACCAGCCACGGCCGTGATGGGCGAGGGCGCATCCTTTGGACGTCTGGTCCTCATTGGCACCGGATTGATCGGCGGATCGCTGGCGCTGGCGCTGCGCGTGGCCGCGCGGGTGGATTCGGTGGTCGGGGTCGGGCGGCAGCGCGAAACCCTGGAGCAGGCCCGCGCACTCGGGATTGTCGACGAGATCGATACCGATCCGGCCCGCGCGGTGCGCAATGCGGACGTGGTGTTCGTCGCGGTGCCCGTCGGGGCGATGGGACCGGTATTCTCGGCGATTGCCGGTTCCTTGCCGGATGATGCCCTGGTGACCGATGGGGGCAGCGTCAAGGGATCGGTAGTTGCGGCGGCCCGAGCCGCGCTGGGGCCGCGGATCGGGCAGTTCGTGCCGGGGCACCCGATTGCCGGGACCGAAAAAAGTGGCCCGGCCGCTGCCTTCGCCGGCCTGTATCGCAACCGACGGGTCATCCTGACCCCGCTGGCGGACAATCCCGAGCCGCTGGTGGACCGGGCAAGGGCACTTTGGACTGCCGTGGGGGCGCGGGTCGAGACGATGGATACGAATCGTCACGATTACCTGCTTGCGGCCACCAGTCACCTGCCGCATGTCATTGCCTACGCCCTGGTCAATGCGCTCGGCGGGCTTGACGAGCGGCGCGAGGTGTTTCGTTATGCGGCCGGCGGCTTCCGAGACATCAGCCGGATTGCCTCCTCGGACCCGCGGATGTGGCGGGATATCTGCCTGGCCAACCGGGACGAGCTTTTGGCCATGATTGGCCGGTTTCACACGGGCCTCGACGAGATCGAAGCGGCGCTGCGTGAAGACGAGGGCGAGCGCCTTGAGGGGCTTTTTGGGCAGGCCAAGTCCATCCGCGACGGCCTGTACCGGGAGGACGAAGGCGGCAACTGAGTATTCCCCGGGGAGAATCTGCACGAACCCCGTGCGCACGCCCGGCCCATGCTCCGCAATTCAATGACTTGCGCCATTTTTCGGCAGGGCATCCGAGACCGGCACGGGAAGGCCTGCATTCGTGCTGAGATTCCCGAACGAACCTGACAGGACCAGAAAAGTCATGACCGAATCTGTCGTTTACAACCTGACCCCAGGAGGCAGCCTGAAAGGCGATATCCGCGTTCCCGGGGACAAGTCGATGTCTCACCGCTCGATCATGCTCGGTTCGCTGGCCGAGGGCGTGACGGAGGTGACCGGCTTCCTTGAGGGGGAGGACAGCCTCAATACCCTGCGCTGCTTCAAGTCAATGGGGGTCCAGATCGAGGGACCCGAGGCTGGTCAGGTCCGGATCCGGGGCGTTGGCCTGCATGGCCTCAAGGCACCGAAAGCCCCGCTTTACGTGGGCAATTCCGGGACGTCCATGCGGCTGATGTCCGGCATCCTGGCTGCGCAATCCTTTGATTCGCGACTGGAGGGCGATTCTTCGCTGGCCCGACGGCCCATGAAGCGGGTGACCGATCCGCTGGCCCTGATGGGCGCCCGGATTGATACCGGGGACGGTGGGCGACCACCGCTGGATATCCACGGTGGACAGACGCTGCGAGGGATCGACTATCGCCTGCCCATGGCCAGCGCGCAGGTCAAGTCCTGTCTGCTGCTGGCCGGGCTTTATGCCGCAGGCGAGACGCGGGTGACCGAACCGGCGCCGACGCGCGATCACACCGAGCGGATGCTCGGCGGTTTTGGATACTGGGTAAAGCGCGATGGCGCGACCGTGTCGCTTGCCGGGGGTGGGTGGCTTCAGGGCTGTTCGGTGGATGTGCCCGCGGACATTTCGTCGGCAGCCTTCTTCCTGGTGGGCGCGAGCATCGCGCCGGGCTCCGATCTGACACTGCGGCACGTGGGCATGAACCCGACCCGCACCGGAGTCATCGAGATCCTGCGCCTGATGGGGGCCGACATCGAAGTACTGGATGCGCGGGAGTCCGGCGGCGAGCCGGTGGCCGACCTGCGGGTGCGCAGTGCCGCCCTTCGAGGAGTCCGGATTCCTGAGGAGCTGGTGCCACTGGCCATCGACGAGTTTCCCGCCCTGTTCGTGGCCGCTGCCTGCGCGGAAGGCGAGACGGTGCTGACCGGTGCACAGGAGCTGCGCGTCAAGGAATCCGACCGCATTCAGGTCATGGCCGACGGGCTGGTTTCACTGGGCATTGAGGCAACTCCCACGCCGGATGGTATCGTCATCCGCGGCGGTGAAATGGGCGGCGGGGAGATCGTCAGCCACGGGGATCACCGGATTGCCATGTCCTTCGCCATGGCGGCGCTGCGGGCGTCAGGAGCAATCAAGATCCGCGAGTGCGAGTACGTCGATACCTCGTTCCCCGGCTTTGCCAGCCTGGCCCGTGGCTGCGGACTGAATCTGGAGGAGACGCGGACGTGAGCGGCGTGATCATCACCATCGACGGGCCCAGCGGTTCCGGGAAGGGAACGCTGGCACGGACAATCGCCGAGCAGTTGGGGTATGCGCTGCTTGATTCGGGGGCCCTGTACCGGCTCACCGCTCTGGCTGCTGACCGGCGCGGGCTGGACCTGAACAACGCCGAGGCGGTCGCCGAAGTGGCCCGCAACCTGGACGTGCAGTTTGCGGCCGATGGCGGCATCCACCTCGAAGGCGAGACGGTCGGGCCCGAGCTGCGAACGGAAACCACCGGGGAGAAGGCCTCGGTGGTCGCCGCCCATCCCCCGGTTCGCGAAGCGCTGCTGCAGCGTCAGCGGGACTTCGCCGGTACTGCGGGATTGGTGGCGGACGGTCGGGACATGGGCACGGTGGTCTTCCCCGAGGCGCCCCTGAAGGTGTTCCTCGACGCCAGCCCCGAGGTGCGGGCCGAGCGGCGGTATAAACAGTTGATCGAGAAGGGCTTGAGTGCTAACCTCCCCGCCCTTGTCGAAGAGATCCGCGCGCGCGATGAGCGTGACCGCAATCGGCCAGTCGCCCCTCTGGTACCGGCGCCGGATGCGGTGGTCATCGACTCCAGCGCCATGGACGCCGACGCGGTGGCGGCGCAGGTGTTCGCGCTGCTGCGCGAACGGATCGGCCCGGCGGGCAACGAGGCCCGCTGAGCCGGCAGTAAAGAACCCATTGTTCTCAACCCGAGGTCGGAGTCACGGAAGGATCCTCCGGCATTTGTCACAACCACGACGGAGCATTCAGGGAACGTCCGGCGTGTTGTCAGCAGGTTTGTCTTGATGTCTGAAAATTTTGCCCAGCTTTTTGAAGAGAGTCTCCAGCAGTCGGTCATGCAACCCGGTTCCATCGTTGAGGGAACCGTGGTCGATATCAGTGGCGATTTCGTCATTGTTGATGCCGGCCTGAAATCGGAAGGGGTTATCCCGGCCGAGCAGTTCCGCGACGAAAATGGTGAACTGACCGTCAGCATCGGGGACACCGTTGAAGTCGCGCTCGACTCGGTCGAGGACGGTTTCGGTGAAACCCGTCTGTCCCGCGAAAAGGCCCTGCGCGCCCGTGCTTGGACCGCGCTGGAGAAGGCCTTCGACAACGAGGAGATCGTTACCGGCCGGATAACGGGCAAAGTCAAGGGCGGTTTCACCGTCGAGCTGGGCGAGGTCCGCGCGTTCCTGCCGGGCTCGCTGGTGGACGTGCGTCCGATCCGCGACACCACCTATCTCGAAGGCAAGGACATCGAGTTCAAGATCATCAAGCTCGACCAGAAGCGCAACAACGTGGTCGTTTCTCGCCGCGCGGTGGTCGAGGAAGAATACAGCGCCGAACGCGAAGCCCTGCTCGAACAGCTGCAGGAAGGCATGGTTCTGCGTGGTATCGTCAAGAACCTCACCGACTACGGTGCGTTCCTGGATCTGGGCGGCATCGACGGCCTGCTGCACATCACCGACATGGCCTGGAAGCGCGTCAAGCATCCTTCCGAGATGGTCAATATCGGTGACGAGATTAACGTCAAGGTGCTCAAGTTCGACCGTGAGCGCAACCGGGTTTCCCTCGGCCTCAAGCAGCTGGGCGAAGACCCCTGGAGCGATCTGGCGCGCCGTTACCCGGTCAGCACCCGCCTGTTCGGCAAGGTCACCAACCTCACCGACTACGGCTGCTTCGTCGAAATCGAGAACGGCGTCGAGGGCTTGGTCCACGTCTCCGAGATGGACTGGACCAACAAGAACGTCAACCCGGCCAAGATCGTCTCCGTTGGCGACGAGGTCGAGGTCATGATCCTGGATATCGACGAAGAGCGTCGCCGGATCTCGCTGGGCATGAAGCAGTGCGCCGCGAATCCCTGGGAAGCCTTTGCTGCCACCCACCAGAAGGGTGATCGCGTTTCGGGTCAGATCAAGTCGATCACCGACTTCGGTGTGTTCGTCGGCCTGGACGGCGGCATTGACGGCCTGATCCACCTCTCGGACATCTCCTGGAACGAGTCCGGCGAAGATGCCGTTCGGCAGTTCCGCAAGGGTGACGAGATCGAGGCGGTGGTCATCGCGATCGATCCGGAGCGCGAGCGGATCTCTCTGGGCCTCAAGCAGCTTGACCGCGATCCGTTCTCTTCCTACGCGGCGGATCACCCCAAGGGCTCGATCGTCAAGGGGACCATTCGTGAGGTCGATGCCCGCGGTGCGGTGGTCACCCTGGACGAGAACGTTGATGGCTACATTCGGGTATCCGACATCTCCCGCGACCGCGTCGAGGACGCGCGCAGTGAGCTGAAGGAAGGTGACGAGGTCGAGGCCAAGTTCATGGGCATCGACCGCAAGAACCGGATGATCAGCCTCTCCATCAAGGCCAAGGATTCTCAGGAGGAAGCCGAGGCGCTGGAAGAGTTCAACCGTTCCGCCACCTCGGCGCCGACTCTGGGCGACCTGCTCAAGGAAAAGCTCGGGCGCAACGAGTAATCCGCCGCGGGCGGATCGTCTCCTGCGATCCGCCTCCTTCCCGGACGGGACCGGGACAACCCAACCGACTCTTGAGTCGGCTAGACGAGCGCCATCAGCCTGATGGCGTTTTTGTTTGGTGAACCGCCCGACCCGGGCCAGGCTATTCAATGGCTTGCGCCATTGTGCGGCAGGGCATCCATGCCCTGCACGGGAAGGTCTGCATTCGTGCAGACCTTCCCTAAGCACTGAATAAAAAACACTCGTGCGCGGGCTCCCTGATTCAACACGGTCAAAGCGAAAAACATGACGAAATCCGAACTGATCGACCGTCTGGCCGCGCGCCAGGAACACCTGCAGTTGCGTGACGTGGAGGCGTCCGTAAAGCTGATTCTCCAGGAGATGATGGATGCTCTCGCCAGTGGAGAACGGATCGAAATCCGGGGATTCGGGAGCTTCAGCCTCCATTTCCGCAAGCCGCGCGTCGGGCGAAACCCCAAGACCGGCGAAGCGGTTGAGCTGCCCGGAAAGCACGTGCCTCATTTCAAGCCGGGCAAGGCGCTTCGTGAACGGGTCAATCAGGCGGCTGGTCACGGCGAATGAGTTGCCCGTGACAGTCCGTCACTCCATCATGTCGGCGGGGCGCGCAGCTCGTCCGGGTTCCCGGCGGAGGATGCCGCTGTGCTGTCATGGCAGTCGGACCCATGCCGGTGGGCGGTCTGAGCCGGCGCTGCCAGAGCCGGTCTCCCGCCGGTCATGACCTTGCCTGCGCCAGGCTTTCTCGTCGGCTGCCTGGTTGGCGCCCTGGTGGCGGGCCTGTTGGTCTGGTTGGCCTGTCGCCTGCGGCATCGGCACCCGTCTGACCGCATGCTGCCTGGGGCACCGTGCCCCGATCCTGCCTTGATCGCCCCGCTGTTCGCCCTGATCGACGATGATACGGACCGGGCCCTGTCGGCGCTGGTGGCCCAGGGTGCCGAGCATGCGCGGGACCCAGAGCCACTCTTCGCGCTGGCGATCGCCTACCGGCGTCGCGGCGAGCTCGACCGGGCCGTGACCATCCACCAGGCTTTGCTGGCTCGGCCGGATCTTTCGACGGACTGGCGTCATCGCGCCCTTCTGGAGCTGGGACGAGACTATCTGTCCCTGGGCTGGCTCGACCGGGCGGAGCGGTTGCTCGAGCAGGCCTTCGAGGCACCCGAGAATCGGGAGAGTGCCGGGCGCAGTCTGATCCGCCTGCAGGAAATGCAAAGACACTGGCAGCAGGCGGAGGACTGGGCTGTTGCAAGCAGTCCCGATGGGCTGCGTGACCCCGATACACGCGCCCTGGTGGCCAATTACCGGAGTGAACGGGCCGAGACACTGCTTGCAAGGCATGACCGGGTGGAAGCCGAGCGCTGGATCGAATCGGCCTTGACGCTTGATGGCGGTCATCTGCATGCCTGGACCCTGAAATTGCGGTGGACGGCCGGGCGGGATGACTGCCGGGCCATGCGCCGTGCATTGAACGAGGCCCAGGACAAGCAACCGGAAGCGATACGTCTTGCTTGGGGGGCGATCGAAGCGCGAATGAAGGACTGCGCCGAGCCGGACGCGTTGTTGGCGTGGATCAAGCAGATTTACCGTGTGCTGCCGGCGGCGGAATTCGCCCTGTCGCGATCGCGTCTGTACCTGGCGCTGGGGGACAGCGCAGCGGCCCGCGAAAGCCTGTATGCTCACCTGGAGGCGCATCCAGGGGTTGGCGGAATCGAGGCGCTGGAAGTCCTGCGGGCCGAGATGGGGGACAGCGGGCCGATGCCCTGTTTGAAGGCCGTTCGAAGGATACTCGATCGGGCCGACATGGGGCGTCATGTTTGCGACAATTGTGGTTTGCGAACGGGGTCTTGGCACTGGCAATGCCCGCGCTGCTTTCAGTGGGGGCGTTGCCGGAGTATGTAGATTCTTCCAGGGAAACTCTGCAAAAATCCATCCATGGATTTTTGCAGAAACGCCCGGACCGACACATGCTCGGCCCGGGCTCCGCAATTCAATGGCTTGCGCCATTGTGCGGCAGGGCATCCATGTCCTGCACGGGAAGGCCTGCATTTGTGCAGACCTTCCCTGGAAACCTCCGGCGCATGCCTTGCCGCCCTTGCTGCGGGATTTTCTCGGGGAGACCCACAAAGATGATCGATCACCTTCCGCGCGTTTATGTCGCGCTTGACATGGACAATGCCGCCGACGCCGACCGGCTGACGGAGGCCCTGGCCGGTTCCGGCTGTGGGCTGAAGGTCGGCAAGGAGCTGTTTACCGCGGTGGGTCCTGACTGGGTTCGCCGGCATGTCGATGCTGGTTTCAGTCTGTTCCTTGACCTGAAGTATCACGACATTCCCAACACCGTGGCGCGGGCTTGCCGGGTGGCCGCGGGCATGGGGGTGGACCTGCTCAATGTCCATGCCGCCGGCGGCGGGCCGATGATGTCGGCAGCGCTTGCAGCGGTCCGCGCCGTCAATCCACGTACGCACCTGATTGCCGTGACGGTACTGACCAGCATGGATGAGCAGACCATGCACGCAACCGGTGTGAGCGGCCCCGTGGCCGATCAGGTCGAACGGCTGGGCCGGCTGGCTGCCGAAGCTGGTCTGGACGGGGTGGTTTGTTCGGCGCGGGAGGCCTCGGCCATGCGCGAGGTATTCGGTCCGCGCGGCATGCTCGTCACGCCGGGTATCCGGCCGTCCTGGGCGGCCACCGACGATCAACACCGGGTCATGACGCCCGCCGAGGCCATCAGCGCTGGCGCTTCTTCTCTGGTTATCGGCCGTCCCATCACCGGCGCGGACGATCCCTTCGGGGCGTGGATGCGCATTCATGAGGAAATCGAGCAGGCCCAGGCAGGGGACTGAGATTTCAGTCGTGTTGCCGGTCTGCGCCCGTCGCGAGGCGTTCGTCGCGCAGGCGGCGCTGCTCAACCCAGATCATCAGATCGTGGAAGGCGCGGATGTTCTCCACGTATTCCACGGTTTCCGACCCCCGGGCAAAGCCATAGCGTGAGCGCCGGTAATACTCGGGCTGGGACAGAAGCGGCAGATGCTGGCGCACGTCCCGCCAGCGGTCCGGATTCGCCCCCTTGCGCTCGGTCAGTGCGCGTGCTTCGGACAGGTGCCCCATGCCGATGTTGTAGGCGGCCAGCGCAAAATAGCTGCGATCGGGTTCGGGTGCATCCGGGGCGACCAGGGACCGGAGCTGGTCGAGATACTTCGCCGCCGCCATGATATTGGCCTGCGGGTCGTCGGGGTTTTCAAGCCCCAGTTCGCGGGCGGTTGGCAGGGTGATCTGCATCAGGCCATGTGCGCCCATGTGCGAACGGGCGCGCGGATCCCACTTCGATTCCTTGTAACCCATGGCTGCGAGCAGGCGCCAGTCGATGTCGTAGCGCGCCCCGGCTTCCCGAAACCAGCGTTCAAACGGCCCCAGCCGCTCATTGACCGCCTTCATGAACGCCAGCGCAAGCGTACGGTCCAGGGTCTCGAACTGGGCGTAATAGCGGTCCAGCAGGTCGGCAAGCCGCCGGCCGGCGCGCAGTTCGGCGAAGTATGCTTCCGCCTCGACCAGCAGGGAGGTGTCGTGCTGGCGGCTGAAGGCCCAGGCAAAGGCGACCGGCGGACCGATATGAAAGCCGAGGGTCAGGTTGTCGGCCAGGTGCTGCCCGATCAGAGCTTCATGCGAGTGGACCACGGCGTAATCGACCTGCCCCTGCTCGATCAGGGTGACCAGATCCAGCGTGTCCTGCATGCGGCTGTGGACCACGAAGTTGTCGAAGTCCACGCGCAGGGCCTCAAGCCAGTCGCCCGGGCTGGACCCGCGCGGGACGTTCAGGACTCGCGCACCCAGATCGTGAAGGCCTTCGGGCGTTTCGTGGTCCTTGTGGTGTACCAGCTGCCGGTGCACGGTCATGTAGCTGGGCCCGAAGCGAAAGTGCGCGCGCCGGCGTTCGCTGACTGTCAGCCCGGCCGCGGCGAGATCGGCATGGCCGCGGCGCAGCAGGGCATAGACTTCTTCTACCGAGTCGGCAACGAGAAACTCCACGTCCAGGCCGAGCCGGTCGGCGAAACCCCGGATCAGATCATGCTCAAGGCCCTGCGGCCAGACTGCGTCCGGCACGTAGATGGTCGGGCTGATGCGGGTGACTACGCGCAAATAGCCCCGGCTGAAAATCTCGTCGATGTGGGCCGTCCGTGTTCGTGGCGCCTGCCGGGCGGATGGCAGGCTGCGCTGAGCCTCGGCAGCGGTCTCCGGGCTGTCAGTTGTCGGCCAGTGCAGCCAGCCCCACCATGACAATGGAAGCACCACCAGGACGAGCACCCCGAAAAACCGGATCAGGCCGGCATTGTCTCGCGTGCGGGATGCGCTTTCGTCGGAGCTGTTCACGTCAGACAGTTGCGGTCTTTTGCAGGTCTCGGAATATCAGCATGAAACCTTCGGATCGTCCCGTGCCGGGTGCCCGGCAGGCGGCTCAGAACTTGAAGCCCTTGTGCAGGGCCACGACACCGAAAGTCATGTTGATGTAGTCGACCTGTTCAAAACCCGCCTCGGTCATCATGCCCGCCAGCGTTTCCTGGTCCGGGTGCATGCGAATCGACTCGGCCAGGTAGCGGTAACTCTCGGCATCGTTCACCAGCAGTTTTCCCAGCGCAGGCAGGGCAGTGAAGGAGTAGCCGTCGTAAAGCCTGCCGAGGAGCGGGTTCACGGGTTTCGAGAACTCCAGAACAAGCGCGCGCCCACCGGGCCGCAGGATGCGATGCATCTCCTTGAGGGCGAGCTCCTTGCGGGTGACGTTGCGCAACCCAAAGCCGATCGTGACCACGTCGAAGTGGTTGTCAGGAAAGGGCAGCGATTCTGCGTCGGAAAGCAGGTAGTCGACATTGCCGATGACGCCGTGATCGTCCAGCTTGCGGCGTCCGTTGCGCAGCATGCTGAAGTTGATGTCCGATAGCAGCACCAGCCCTTCCTGCCCCACCATCGCCGCCATCCGTCTGGCCAGATCCCCCGTGCCGCTGGCCAGATCCAGCGCGCGCATGCCGCGGCGCAGGCCGCTGTGTTCCAGTGCCACGCGTTTCCAGAGCCGGTGGATTCCCAGGCTCATCACGTCGTTCATCAGGTCGTACTTGTCCGCCACCGAGTCGAAAACCCCGCCTACCAGGCGCGCTTTCTCGTCTTCGGTGACCTTGCGGTAACCGAAATGGGTCTGTTCAGCCATGGCCGTCGGTCTCCGATGGATGGGGCACGCCCGCATTGCGCAGTCGGGCCAGATAACCGGTCCAGTTGTGTTCCTGCTCTTCGGCCAGTTTGCGCAGTATGTCCCAGTCGTAGAGACCGCTGTCGTGTCCGTCGTCAAACACCAGCTTGACCGCATAGCGTCCTACCGGCTCGATGGCCCGTATGCGGACCTGTTCCTTTCCAATCACCAGCAGGGGTTCCTGCAGACCATGACCCCTGACCTCGGCGGAGGGGGAGAACACCCGCAGATATTCGGCGGGCAGGGCAAAGGATGCGCCGTCGGCAAAGGTGACCAGCAGACTGTTGCTGGACTTGCGGTATCGGATTTCCTGAACCTTCTGTTGCATGGATTCCGGTCCTG
>JBNGDJ010000055.1:0-15605 GCA_049974825.1 Halothiobacillaceae bacterium | reverse complement strand
ATCCAACTGAAGTCCGGGCCCAAGAATTCCCCGCAAGTCCTCGCACTATAGGGAATCTCGCCGCGAATGTAGAGGCATCCGCTGCATTTGGAATGTCGAACGTAGCCTATGGCCACGGGAAACAGGATACAAAGCAGCGCAGCGGCCTGGCCTGGTCATGTCACGTCAGATCAGTTCAGGTCAGCTCTGCAGCCGGCACCAGCCGCCCTGCCCGTATCCAGAAAACCTCTCCGATGGCCGCTAGGCGCGGCTCGGGTTCATGCAGGGCAATCACCGCCGCCCGGCCGGCAAGCCAGGGAATCAGCCGGTCAATCACGCGGGCGCGACTGGCCGAATCCAGCCCGGTGAACGGCTCGTCGAGCAACACGCAGTCTGGCTGGGCAAGAAGCAACCGCGCGAGGGCCAGACGCCGTGCCTCGCCACCGGAAATCGCCGCCCCCTCCGATCCGACGAGCGCATGTATCGCTCCCCGTTCCGGGTCAACAACCCCTGCCAGCCCCAGAGCTTGGATGACAGCGGCCAGTTCCCTGTCATCGGCATCGGGCTTTGCCAGACGCAGATTGGTTGCCACCGTGTCGTCCAACATGGCCGTCTCCTGCGGGAGGTAACCCACCGCCTCGTGCCATGCCCGGTCGTCTGCCTCGGCCTGAGCAAGGCTGCCAAGCCGGATTT
Source organism: Halothiobacillaceae bacterium (assembly GCA_049974825.1). Taxonomy (GTDB): domain Bacteria; phylum Pseudomonadota; class Gammaproteobacteria; order Halothiobacillales; family Halothiobacillaceae; genus JBKHDT01. The sequence goes on along the minus strand of JBNGDJ010000055.1, from coordinate 14,933 downwards.
CGCCTCGATCCGGCACAGCAAAGCCGGCGATTGTTGCCAGCAGGCGACTCTTGCCCAGGCCGGAGGCGCCGCAAACCAGAAGCGGCCGGCCCGGAGTCACGAGGAACCCGGACGCCTGGACAAGACTCCTGCCGTCCCCGGGAGCCAGGATGCGCAGGTCCCGGACCCGAAGCGACTGCTCACCACGCCCCGGCTCTTGAGGGCCGGACCCATACCTGCCGCGGTGCATCTGACCCCAGGCGGAGCGGGTTGTCTGCTGCGTTTGCCCTTCTGGTGCGGACGGGGCAAGTGCAGGGTGGTTCCGTTTCAGCGAATCGGATGCCACGGCCTCATTCAGGTTGCTGACGCGCTGGCGCAGGGCGAAAAACTCCAGCCAGGCTGCTGGATGAAGGCGCAGCGTTTCAAGCAGCGCCAGCATCCCGAGCAGCGACCAGGCCAGAAAGGGACCCGAGACCGGCGTACCGGAGCAACCTGCGCCCAGAACGATCACCACCATGACAAGCGTCAAAGCCCCGAGCAGCGAAAACCCCAGGTCCACGGCGGTCTCTGCCCGTTCCCGCGCGGCCTCCAGGCGCCACTCCAGGCGATCCAGATGCCGAAGCCGCCTCTGTCGCGCGGTCACCTGCCCATACTGTTTCAGCAGCGACAACGCACCCACCGACTCGGCCAGCCAGGCGCGACGGCGGGCGCCCAGGCGTTGCAGGAGCTCACCGCTGCGCCGTCCCGATACGGCAGCCACATGCAGGCTGCCAAGCCAGGACAGCCAGAGAACCAGGACCAGGGCGGACACCCCGGGGCAGATCCACAGAAGGGACAGGGCAATCAGCGGAAGCAACAGTCCCGCGCCCAGAGCCGGCCAGAGCATCCGCGGCAGGGTCTGTTCCAGCCAGTGCACGTCCCCGACAATCCGCTCGAGCACCTGATCGACAAGTAGCGCCTGCAGCACCCTGGACGGTCTGTGCGCCACGACCTGGAATAGCCGACCCCGCAGTTGCGCCATCTGGCGAAACAGCAGGTCATGCCCGAGGAGGTTTTCCCCGTAGCGAAGCAGGACACGTGAAAGAGCAAGCAGTCGGATCAGGCCCGAGGGGCTGTGCATGTCCCGCAGCAGGTACAGGCCCAGGCCGGCCAGACCGGCGGCCACGATGAACCATCCGGCCACCGCCAGCAGCCCGACCTGCACGGCCAGCGCGCCAAACGCCAGAGCGAGAAGGACCAGCTGCCGCCCCGCCAGGGCACGCCCGCCAAGCAGCGTCCAGAGCTCAGCGATCATCGGCACACTCGCGAAGGCACAGAACCCGATCGGCCCAGGCCCGCACGGCAGATGAATGACTGGCCACCACCAGAGTAATCCCGTGATCGGCTTGAATCCGGTCCAGGAGCGCAAGCATCTCCCGTTCCGCCTGCGGGTCGAGCGCTGCGGTCGGTTCGTCAAGCAGCCACAGTTCAGCCCCCGAAAGCACGGCCTGCGCCAGAGCCAGACGCTTGCGCTCTCCACCGGAAAGACCTGCGCCGCGGGCGTCCAGACGCCGGTTTGGCACATGGGACAGGCCAACCTGCCGCAATACCCGGCCAATCATTTCATCGGAAGCCCCGGGAGCAGCCAGGCGCAGGTTGTGCGCCAGGGTCCCGGACAGGCAGGCGGGTTCCTGGGCGACCCGCAGACAGCGCAGCCCCGGCCGGCGACGGACGGGGCGATCATCCTCCAGGCCGGCAAGCATCGCCAGCCATCGGGACTTGCCCGCCCCGCTGGGCCCGGCAATGCAGAGTCGCTCGCCCCGAATGACGGTCAGAGGCGGATAGTCCAGCGAATTGGCATCCGCCAGGGTCAGTCGGCAGGCATCGACCTGGACCAGGGCGACCGGGTCATCCGGGACGGATTGACCGTCGGGCTGGTTGGCACTGAGATCGGCTTCCAGCCAGGGCGCCAGCGCTTCGGCGGCTGCCAGCGCATCGGCCCGCAGGTGATGTTGCTGGCCCAGTTGCCGCAGGGGCGCAAAGAACTCGGGCACCAGCAGCAGGATGAACAGACCCTGGAAAAGGGTCAGCGAGCCCAGTCCGGCAAAATCCACGTATCCCAGCAGCCCCAGGCCGACGAACACCGCGACCAAGGCTACGGACAGCGCCGCAAACAATTCGAGTATCGCGGAAGAAAGAAATGCCAGGCGCAACACGCCCATTGTTTCTCGCCGATACCCCTCGGAAACCTGCCCAAGCGCATCCCCGGCCGCGACTTCGGCCCCGAACTGCCGCAGCAGGGGCAGATGGCGAAGCCGGTCGTCGAAAAACCCGCCCATCCGGGTCAGGGCCTCGTGCTGCTCTGCCGCCAGCTCGCCGACCCGGCTGCCGACCAGGTAGAGAAACAGCGGAAGAAGCGGCAGACACAGGGCCAGAAGCAGCGCGCTGAAGGGGTTGACCGGCACCAACACGATCAGGATAAAGACGACAATCAGAACCAGACGGATCCGACGGGAGAGGAACCGCCCATGCCAGCCGGCAAACTGGGGAACCGACCGGTCCAGCAGACTGACCCAGTCGCCCCGCTTGCGCCGGACACGCCGATGCTCCGGCAGAGACGCCAGTGCATCGAACAGGTCCGCACGCACCCGGGTGACGACTTTCTGCTCCAGCACCCGGACGCGCCCGCGAAGCCCGGCCTCCAGCAAGGCTCGCAGCAGCAGGATAGCGGGAAAGGCGATCAGCAGCGGCCAGGGCAGGGTATCCGGCAGGCGCACCACCGAATCGAGCAATGCGGCCAACGCAGCCGCCTGAAGCAGCAGGACGCCCACCGCGAGGGACTCCATCAGCCCGATGACGACCAGGGACCCGCGAAAGGGCCCCAGGTAGCTTCGCAGGCAGCGCCTTGCCCGGTCAGTGTCCGCCGTGGTTGTCACTGGCCCGGACCTTGCCCCGGAACAGCCAGTAGGTCCAGGCGGTGTAGGCCAGAACCAGCGGAACCACCACCAGCGCCCCGATCAGGATGAACAGCTGGGATTCGCGGTCGGAGGCCGCGTCATGGAAGCTGTAGTCTGAAGGCACCGCGTAAGGCCACATGCTGGCGAGCAGCCCAAGGTAGCAGAGCAGGAAAACCCCGAGCGTCAGCAGGAAAACCCGCCCCTCCCCGGCCTCGGGCCGCTGCAGTGATCGACGCAGCAACGCCATCAGGAACACCAGGACGGCCAGTCCCGCCACCAGAAGCGGCAGGTCGGTGGCCCAGCGCTGTCCCACCAGAGGCTGCACCAGCAGACTGGAAAGCGCCGCCAGCGGAATCAGGATCGCCAACACCCACCAGGCACGGGAACCAAGACCCCGCATCCGCACGGCCAGCGGGCCATCGGTCTTTAAAAGCAGCCAGCCGACACCCAGCATCACGTAACCAAAAACCAGGGCCACGCCCGTGAGCACCGTGAACGGGGTCAGCCAGTCAAAAGCGCCGCCGGCATACTGGCCATTGACGACTTCGAACCCCTGAACATAGGCCCCGACCACCACGCCCTGGGCAAAGGCGGCAAGCAGCGACCCAAAGCCAAAAGCCTGCCCCCAGAAGCGACGCCCTCGCGCATCGGCCGCATGCAGGCGAAACTCGAAAGCTACGCCGCGCAGAATCAAGCCGGCGAGCATCAAAAACACCCCGAGGTAAAGCGCCGGAAGAAACACGGCGTAAATCATCGGAAAGGCGGCCAGCAAACCGGCGCCCCCGAGAATCAGCCAGGTCTCGTTGCCGTCCCAGACCGGCGCCACCGAGGACATCATCAGGTCCCGCTCCCCTTCGTCCGGGGACAGCAGGAAAAGGATGCCAACCCCCAGGTCGAATCCGTCGGCCACCACGTACATGAGCACGCCAAAGCCGATCAGCGCCACCCAGATCAGAGTCAGGTCAAGCATCATTGACCCTCCCCTGCTGCAGATCGTTGCCCGGCCATCGCCAGCGGTCGCTTGGCATGGGCGTAGAGGTCTCCCCCGCCGCCGGCTTCAGGCCCGGCCTGAATCACCCGCTTGAGGGTGAACAGGCCGGTGACGAAGACCAGCGCATAGACGGCCAGGTAGCCCAACAGCGACACCAGGGCCATTGGCCCGGTCAAGGACGGCGTAAGCGCTTCGGCATGGTTCATCATCCCGTAGACCACCCAGGGCTGACGGCCAATCTCCGTCACGAACCAACCCGCCAGCACGGCAATGAACGGCAGGGGAATCGACCAGCTCGCCAGTCGCAGATACAGGCTGTCTTCTCCGAGCCGCCCCCGCGCCATGCGCCAGACGCCCCAGGCCCCCATAATGATCAGGATCACGCCGATACCCACCATCACCCGGAACGACCAGAACACGGGGAAAACCGGCGGGCGCTCGGCGGCAGGCCATTCCTTCAGGCCGCGCAGCTCGCCGTCGGGGTCATGGGTCAGAATCAAGCTGGCCCCGTGGGGAATCCCGATCTCGAACAGGTTGCGCTCGGCGGACTGGTCCGGGATTGCAAACAGCAGCAGCGGCACACCACGTTCGGTTTCCCAGATCCCTTCAATGGCAGCGATTTTTTCCGGCTGATGAGCCAGCGTGTTCCGGCCGTGCTCGTCACCGACCAGCAACTGCAGGGGCGCGGCAACCGCGAGCATCAGCACGGCCATGCGCATGGCCGGAAGGAACAGCTGGCGCTGACGGCCTTGGCGCAGGAACCAGGCTGAAACGCCAAGGACCACGACCGCCCCGGTGAGGAACGATGCCAGCAGCACATGGGGCAGCCGGTAGGCCAGGGAGGGATTGAAAATGGCCTCGGACCAGGACTGTACGTGGAACAGTCCGTTCTCGAAATTCACTCCGGCCGGGGTTTGCATCCAGCTGTTGACCGAGAGGATCCAGAACGAGGAAACCATGGTGCCCACGGCCACCATGATCGCTGCGAACAGGTGTACCCCCGCAGGCACCCGCCCTCGCCCGAACAGCAGCACCCCCAGGAATACAGCCTCAAGAAAGAAGGCCGTCAGCACCTCGTAGCTGATGACCGGTCCGATGAAATTGGCCGCGGCATACGAAAACACGCTCCAGTTGGTCCCGAACTGGAAGGACATGACGATGCCCGACACCACCCCCATGCCGAATACCACGGCGAAAACCCGCGTCCAGAAGACAGAGAGGTCATCGTAGACCGGGTCCTTCCGCAACAGGTACAGGGTCTTTAGCAGTGCGATAAAGGACGCCAGACCAATGGTGAAGACGGGAAAGATCGCGTGGAAGGACACCACGAAGGCGAACTGCAGGCGCGAGAGGAAAAGCGGATCGAGCTCCATGGGCGCGGGCTCCGAAGGTCGCGTTTGACAGGGTCGGGAGACGATCCGCTGCGTCTGCGGCGAACCGGGCGCAAGCCAAGCGGAAGGGCTTGACAGGCTGACACCTGCCGCCGGTCCGATGGATTGCGGCAGACAGGGAAAGCCGGGTACGACCCCCTGTGCAGGCCGCACGTACACATCACTGCCCGGGGATCAAACCGGTCTGATACTACGCGGTTTGATACCTGGCGTCATTGCGCTAAGGAAACTCTGCACAAATCCATCCATGGATTTGTGGCCTGGCGCCAGCTTCGCGTTCAGACACGCATGGCCCGGTACACGCCCGGGCCATGCTCCGCAATTCAATGGCTTGCGCCATTGTGCGGCAGGTTGTCGTCAGCCTTTGGCGGGACCGAGGCCTTGCTCCTCAAGAAAGTGACGCAGGGCGACAATCTGGTGACGATCCTCGATGTCGCTGCCATGGTGCGGCAGGCGAACGCTGATCTCGGCGCCGTTGAGACGAACCTTGGCGTGATTGCTGTGGCTGTGCTCAATGGTCGCGCCAAGGTTTTCCAGCGCGGAGGAGAGCTTCTTCCAGTCGAGGTTTGCGGCAATCGGATGGGCAAACAGCTTTTCGATGATTGCGTCGTGTTTGTGGCTCATGGGTTATCCCCTTGGAAAACTGGGCACAAGGCCGGCTGGAATCTTGTGCATGTCTGGACCATCGGCCCCGTCGGCAAGGCCGGAATCTGACTGACGCGCTGCCCATGTCGGCTATTTGTCAATCGCGCGCCAGCAGGTCACTTGACGATTCGCAGCCCCGGCTTTCGCGGCGGCGGTTCCGGATCGTCGTCCTCCCCGTCCTGCTGTGTCTGACGACGTTCCGAGTCGCCGGAATCACGGCCTTCGACCGCACGCAGGGCGGGCCGACCTCGCGCGGGCTCGCGGTCGCCCATCGGATCGCCGTAGTCGGCGTCGTCGGCCTCCTCGGGGAACATCAGTCCCTGCCCGCTCTCGCGGTCAACAATACCCATCACCGCGGCCATCGGTACGTAGACCTGCATCGGCACGCCACCAAACCGGGCCTCGAAAGACACGTGCGGGTTTTCCAGCTCCAGGTGCCGGGTAGCGCTGGGCGAAATGTTCAGCGTGATCTGGCCGTCCTGGGCATAGTCCTGCGGTACCGCAACCTCGGGATGCAGGGCATTCACGATCAGGTGCGGCACGTGGTCATTGTCCACGATCCACTGGTAGATGGCGCGCAGCAGGTAGGGACGGCTGGAAGTCATTCAGGTCCAATCGCTCCGGATTTCCTGTTCGGCCTCGGTCAGGCTGGCTCGGAAGGTGGGCCGGTCGAACACCCGCTTCATGTAGTCATGAATCGGCTTGGACTGGGCAGCGGGCAGATCCACACCGTATACCGGCAGCCTCCACAGTACCGCAGCGATGGTGACATCGGCAAGGCTGAACTCCTCGCTCATGAAGAAGGGCATGGCCGCAAACAAGGGCGACAGCGAAAGGATGCTCTCGCGCAGCTGCTTGCGTGCCCGGGCGACGGTCTTCTCGCCGCGCTCAAAATCAGGGAGAAGGCCGTACCAGTCCTTCTCGATCCGGTACAGGGCGGTGCGCACCTTGGCCCGACTGACCGGGTCAACCGGCATCAGCGGCGGATGCGGGAAGCGCTCGTCAAGGTATTCCATGATGACCCGGGCGTTGGTCAGCACCAGGTCGCGGTCCGCGAGCGTGGGCAGGTCCCCGTTGGGGCTCAGATCGATAAAGTCCTCGGGACGATCATTGCCGGAGACCTCGATGATCTCGGCGCTCAGTTCCTTCTCGGCCAGCACGATGCGCGCCCTGTGGCACTCGGGCCCGTCCGGGCTGGTAAACAGGGTCATGACCGATCGGCGATTGACACTCGCCATGGCGCAGCCTCCTGATGCAAATATTGATAACGACCACCGGCAGGTCAGCCCTGCCGGTGCCGGGCGCAGAATGCGCGGCAGCGCGCGATCTTATCACAAATCGATCTCGCCCGTGCGGCGGTCGACGCTGGCACGGATGTCCTGCCGCACAATGGCGCAAGCCATTGAGTCGCGGAGCCCGGGCCGAGCATGAATCGGCCCGGGCTTGCCTGAACGCGGGCAAAGCCTGCTGACGCGTTCAGCTGGCGCTAGCCCACAAGCCCCCGGGATGGATTTGTGCAGAGTTTCCCAAGGCTCAGGCTGCGCGGGATTCCGGGCGGCCAACCAGCCGGTTGCGGCCTTGCCGCTTGGCTTCGTAGAGCGCCGAGTCAGCCAGGCCGAGCAGGTCAATCATGCTGTTTGCATCCGCCGGGTACATGGCCAGGCCGAAACTGGCAGTGATCCGGATTGGCGGATGCCCCGGCCCACCCACGGGGGTACGCGCAATCTGCTCACGCAGGGTCTCCAGCCGGGTGATCGCTTCCTCGCGCCGGATATCCGGGAGTGCGACCACCAGCTCCTCGCCACCCCAGCGATAAACGATATCCCGTTCGCGCACCCCATCGAGCACCATTTCGGCGATCGCCTCCAGTACCCGGTCTCCCACCAGATGGCCGTACAGGTCGTTGACCTGCTTGAAGTGATCGATATCGATCAGGCACAGAGCCAGAGACCGGCCTTCTTCGGCCATGCGCTCCATGGCGGCCTGCAGCAGTTCCTCACCCTTGCGCCGGTTGTACAGGCCGGTCAGGCCGTCCCGGCTGGCATGGGCCTGCAGCTCCTGCTCGAGCGACTTCATGTCGGTGATGTCATGCACCATGCCCACCACCCGCAGGGGCGCACCGGACTCATCCCAGTGCACCACCCGGCCACGATCGTGAAACCACAGGTAGTGCCCGTTTCGATTGCGGATGCGATATACGGCCTCGAAACGCGCCCGCTTGCCGGCCAGGTGCTCCTCGAGAATCCGCATAACCAGCGGCTTGTCCTCCGGGTGGACATTGTCGGCCCAGGTCGACAGCACGGGCGCCATTTCGTCCGGTCCGTAACCGAGCATCTGCTTGAGCCGGGGGCTGAAGTGCAGACTCCCCTCGGGCACTGACCAGTCCCAGACGCCGTCGGCCACCTCGTAGAGCACGCGTCGGGCGTCGGAGTCATTGTCACGACGGGAGACCTCCGCCTGCTCTAGTACGCGACGCGTCACATCCCGCGCGACCGACAGGAACCAAGAGTGCCCGTCGATCCGAACGCAGCGGGTCTTGACCTCGACAGTGACCTCGGAGCCGTCCGCATGCGCGTGGCGACCCACAAACGTGTAGTCGCCGCTGCCGCGGATGACCTGCGCAATCTCCGACCATTGCGGCAGGCCGGTTACGTCCTTTTGAAGCGACAGGACTGAATGGTTGAGCACCTGCTCGCGACTCATGCCCAGGTCCTCGTGGGCGGCCCGATTGCAGTCGACGATCCGGGAGCTGGCCGGGTCGATCAAATAGACCGCATCGGGCATTACATCGAGGATTTCCTTGGCCCCGGGTACGACGGACATGGCCTCTCCCCTTGCTTGAATGACATTGGAAACCTTGTGGATATTAGCAGACTCTGGCGAAAGCGGGACTGCCGTTTGCGCGGATCGTCCCGGTACGCAAGGACAGCGCACGTCGAGGATATCCACGGGCCGGAAAAAAAAGGTTCATCGCAGTTTGCCGTGACAAGCGTCTCGGATCTTCAGAGAAGCAGGCGGTGTCACCACTTATTCTCGGTCGGGTGGCCACTGCCGGGCGGTATGAATTAGGACCAGGATCCAGGCCGTCTCGCCTTCGATCTCGTATACGAGGCGGTAGCTTTCGTGCGGTATCAGTTCCCGCGTACCCGCAATCGTGCCGAGTCGCCCCCGCAGGGGGAACCGTGCCAACGAGGCTGCCGAGTCGCTGAAAAGCTGATCCATACGTGCGGTCGCTCCGGGATCCTCGGTTGCTATGTGCTCGATGATGGCCAATCGATCGGCTTCGGCCTCTGGGGTCCAGACAACTTTCACGCCTCGCCCCGCCGCAGTAGGTCAGCCCGACGAGCGGCTGCCTCCGCTTCTACTTCCTCATTCGACCGTCCCCGGCCTGCCTGCATCGAGGTCCGGGCCGCTTCCACTTTTCGGCGCAGGAACTCGTCGTACTCGCGTGCCTCGCGTTGGCGCTGAACAAACTCCCTCATCAGTTCACGAGCGACCTGGGACGCCGGCCGATGGACGGCCTTAGCTTCGGCCATGAAGGCCTCTCGCAACTCAGACTCGAGCTTCATTGTGAACACGGTTTCTTTGGGCATGGCGGCCTCCGCTTATCGTGTACAGTACTTACAAAGTATATACGAGGTAATTACCTTGTGGGAGGCGGCACGAAAGCAGAGCGGACAGAATCTTGCTGCCGGCTTTTGATTTAGTGGCTTCGCCGCGACCAAATCTCAGCCTGGGAAGCTGCGGTCATTTTGTGCGGGTTTCACGCGGAAGTGCGAAGAATCAAAAAAAAGCCACGAACCCGAGGTCGTGGCCTTGATTGAATTACCGAAAAGCCGCGAGGCGACTTGGGCAACCTCGCACAAAGCCATCCCTGGCCTTCTGGGCTAACGCCAGCTGAACGCGCCAGCAGGCGCAGCCCCCGTTCATGCCCGGACCATGCTCAGCAATACAATGACTTGCGCCATTGTGCGGCAGGGCATCCATGCCCTGCGCGGGAATCTCTACATTCGTGCTGAGATTCCCTTGCCGGCAAACTCACTTTTTCACGTCGCGCCAGTATTCCTTCTTGAGCAGGAACATCACGAAGGTGAAGAGCACAATGAAGCCCAGGACCCAGGGGCCCAGCGCCTGACGCTGCAATGCCGCCGGCTCGCCCATGTAGACCATGAAGTTCACCAGGTCGCGGATCTTGGCGTCGAAGGCATCCGGGCTCATGTCCCCCGCCTCGGCCTGCTCGATGCCGACCAGGCGCTTCTCGGTCTCCCCGCCGTCGCGCTCAACCGTCTCGTAGACGGCCCGCTGAACGCCCTGTTCGTTGACGAAGACGTTCGGCATACCCACGTCCTTGTAGACCGCGTTGTTGCTGCCAAGCGCGTGCCCGTCATCCTCGTAGAAGGAGATCAGGTAGGTGTAGATCCAGTCAGCCCCGCGGGCACGCGTGATCACCGACAGATCCGGCGGCGCCTTGCCGAAGATCCGTTCGGCATAGTCGGCCGGCATGCCCGCGGAGATGGTATCCCCGATGGCCCCGCCAGGCGGGACCAGCATGTCCAGCAGTTCCTCCTCACCCAGGCCGAAGTCCTTGCCGATCCTGGAATAACGCATGAACTCGGCGCTGTGGCAGGTCGCGCAGTAGGCCATGAAGGTCTTGGCGCCCCGGATCATCGAATCACCGTCATTGAGATCGATGTCCGGCTTCTCCAGCGCGATTGCCGCACCGCCTGCCGCAAGGGCATGGCCGGAAGTGGCCATGGCAGAAAGGGCGAAAAACAGGGTTGCGATGATTTTCTTCATGTCAGGCGCTCCGGCAACGGCTTTGTTTTCTCCTTTCCGCTGATGATCCAGAGGCCGACGAAGTAGCCGAAGTAGATCACCGTAAATACGCGGGCCATCCAGGTGTAAAGCTCTGTGGCCGGCTGGGTCCCGAGATAGCCGAGCACCACGAAGGACAGGGCAAACAGGAAGAGCAGAACCTTGAAGGTCGGCGAACGATAGCGGATCGAACGAACCGGGCTGCGATCCAGCCAGGGCAACAGGAACAGCACGAAGATCGCCGCGCCCATTGCCACCACGCCAAGGAACTGGTCCGGAACTGCCCGCAAAATGGCGTAGTGCGGTGCAAAGTACCAGACCGGCGCCACGTGCTCCGGCGTCTGCATCGGGTTGGCCGGCACGAAGTTCGGCGCTTCGATGAACAGTCCGCCGCCCTCGGGGATGTAGAACATCACGAAGGCAAAGATGAACATAAACACGCCCAGCCCGAACAGATCCTTGACGGTGAAATACGGGTGGAAGGGAATGCCGTCGACGGGCTTGCCGTTGGCGTCCTTGTTCGCCTTGATGTCAACGCCGTCCGGGTTGTTGGAGCCCACCTCGTGCAGCGCCATGATGTGCCCGCCGATCAGGAACAACAGCACCAGCGGCAGGGCGATGACGTGCAGAGCAAAGAAGCGGTTGAGAGTGACATCCGAGACCACGAAGTCACCGCGGATCCAGAGTGCCAGCGGCTCGCCGATCACCGGAATCGAGCTGAACAGCGAGATGATTACCTGCGCGCCCCAGTAGGACATCTGGCCCCAGGGCAGCATGTAGCCCATGAAGGCCTCGGCCATCAACACCACGTAGATCAGCATCCCGAAGATCCAGATCAACTCGCGGGGCGTCTTGTAGGAGCCGTACATCATCCCGCGGAACATGTGCATGTACACGGCAATGAAGAAGAACGAGGCCCCAGTACTGTGCATGTAGCGGATCAGCCAGCCCCATTCGACATCACGCATGATGTACTCGACGGAGGCGAAGGCCTCGGCGGCCGAGGGCTTGTAGTTCATGGTCAGCCAGATCCCGGAGAGAATCTGGATCACGAACACCACCAGTGCCAGCGAGCCAAAGTAGTACCAGAAGTTGAGATTCTTCGGAACGTAGTACTGGGCGAGGTGGGCATTCCAGAAATGGGAGATGGGCAGCCGGGAATCGAACCAATCAAAGGTACGCTTGATCATCAGGCTTCCTCCTCGCCGCCGACACGGATGATCGCGTCGTCACGGTAGTAGTAAGGGGGAACGACCAGGTTGGTCGGTGCCGGAACGCCGCGGTATACCCGCCCGGCCAGGTCGAAGGAGGAACCGTGACAGGGGCAGAAGAACCCGCCGCGCCAGTTCTCGCCCAGATCCGCCGGGGCCACGTCGGGCCGGTAGGTCGGCGCGCAGCCCAGATGCGTGCAGATGCCGATCACGACCAGGTGCTCGGGCTTGCGGGAACGCCATTCATTGACGGCAAATTCCGGCTGCTGCGTGGCCACCTCGGAATTGGGGTCACGCAGGCGATCGGTCATCCCGGGCAGCGTTTTGATCATGGCCTCGGTCCGGTGCACCACGTACACCGGCCGGCCACGCCACTCGACGGTCACCATCTGGCCGGGCGCCAGTTTGGATACGTCCACGTCCACTGGGGCACCGGCCGCCTCGGCCTTGGCACTGGGTTTGAACGAGGCCAGGAACGGCACGGCCACGAAGCCAAGACCAACGCCTCCCACGACGGTCGCCGCGCCCGTAAGGAAGCGCCGCCGCCCGGTACTCACGTTATTATCCGGCATTTTCTCCTCCGACTTTGGGGCAGGTAATTCTTCTGTTTCATCCACCGAAAAGAGCCCCTCCAGTGGAGGCACTTTTCGCGCAAGACGGCCCGGTTCCGTTCCCGGAGCCGGGCCGGTCTTGAGTGGCGCACAGGGCAAAAATGCCCTTGCCAGGCGCCCGTCTCGCCGCGGCTATCTTGCGGGGCATCATCCCGCGGGCGACAGGCGCTAGCTTCTTGCTTGGTTCCCCGGCACGCCTGGAGGTTCACTGCCTTGGCCGGAATTTGAGCCCAGCCAAACCCTCCGGACGCGCTTTTTCGCGTCGCGAAGAATCCGCCATAAGCCGGTTTGGGGTCAAACAAGTGTGACTGATACCCCATTGAACAATTTATGACGATCCGCTATCGGTCGGCTGAAATGGCGCCATCAGGCCGGATTGGGAATTTCGACGTACTCGACTTCCAGGCCATCAAACCGATCTGCCAGCCATGCCCCCAATGCCTGAACGCCGAACCGCTCGGTCGCATGGTGGCCCGCAGCAAGATAGACGATCCCGTTTTCCACGGCGCTGTGGGAGGTCTGCTCGGAAATTTCCCCGGAAATATAAAGGTCAAGCCCAAGCGCGGCCGCCTCGTCGATATAGCCTTGCGCCCCGCCGGAACAGATCCCCACGGTCTCGACCAGCCGCTCCGGCTCGCCCACGCGCAGCGGGGGGCGCTCCAACACGCTGGCCACCCGCTCTGCAAATCGTTCTGCGGTCATGGGCGTTGCCAGGCGCCCGGACATGGCAATCGACTGCGGACCGAACCGCCCGGTTTCCTCCACGCCCAGTCGCTGGCACAACTGCGCGTTGTTGCCGAGCTCGGCATGCCCGTCCAGGGGCAGATGATAGGCAATCAGGTTGATCTGATTCCCAAGCAGCTTGCTCAGCCTGCGCTGCTTCATGCCAATGATCCGCGGATCCTCGTTGCGCCAGAAATAGCCATGATGAACCAGCACCGTATCGGCCTGCCGCTCAATGGCCGCATCAATGAGCGCCTCACAAGCCGTAACGCCGGTGACCACTCGCCGAACCTGGCTGCGACCGGCCACCTGCAACCCGTTGGGGCAGTAGTCCTTGTAAAGATCCGTTTCAAGCAGATCATCAAGGCAGGCCAGCAGTTGGTCTCGGCTCACCCCGCTCATGACACAGAGCCTCCTTCCCAGTCGGCCACCGCCGCAAGAAAGGCATCATTTTCCTCGACCAGGCCGATGGTCACGCGCAGCGCGTCCTTCAATGGTCCCTCGGCGTGACCAAAACGCTTGATGAGAATATTGCGCGCAAGCAGGTGTCGGAACAGATCCTCCGCCATCCCCTCCTGCGCATGGAACAGCACAAAGTTGGCATCCGAAGGATGGACCCGGAACCGACCATCCTGACGCAGCGCGTCCATGACCCGGCCGCGCTCGGCCACGATGGCGGCGCACTGGCGATCCATCCGCTCGGCGTGTTCCAGGGCGAAGGTTACGCTCTGCTGCGTGAGGCTGTTGACGTTGTAAGGCAGGCGCAGCTTGTCGAATTCCCGAATCCAGGGGTCCGCGCCCACCATGAACCCGAACCGCAGGCCTGCCAGTCCGCTTTTGCTGAGCGTGCGCATGACCACGACATTGTCGAACTCACAAATGCGGTGCAAAAACGTCTGCCGGGCGAAGGCGTGGTAGGCCTCGTCAATGACCACCAGCCCCGGCGCACGGTGGATCAGCGCCAGCACATCCTCCTCGTCAAACAGGTTGCCGGTGGGGTTGTTCGGGTAGGCCAGAAAGATCACCGCCGGGTGATGTTCGTCGATCGCCGCCGAGCATCGGGCAAGATCCAGCCCGAACTGCTCGGTCAGCGGCACGCCAACATACTCAAGCCCGAGAAACTGGGCGATCATGCGGTACATGACGAAACTCGGCTCAGGCCCCATGACTACCCGGCCCGGCTCGGCAATCGCCATCATGATGACCTGTATCAGCTCGTCCGAACCGTTTCCGAAAAGCAGCGATTGTCCGTCGGGAATGCCAAGATGCTCGCGCAGGCGCTCGGCAAGTACGCGGGCACCGGGATCAGGGTAGCGGTTGACCGAAGCCTGCCGCAGACGCGCGAGCCAGTCCTCGGCCAGGTCCCCCGGCCAGGGGTTGGGATTCTCCATGGCATCGAGCTTGATCATCCCCTCGGCCGGGGGCACGTGGTAGGCGTCGATGGCACGAATGTCTGCGCGGATCCACTGGATTACTCGGTCGGACATGACGGTTCCACGGTTTGCTTGATGTCGGTTGGTCCGGCAGGTGGCCGGAGATGGTTCGAGGCCCTGTTCAGGGAAACTCTGCACAAATTCATCCATGGATTTATGCAGACACGCCCGGGCCGATACATGCTCGGCCCGGGCTCC
>JBNGDJ010000054.1:0-15751 GCA_049974825.1 Halothiobacillaceae bacterium | reverse complement strand
ATCCGCGAAGGCGGCCGCACCGTCGGCGCCGGCGTCGTTTCCAAGATCATCGAGTAACTCGCAACGGGTTGCATTGGAGCGCGAGTTCCGCTAGGATTTCGCGCTCGTTTTCGTTTTAGGGCAGTAGCTCAATTGGCAGAGCGGCGGTCTCCAAAACCGCAGGTTGGGGGTTCGATTCCCTCCTGCCCTGCCACATTCAAGTGGAGCAGGGAACCCATCCTGTTTCTCGCACCGAGAAAAGCCATCAATGTCGGAAAATGCCGCGCGGCCGTCGTCCGGACTGGACTCGGCCAAATTGCTTGTTGCCGTTCTGGTGCTGATTGCCGGTATCGCCGGTTTTTACTGGATCTCGTCCGAGCCACTGTTTATCCGCATTGCGCTGATGATCGCAGCCGTGGCGGTTGCGCTGGGTATTACCTACACAACGGCAGTGGGCAAGGGTTTGTGGCGTTTCGCGGTCGACTCGCGCGCGGAAGTGCGCAAGATGGTGTGGCCCACGCGCAACGAGGCATTGCAGACCACGCTGGTCGTCTTCCTGCTGGTCATCCTGATCGGCCTGTTCCTCTGGCTGGTCGATTCGCTTCTGGCCTGGATCGTTCGCAGCATAACCGGTTGAGGAATTGAGAAATGGCCATGCGTTGGTACGTGGTACAGGTTTATTCGCAGTACGAAAACAGCGTCAAGCGCGCGATGGAAGAGCGCATCGCGCGCTCTGAGATCGCGGACCACTTCGGGGAAATCCTTGTGCCCTCCGAAGAGGTCGTTGAGATGCGCGACGGTGTCAAGCGTCGTTCGGAACGCAAGTTTTACCCGGGGTACGTCCTCGTCCAGATCGACATGACGGACGAGGCCTGGCACCTCGTCAAGGACGTGCCGCGCGTACTCGGCTTTATCGGGGCCTCCGCGGACAAGCCCACGCCGATTTCCGATCGGGAGGCCGAGGCGATCCTCAATCGCGTTCGCGACGGGGCCGAGAAGCCGCGTCCGAAGACGCTGTTCGAGGTTGGGGAAATGGTCCGTGTTTGCGACGGGCCCTTCAACGACTTCAATGGGGTCGTCGAGGAAGTGAACTACGAGAAGAGCCGCCTTCGCGTGGCCGTCAGTATCTTCGGGCGCTCCACGCCGGTCGAGCTGGATTTCGACCAGGTCGAAAAGGTCTGATTGTCCCGGCTGGTCAGTCGGTGTGAGGCCGGCGCCCCTGTCTCGCGGGACACCGGTTCGCGCCAAATTATGTATCGGGGAGATGGATGCCCCAGCGCGCAATGGCGCCAGCCATTGAATTGCGTGGTCCGGGACGGGCATGTTTCGGTCCGGGCGTTTCTGCTCAAGGCCAGGGAAGTCCTGGTGCAGAGTTTTTCGAGTGAAACCACGGGGAGCCTGACGGCGTTTGCACCCGTTTTAAGAGGTCAATCATGGCTAAGAAAGTCGCTGGATACATCAAGCTCCAGGTGCCGGCTGGTCAGGCGAATCCGAGTCCGCCGATCGGTCCGGCCCTGGGTCAGCACGGCGTGAACATCATGGGCTTCTGCAAGGAGTTCAATGCCGCCACCCAGAACGTTGAGCCGGGTCTGCCGCTGCCGGTGGTCATCACCGTCTACGCGGACAAGAGCTTCTCGTTCATCATGAAGACCCCGCCGGCGTCGATCCTTCTGAAGAAGGCGGCCGGCATCAAGTCCGGCAGCGCCACGCCCAACAGCGTGAAAGTCGGCACTGTAACTCGTGAGCAGATCGAAGAGATCGCCAAGACCAAGCAGCCTGATCTGTCCGCGGCGGATCTTGATGCGGCGGTGCGCACGATTGCGGGCAGCGCCCGCAGCATGGGTCTGAACGTGGAGGGTGTGTGATGGCCAAGCTGAGCAAGCGACAGAAAATGATTCGCGAGAAGGTCGATGCCGATCGCAATTATCCGGCCCTTGAGGCTTTTGGTCTCCTGAAGGAGCTGTCCTCGGTCAAGTTTGTTGAGTCCGTCGACGTGTCTGTCAATCTCGGCGTCGACCCGCGTCGCTCCGACCAGATGGTTCGTGGCTCAACCGTGCTTCCGCGCGGAACCGGCAAGACTGTTCGCGTGGCCGTTTTCGCGCAGGGTGCCAACGCCGAAGCGGCCAAGGAAGCCGGGGCCGACATTATCGGTTTCGAGGACCTGGCTGACGAGATCAAGCGCGGCAACATGGACTTCGACGTGGTTATCGCCACCCCGGATGCCATGCGCGTGGTTGGTCAGCTGGGCCAGATCCTCGGGCCGCGTGGCCTGATGCCGAACCCGAAGGTGGGCACAGTCACCATGGACGTCGCCACGGCGGTCAAGAATGCAAAAGCCGGCCAGGTTCGTTACCGGACCGAAAAGGGCGGCATTATCCACTGCTCAATCGGCAAGGTGGACTTCGAACCCGAAGCGCTGCTCGAGAACCTGAACGCTCTGCTGGCCGACCTCAACAAGGCCAAGCCTTCGGGGGCCAAGGGCGTGTATATGAAGCGGATTGCCGTCTCCTCCACGATGGGGCCCGGCATCTCCGTTGATCTGGGCACGGTCGCGGTTTGATCCGCGGCCTGCTCGGCAAGAACTTTGGGCTGTTGCTCGTACCGGACCACCAGGATGGCCGGTCGGGCGGCAGTGTCAAAGACCGCAGGTTCCGGACAGCCCGTCCGGAGTAATGGGGCTCGGCGAGCGCCCGCCTGCGCAGACGACCCGATCCATATTTCTGGACGGTCGTGACGTGGGGAAAGCGCACATGCGGCGCTTTCGTTCATAGACCGGTCACTTTCCCCCGGGGAGTGACCCATTCGATAGGACCAATCTTGTGGCACTGACCCTCGAAGAGAAAAAGTTGGTTGTCGCAGAGGTGGCCGAGGTCGCGTCCAAGGCGTACTCGGCGGTCGGCGCGGAATACCGCGGGCTGACTGTCGAGCAGATGACCGCCATGCGTGTGAAGGCACGCGAGTCTGGCGTTTTTCTGCGCGTGGTTAAAAACACGCTTGCCAAGCGCGCCATTGCCGGAACCGAATTCGAGTGCATGGCTGAGGGGCTCACCGGCCCGCTCGTGCTGGCTTTCTCGATGGAAGATCCGGGTGGTGCCGCCCGCCTGATGAGGGACTTCTCCAAGGAGTTCGACAAGCTTGAGGTCAAGCTGGTCGCGCTCAGTGGGCAGTTGCTTCCGGCGGCGGACCTCGAGCGTGTGGCCAGTCTGCCGACGCGCGACGAAGCCATCTCCATGCTCATGTCGGTCATGCAGGCGCCCGTCACCAAGCTGGCGCGGACCCTCAACGAGGTTCCGGGCAAGCTGGTGCGCACCGTCGCGGCAGTTCGCGACCAAAAGCAGGCGGCCTGATCCGGCATTCGACCCCAACACAACCGTCAATTTCAAAGATTCAGGTATTTCAAAATGGCAATTTCAAAAGACGATATTCTCGAAGCGATCTCCAACATGTCCGTGATGGAAGTTGTTGATCTGATCTCCGCGATGGAAGAGAAGTTTGGCGTTTCCGCAGCAGCCGCCGTGGCTGCCGTTGCCGCACCGGCTGCCGGCGGTGGCGAGGCTGCCGCTGCCGAGAAGGACGAGTTCGATGTCGTCATGAGCAGCTTCGGTTCCAACAAGGTGGCCGTGATCAAGGCCGTGCGCGAGCTGACCGGCCTGGGCCTGAAGGAAGCCAAGGAACTGGTGGAAGGCGCGCCGTCCACCATCAAGGAAGGCGTGGCCAAGGCCGACGCCGAGGAAATGAAGAAGAAGCTGGAAGACGCCGGCGCTGCGGTTGAGCTCAAGTAATCGCTTTGTCTTGCGCTGAAGCAAGGCGCCCCGTGGCTGGTAGTGCGATGCACTGCCGGCCTTTTCTCGCTTTGGCGTGACGGGGCGCACGGCGGCCAGGTTCCGGCCTGCCCGCCCCCAATTCGGTCGATTGTGGTGGATCTATCTCCACGACAGTCGGCCCCGGTCCAGCCAAAGTCTGGGCCCGGCTGGTCGGAGTCCGTGAAACTCCGGCCTGCCGAATCAAGATTCTGCATCGGTCCGCGGCCATGGCGGACCGAAATTGTCGACATGCCGGAGACCCCGGCATGTGACCTGTACCTTCAGTGGTCCGAAGAGGAAACCAGATGAGCTATTCATTCACCGAGAAGAAGCGCATTCGCAAGGACTTCGGGAAGCGGTCGGAGATCCTGCGCGTCCCGTATTTGCTCGCCACCCAGGTGAACTCCTACGCCGAATTCCTGCAGGAAGGCACCGCGCGGGAAGAGCGCATGGATCGCGGCTTGCACGCGGCGCTGGCGTCGGTTTTCCCGATTCAGAGCCACACCGGCAACGCCGAGCTTCAGTACGTCGACTATCGACTGGGCGAGCCTGCCTTTGATGTGCGTGAATGTCAGATCCGCGGGTTGACCTACGCGGCACCTCTTCGGACCAAGATGCGCCTGGTGATTTACGACAAGGATGCGCCGGCCGGATCCCGGATCGTGAAGGACATCCGCGAGCAAGAGGTCTACATGGGGGAGATCCCCCTGATGACCGAGTCCGGGACCTTCGTGATCAACGGCACCGAACGGGTGATCGTCTCCCAGCTGCACCGGTCTCCGGGCGTGTTCTTTGACCATGACAAGGGCAAGACGTCCTCAAGCAAGCGTCTGCTGTTCTCGGCGCGCGTCATTCCCTACCGTGGCAGCTGGCTCGACTTCGAGTTCGATCAGAAGGACATCGTCTACGCGCGGATCGACCGTCGCCGCAAGATTCCGGCGACCATCCTGCTGCGGGCCCTGGGCTACGACAACGAGCAGATGCTCGACATCTTCTTTGACCACAACCAGTTCGCGATCGAGGACGGCAAGTTCGTCCTCTCCGTCGTGCCGGAACGGCTGAAGGGCGAAAACGCGGCCTTCGACATCGTTGCCGATGGCAAGACAATCGTTGAGGCGGGCCGCCGGATTACCGGCAAGCACGTGCGAGAAATGAAAAAGGCCGGTCTGGAACGGCACGAAGTCCCGGCCGAGTTCCTGGTGGGCCAGGTGCTCGCGCGCAATATCGTGGACGAGGAGACCGGCGAGCTTCTGGGGCATGCGAACGAAGAGCTGACCGAGGAGCGTATCGAGGGTCTGGTCAAGGCTGGTATCGACAGCTTTGCCACTCTGCACTTCAACGAGGTGGACTGCGGTCGGTACATCTCGCTGACTCTTCAGTCGGACCCCACCACCACGCCTCTTGAGGCGATGGTCGAAATTTACCGGATGATGCGTCCGGGCGAGCCGCCCACCAAGGATGCGGCCGAGTCGCTTTTCCACGGGCTGTTCTTCACCTCGGATCGCTATGACCTGTCCTCCGTCGGACGGATGAAATTCAACCGGCGGGTTGAGCGCGGCAGCGACGAGGGGCCGGGCGTGCTCTACGATGCGCAGTATTTCCGCACGCTGGAAACCGACGAGGCGAAGGCGCTGGTCGAGTCCCAGGGCGGCACCTCGGACATTCTCGACGTGCTGAAGGTGCTGATCGACATCCGCAACGGCAACGGCAAGACAGATGACATCGACCATTTGGGCAACCGGCGGATCCGCTCCGTGGGTGAAATGGCCGAGAATGTCTTCCGCATCGGCTTGGTGCGCGTCGAGCGGGCGGTGAAGGAGCGTCTGTCCAATGCCGAGTCCGATGGCCTGACGCCGCAAGAGCTGATCAATGCCAAGCCGGTGGCCGCGGCAATCAAGGAGTTCTTCGGATCGTCGCAGCTGTCCCAGTTCATGGACCAGAACAATCCGCTCTCGGAAGTGACCCACAAGCGGCGCGTTTCCGCGCTCGGGCCCGGCGGTCTGACCCGCGAGCGGGCCGGCTTTGAGGTGCGGGACGTTCATACCACGCACTACGGCCGAGTCTGCCCGATCGAGACCCCGGAAGGTCCGAACATTGGTCTGATCAACTCGCTGGCCTGCTACGCCCGAACCAACCACTACGGTTTCCTTGAGACGCCGTATCGCAAAGTGGTGGATGGCGTGGTCACCGAGCAGGTCGAGTACCTGTCGGCCTACGAGGAAGAGAAGCACACCATTGCCCAGGCAAACGCGGAGATCGACGAGTCCGGTCGGCTGACCGGCAAGTTGATTTCCTCGCGCCGGGCCGGCGAGTTCATGCTGTCCATGCCCGAGGAAATCGAGTACATGGACATCTCGCCGAAGCAGATCGTCTCCGTGGCGGCGGCGATGATTCCCTTCCTTGAGCATGACGATGCCAACCGGGCGCTGATGGGCTCGAACATGCAGCGCCAGGCCGTGCCGACGCTGCGTGCGGAAAAGCCACTGGTCGGGACCGGCATGGAGCGTGTGGTCGCGGTTGACTCCGGTGCCTCTGTCGTCGCCCGCCGTGGGGGTGTCGTCGACCGGGTGGACGCGTCGCGCATCGTGGTCCGTGTCAACGCCGAGGAAGCGGTGCACGGCGAGGTGGGTGTGGACATCTACAACCTCACCAAGTACACCCGCTCGAACCAGAACACCTGCATCAACCAGCGACCGCTGGTCAAGACGGGTGACACGATCGCCAAGGGCGATGTCCTGGCCGACGGGCCCTCGGTGGACATGGGCGAACTGGCACTGGGGCAGAACATCCTCGTGGCGTTCATGCCCTGGAACGGCTACAACTTTGAGGATTCCATCCTGCTGTCCGAGCGCGTGGTGCGCGAGGACCGCTTGACCACGATCCACATCGAGGAACTGACGGCCGTTGCCCGGGATACCAAGCTTGGGCCGGAGGAGATCACCTCGGACATCCCGAACGTTTCCGAAAGCCTGCTCAACAAGCTCGACGAGGCCGGCGTCGTTCATATCGGGGCCGAAGTGGGTCCGAACGACATTCTGGTCGGGAAGGTCACGCCCAAGGGTGAGACCCAACTGACGCCGGAGGAAAAGCTGCTGCGGGCCATCTTTGGCGAGAAGGCGTCGGACGTGAAGGATTCCTCCCTGCGCGTCCCGCCGGGCATGGAAGGCACCGTGATCGACGTGCGGGTGTTCACTCGGGACGGCGTCGAAAAGGACAGCCGCGCCCGTTCAATCGAAGAGGCCGATCTGGACGCAGTCCGCAAGGACATCAAGGACCGGATGCGGATTATCGAGGAAGATATCTACGCCCGCGTAGAGCAGTTGCTGGTCGGCCAGGTGGCCGCCGGCGGGCCGGGAGTCAAGCAGGGCAGCAAGATCACTGCCGCCCAGCTGGGCAAGGTCGACCGCAAGGACTGGTTCCAGGTGCGGGTGGACGACGAGGAAGTCGCCCGCGCGCTCGAAGGCTATGCGCGCCAGCTTGAGCAGGAGCGCGAGGACGCCGAGCACCGCTTCGAGGACAAGAAGGGCAAGATCCAGCAGGGTGATGACCTGGCGCCAGGCGTACTGAAGATGGTCAAGGTCTACGTGGCCGTGAAGCGCCGGATCCAGCCGGGTGACAAGCTCGCCGGTCGTCACGGCAACAAGGGCGTGATCTCCATGATCGTGCCCGAGGAAGACATGCCCTACATGGACGATGGTACGGCCGTCGACATCTGCCTGAACCCGCTGGGTGTTCCGTCGCGGATGAATATCGGCCAGATCCTCGAGACACACCTGGGCATGGCGGCCCGGGGTCTGGGCAACAAGATTGCCGAGATGCTGCGGCTTGAGCGTGAAAAGGCGCTCGTCGAACTGCGTGCCTTCCTGGACAAGGTTTACAACCACCGTGAACAGAAGCAGGTGGACCTGGACTCCCTGACCGACGACGAGCTGATCGAAATGGCGCGCAACCTGCGCGGCGGCGTGCCGATGGCGACGCCGGTGTTCGATGGCTGCCCCGAGGACGAGCTCAAGGCGATGCTCGATCTGGCTGGTGTGCCGCGTTCCGGCCAGGTCCAGCTCTATGACGGCCGAACGGGTGACCCCTTCGACCGGAAGACCACCGTGGGCTACATGTACATGCTCAAGCTCAACCACCTGGTCGACGACAAGATGCACGCCCGCTCCACGGGGCCGTACAGCCTGGTTACCCAGCAGCCGCTGGGCGGCAAGGCGCAGTTTGGCGGCCAGCGCTTCGGGGAGATGGAGGTCTGGGCGCTGGAGGCTTACGGCGCAGCCTACACGCTGCAGGAGATGCTGACGGTCAAGTCCGACGACGTGAACGGCCGCAACAAGATGTACAAGAACATCGTCGACGGCGATCACCGGATGGATGCCGGCATGCCCGAGTCCTTCAACGTGCTGTTGAAGGAAATCCGCTCGCTGGGCATCAACATCGAGCTCGAACAGGGCGAGTGAGCCGCAGGGTCATGCGCGGCGATCTGACCGGTCGCCGCGGGACATCGCTTAACGCGCGAATCGACAGCGCAAGGCAGGTATTGCGATGAAAGAATTGCTGAATCTGATGAAAACCCAAGTGACCGAAGAAGACTTCGATCACATCCGTATTTCCCTGGCATCGCCGGAGATGATCCGCTCCTGGTCCTTCGGGGAAGTCAAGAAGCCCGAGACGATCAACTACCGGACCTTCAAGCCCGAGCGCGACGGTTTGTTCTGCGCCAAGATCTTCGGGCCCGTGCGTGACTACGAGTGCCTCTGCGGCAAGTACAAGCGGCTCAAGCATCGCGGCGTGGTCTGCGAAAAGTGCGGGGTGGAGGTCACGCTGTCCAAGGTCCGTCGTGAGCGGATGGGGCACATCGAGCTTGCCAGCCCGGTGGCGCATATCTGGTTCCTCAAGTCCCTGCCGTCCCGCATTGGCCTGATGCTGGACATGACCCTGCGGGACATCGAGCGCGTCCTGTATTTCGAGGCCTTTATTGTCACGGAGCCCGGCCTGACCCCGCTGACCCGAGGGCAGCTGCTGACCGACGAGATGTACCTCGACGCCATCGAAGAGTACGGCGACGAGTTTGAGGCGCTGATGGGCGCCGAGGCCGTCCAGAAGCTGCTGGCGGACATCAACCTTGAATCCGAGGTGCGCCGGCTGCGCGAGGAACTGGCGGAAACCGGTTCCGAGACCAAGATCAAGCGCCTGTCCAAGCGCCTGAAGCTGCTTGAGTCCTTCCTGGAGTCCGGCAACAAGCCCGAGTGGATGGTGCTGGAGGTGCTGCCGGTGCTGCCGCCGGACCTGCGCCCCCTCGTGCCGCTTGATGGTGGCCGCTTCGCCACCTCGGATCTGAACGACCTCTACCGTCGGGTGATCAACCGGAACAACCGCCTCAAGCGCTTGCTCGAGCTCAACGCGCCCGACATCATCGTGCGCAACGAGAAGCGGATGCTTCAGGAAGCGGTGGATTCACTGCTGGACAACGGCCGTCGCGGTCGGGCGGTCACCGGCAACAACAAGCGCCCGCTCAAGTCGCTGGCCGACATGATCAAGGGCAAGCAGGGGCGCTTCCGCCAGAACCTCCTGGGCAAGCGCGTCGACTACTCCGGCCGGTCGGTCATCGTGGTCGGCCCGACGTTGCGCCTGCATCAGTGCGGTCTGCCGAAGAAGATGGCGCTGGAGCTGTTCAAGCCGTTCATCTTTGGCAAGCTGCACCGGCGCGGTCTGGCCACCACCATCAAGGCCGCAAAGAAGCTGGTTGAAAGGGAAGGGCCGGAAGTCTGGGACGTGCTCGAGGAAGTGATCCGCGAGCACCCCGTGCTGCTCAACCGGGCTCCGACGCTGCACCGGCTCGGGATCCAGGCATTCGAGCCGATCCTGATCGAGGGCAAGGCCATCCAGCTTCACCCGCTGGTATGCGCGGCGTACAACGCCGACTTCGATGGTGACCAGATGGCCGTGCACGTGCCGCTGTCGCTTGAAGCGCAGGTGGAAGCCCGCGCACTGATGATGTCGACCAACAACGTGCTTTCTCCTGCCAACGGTGATCCCATCATCGTCCCGTCGCAGGACATCGTCCTGGGCATCTACACCATGACCCGCGCCAAGGTGAATGCGCCGGGCGAGGGGATGGTCTTTGCCGACACCGACGAGGTGCAGCGCGCCTACGACAACCGTGTGGTGGATCTGGGTGCAAAGATCAAGGTGCGGGTTACCGACTGGCACCGCGATGAGGCCGGAGAACTGGTCGGCACGCGCAGGCTGGTCGAGACCACCGTCGGCCGCGTGCTGCTCTATCGGATTGTTCCGGATGGCATCGCCTTTGAGAATGTCAACAAGGACATGGGCAAGAAGCCGATTTCGGCCTTGCTGAATCACGTCTATCGCGAACTGGGTCTGAAGGACACCGTAGTCTTTGCTGACCAGCTGATGTACACCGGCTTCCGCTTTGCGACCCGGTCGGGCATCTCCATCTGTTCCGATGACATGCTGATCCCCGAGTCCAAGTACGAGACGCTCGCGGCGGCTGAGGCTGAGGTCAAGGAAA
The DNA here is from genome assembly GCA_049974825.1 of Halothiobacillaceae bacterium. Classification (GTDB taxonomy): domain Bacteria; phylum Pseudomonadota; class Gammaproteobacteria; order Halothiobacillales; family Halothiobacillaceae; genus JBKHDT01. Next base: position 5,437 of record JBNGDJ010000054.1, on the reverse strand, counting down.
TCCAGGAGCAGTACGCGTCTGGTCTGGTGACACAGAACGAGCGCTACAACAAGGTGGTGGATATCTGGTCACACGCAAACGACCAGATCTCCCGGGCCATGATGGAGCAGCTCGGCAAGGAAATCGTTACCGACAAGGATGGCAACGAAGCGGTCCAGAACTCCTTCAACTCAATCTTCATGATGGCCGACTCCGGGGCCCGGGGTTCCGCGGCCCAGATCCGTCAGTTGGCGGGGATGCGGGGCCTGATGGCCAAGCCGGACGGCTCGATCATCGAGACGCCCATCACCGCGAACTTCCGCGAAGGCCTCAACGTCCTGCAGTACTTCATCTCGACCCACGGGGCGCGCAAGGGCCTGGCCGATACGGCGCTCAAGACGGCGAACTCGGGGTACCTGACCCGCCGCCTGGTCGACGTGGCCCAGGACGTGGTCGTGACCATTGATGACTGCGAAACCGAGAGCCCCGGCTTGCGGATGTCCGCGGTCATTGAAGGCGGAGACGTGGTCGAAGGTCTGGGCGAGCGGATCCTGGGCCGGGTGACTGCCAGCGATCTGCTCAAGCCGGGTAGCGACGAGGTGCTGGTCCCGAAGAACACGCTCATCGACGAGGCCTTGGTCAAGCTGATCGAGGAGTCGGGTGTCGACGAGGTCTGGGTCCGCTCCACGATTACCTGCGAGGCGCGGCATGGCGTCTGCAGCAAGTGCTACGGCCGCGACCTGGCCCGAGGCAACGAGGTCAACGTCGGCGAGGCGGTTGGCGTCATGGCGGCGCAGTCAATTGGCGAGCCGGGCACGCAGCTGACCATGCGCACCTTCCATATCGGCGGGGCGGCCTCTCGTCAGGCCGCCGCGTCCTCGGTGGAAAACAAGGCCGCGGGGACGGTCCGTCTGCACAACCTGAAGACTGTCACCAACCGCGAAGGCGACCTTGTAGCCGTCACCCGCTCCGGGGAACTGGGCGTTGTCGATGACCAGGGCCGCGAGCGCGAGCGCTACAAGGTGCCCTATGGGGCGGTCATCCGGGTCAAGGACGGCGAGAAGGTCGCTGCGGGCCAGACTCTGGCCAACTGGGATCCGCACACGCACCCGGTTGTGACCGAGATGGCCGGACGGGTTCGGTTTTCGGATTTCGTCGACGGGGTATCCGTGCAGTCGCAGACCGACGAGATCACCGGCCTGTCCTCGCGCGTGGTCACCGATCCCAAGCAGCGCAGTGGCGCCCAGAAGGATCTGCGTCCGACGATTCAGCTGGTGGACCAGGACGGCGAGCCGGTATGCCTGGCTGGAACCGACATCCCGGCGCACTATGTGCTGCCGGCCGGCGCCATCATCAATATCGAGGATGGCAGCGAGGTCCAGGTGGGTGACATCATCGCCCGCCTGCCGCAGGAGTCGTCCAAGACACGCGACATCACCGGCGGTCTGCCGCGCGTTGCAGATCTTTTCGAGGCGCGCAAACCCAAGGAGCCGGCGATCCTGGCCGAGCACACGGGTACGGTCAGCTTCGGCAAGGAGACCAAGGGCAAGCAGCGGCTGGTCATCACCGGAGACGATGGCGAGGTCTACGAGGAGCTGATTCCGAAGTACCGTCAGGTCAACGTCTTCGAAGGTGAGCACGTCACCCGCGGGGAAGTCATCGCCGACGGCGAGCCGGCACCTCAGGACATCCTGCGCCTGCGGGGCGTGTCCGAGCTGGCTGCGTACATTACCAAGGAGATTCAGGACGTCTACCGCCTCCAGGGCGTGAAGATCAACGACAAGCACATCGAGGTGATCATTCGCCAGATGCTGCGCAAGGTCGAGATCACCGAGTCCGGGGATTCGGGCTACATCCGCGGTGATCAGGTCGACAAGGCCCGGATCCTGGAAGAGAACCGCCTTCTCGAAGAGAAGGGCCGCTTCGCGGCCAAGTACGATCCGATGCTGCTTGGTATTACCAAGGCGTCGCTTGTGACCGAATCCTTCGTGTCCGCAGCCTCGTTCCAGGAAACCACCCGGGTGCTTACCGAAGCGGCCACCCGCGGTACCACCGACGAGCTGCGCGGCCTGAAGGAAAACGTCATCGTTGGCCGCCTGATCCCGGCCGGGACCGGGTTGGCGCATCACCAGGAGCGCCGACGTCGTCGAGCTTCCGGTCAGGCGGACGAGATCTTCGGTGCCGAGGTCGAGGTCCCGGCCGGTGCCGATGCCGAGGCTCCCGCGGCCGAGGTGGAGTCAAGCGGTCCGGCGGAGTGATCGCAGCGGTGGAGCGAAGTTGACAGCAGCACTCGCTCTCCCTAGAATTTCAGCCCTTTGCGACGGGGAGCAGCCCCGTCGCTTCTATTTCTGGTCGGAGAAACCGAATTCATGGCAACAATCAATCAGCTTGTTCGCAAGCCGCGCAAGCGCGTGGTCGAGAAAACCAAGGTGCCGGCCCTTGAAGCCTGCCCCCAGCGCCGGGGGGTTTGCACCCGGGTCTACACCACCACCCCGAAGAAGCCGAACTCCGCACTGCGGAAGGTGGCCCGCGTTCGCCTGACGAACGGGTACGAGGTGGCCAGCTATATCGGCGGTGAGGGTCACAACCTCCAGGAGCACTCCGTGGTCCTGATCCGTGGCGGTCGTGTCAAAGACTTGCCCGGTGTCCGCTACCACACCGTGCGCGGCAGCCTGGATACCCAGGGCGTCGCCAAGCGTCGCCAGGGCCGTTCCAAGTACGGCGCCAAGCGGCCCAAGGGTTGATTACAGGTCGGGTAAGGAAAACAAGTCATGCCTAGAAGAAGAGAAGTACCCAAGCGCGAGATTCTGCCGGACCCGAAGTTCGGCAATGTCACAGTCGCGAAATTCGTAAACATGATCATGAACAGCGGCAAGAAGTCCGTCGCCGAGAAGATCCTGTACGGGGCCATGGACACCATGGAATCCCGCGGCAAGGGTGATCCGGTCGAGCTGGTCGAGCGCGCCCTGGAGAACGTCGCCCCGGCGGTCGAGGTCAAGTCCCGCCGCGTTGGTGGTGCCACCTACCAGGTTCCGGTTGAGGTTCGTCCCGTGCGTCGCACCTCGCTGGCCATGCGCTGGCTGATCGACGCGGCACGCAAGCGCGGCGAGAAGACCATGTCTGCCAAGCTCGCCGGCGAGCTGATGGACGCTGCCGAGAACCGTGGCTCCGCCGTCAAGAAGCGCGAGGACACTCACCGGATGGCGGAAGCGAACAAGGCGTTTGCCCACTTCCGCTGGTAAGCATTTTTTAGAGGTATTTGAACGTGGCCCGAACGACCCCGCTCGAGCGATATCGCAATTTCGGCATCATGGCGCACATCGATGCCGGCAAGACGACCACAACGGAACGGATCCTGTTCTACACCGGCATCTCGCACAAGATCGGCGAGGTTCATGACGGTGCCGCGACCATGGACTGGATGGAGCAGGAACAGGAGCGGGGGATCACGATCACCTCGGCTGCCACGACCGCCTTCTGGCAGGGCATGGATCAACAGTTCGAGCAGCACCGCTTCAACATCATCGACACCCCCGGGCACGTGGACTTCACCATTGAGGTGGAGCGCTCCCTGCGGGTGTTGGACGGGGCGGTGTTCGTCCTCTGCGCGGTCGGTGGCGTCCAGCCGCAGTCCGAGACTGTCTGGCGGCAGGCCAACAAGTACAGCGTCCCGCGTCTTGCGTTCGTGAACAAGATGGACCGCTCCGGCGCGGACTTTCTGCGGGTCATGGATCAGCTGAAGAAGCGTCTGGGTGCCAACCCGGTGCCCGTCGTCCTGCCGATTGGCGCCGAAGACAACTTCGAGGGCGTCGTCGACCTGCTGCGCATGAAGGCAATTTACTGGAACCCGGACGATGCCGGCGCAACATACGATCAGCGCGATGTGCCTGCCGAGATGGTCGAGCAGTGCGAGCAGTACCGCGAGCAGATGATCGAAGCGGCTGCCGAGGCCGACGAAGAGTTGATGGACAAGTACCTCGAGAACGGTGAGCTGTCCGACGACGAGATCAAGGCCGGCCTGCGCAAGCGGACGCTTGCCAACGAGATCATCCCGGCGTTCTGCGGCACGGCGTTCAAGAACAAGGGCGTTCAGCGTCTGCTTGACGGCGTGGTTGAGTTCCTGCCGAGCCCCACGGAAGTCGAGTCCATCCAGGGTGAAACGCCGGACGGTGAGGAAGTGCTGCGCAAGGCAGGGGACGACCAGCCCTTCGCCGCGCTCGCATTCAAGATCATGACCGACCCCTTCGTGGGTACGCTCACCTTCGTTCGCGTCTACTCCGGTGTGCTCAATTCGGGCGAAACCGTGCTCAACTCCGTGACCACCAACCGCGAGCGCGTGGGCCGGATCATGCAGATGCACTCCAACTCCCGCGAGGAAGTGAAGGAGGTGCGTTCCGGTGACATCGCGGCAGTTGTTGGCCTCAAGAACGTAACAACGGGTGACACGCTCTGCGCCATGGATGCGCCGGTCGTTCTGGAGCGGATGGAATTTCCCGAGCCCGTGATCTCCGTGGCCGTGGAGCCCAAGACGAAGGGCGACCAGGAGAAGATGGGCATCGCGCTGGGCAAGCTGGCCCAGGAAGATCCTTCCTTCCGCGTGCGCACCGACGAGGAATCCGGGCAGACGATCATCTCCGGGATGGGCGAGCTGCACCTGGACATCATCGTTGACCGCATGCGTCGCGAGTTCAAGGTTGAAGCCAATATCGGCAAGCCGCAGGTCGCGTATCGCGAAACCATCCGCAGCGCCGTGGAAGCTGAAGGCAAGTTCGTGCGTCAGTCCGGTGGTCGCGGCCAGTACGGTCACGTGGTGCTCAAGATCGAGCCGATGGAAGAAGGCGGTGGATACGAGTTCGTCAACGCCATCGTGGGCGGTGTGGTTCCCAAGGAATACATTCCGGCAGTCGACAAGGGCATCCAGGAGCAGATGGAAAATGGCGTCATCGCCGGTTACCCGATGGTGGACGTCAAGGTAACGCTGTTTGACGGCTCATACCACGACGTCGACTCCAACGAAATGGCCTTCAAGATCGCCGGTTCCATGGGCTTCAAGGAAGGGGCGGCCAAGGCGAGCCCGGTCCTGCTCGAGCCGATGATGAAGGTTGAGATCGAAACGCCTGAGGAGTACATGGGTGACGTCATTGGTGACGTCAATCGCCGCCGCGGCATGGTGCAGGGCATGGAAGATACGCCCACCGGTTCCAAGATGATCAGGGCGGAAATTCCGCTGTCCGAGATGTTCGGCTATGCGACCGATCTGCGTTCGGCGACCCAGGGTCGTGCGACTTACGCGATGGAGTTCGAGAAGTACGCCGAGACTCCGAAGAGCATCGCCGATGCCGTGATCAAGTCGGGCGAATAACTGATTTATACAGACGAATTCAACATTTTCGAGGTTGTGAACAATGTCCAAGGAAAAATTCGAGCGTAGCAAGCCGCACGTAAACGTGGGCACGAT
>JBNGDJ010000053.1:13429-15767 GCA_049974825.1 Halothiobacillaceae bacterium | reverse complement strand
ACGCCCGGGCCGATACATGCTCGGCCCGGGCTCCGCAATTCAATGGCTTGCGCCATTGTGCGGCAGGGCGTCCTTGCCCTGCACGGGAAGGTCTGCATTTGTGCAGACCTTCCCTCGGATATTGCCCAAAGGTGAGTGACGAATGGGAATCGAGATCGAACGCAAGTTCCTGGTCCGGTCGGACGGCTGGCGCAATCATGTCGTGCGCTCGGTACCGATGCGGCAGGGATACATGACTGAATCCGGCCCGGCCTCGGTGCGGGTGCGGGTGGCCGGAGATCGCGGGTACCTGAACATCAAGAGCATGACGCTGGGCGTTACCCGGCACGAGTACGAGTACGAGATCGATGTCCGGGAAGCTGGCGAAATGCTGGACAACCTCTGCATCGGGCCTCGGATCGAAAAGATCCGTCACATTGTGGAGGATCAGGGCCACCACTTCGAGGTCGATGTCTTCGAGGGAGACAATGCGGGGCTGGTGGTGGCGGAGCTCGAACTCGAGCATGCCGAGCAGCCCATCCGGATGCCCGACTGGTTGGGCGAGGAGGTTTCGGATGATCCGCGTTATTACAACGTGAGCCTGGTGCGCCATCCTTACCGGGACTGGAATTGACGCGGCGGACCTCTTTGATGAGCGAGCCGGAAGCAATCACGATGCCTGAGCCTGGGGAGCTGTTCGATTCCAGGGCCTTCCTCAGGGAAGTCACCGAGCGGCCCGGTGTCTACCGCATGTACGATGCGGCCGGCGAAATCCTCTACGTCGGCAAGGCGCGCAATCTCAAAAAACGGCTTTCCAGTTATTTTCGCAGTCAGCAGGCCGCGCCCAAGACCCGCGCCCTGGTCGCGCAGATTGCCGACATCGAGGTGACAGTCACCCGGACGGAGGCCGAGGCGCTGCTGCTGGAAAGCAACCTGATCAAGGCCCATCGGCCGCGCTACAACGTGCTGCTCCGGGACGACAAGAGCTATCCCTGGGTTTACGTGTCGGTGGGCGAATCCTTTCCGCGTCTGGCCTATCACCGGGGTTCGCGGCGCAAGCCGGGCCGGTACTTCGGCCCGTACGCCTCGGCGGTCTCCGTTCGCGAGACGCTCAACCTGCTTGAGAAGATTTTCAAGGTGCGCCAGTGCGAGGACAGCGTGTTCCGCAACCGCAGCCGACCCTGCCTTCAGTACCAGATCGGCCGTTGCAAGGCGCCTTGCGTCGGCTACGTGTCCGAAGAGGAATACCGGCAGGACGTCGATGACACGGTGGCTTTTCTTGCCGGGCAGAGTCGGTCGCTGATCGACCGGCTCGTGCTGCGCATGGAGCAGGCCGCGGCGGCCCTTGATTTCGAACAGGCGGCCACCCTGCGCGACCAGATCGGGATGCTGCGCTCAATCAGCGAGCAGCAGCACGTCACCGGCGTATCCGGGGATGCCGACGTGGTCGCGATCGTGACTGACGGGGGGCTGGCCTGCATCAGCGTGGCGACCATTCGTGACGGGCGTCACCTGGGAACCCGGCCGTATTTTCCGGACCTGCCCGAGGCTTTGCCGCCGGCGGAGATTCTCTCGGCCTTTGTTGGCCAGTACTACGCCGAGCGCGAGGCGCCGGAGCGCATCCTGGTCAACGAGCCGATTGACGATGCCGAGTGGCTGGGCGAGGCGCTGGGCAGCCGGGCGGGTCGACGGGTGCGTATCAGCCAGCCGCAGCGTGGCAAGGGCAGTCACTGGCTGGAAAACACCGTGGACAATGCACGGATCGCGCTGGCTTCCCGCCTGGCTTCGCGCGGGAACCAGCAGGCCCGCTGGAAGGCGCTGGAGTCCTGGCTTGGCGGCGACGCCCTGCGTCGGGTTGAATGCTTTGATATCAGTCACAGCCACGGTGAGGCCACCGTGGCCTCCTGCGTGGTGTTCGGACCGGAGGGCGCAGAGAAATCGCAGTACCGACGCTTCAACATTCAGGACGTGGCCGCCGGCGATGACTACGCGGCCATGCACCAGGCCCTGACTCGTCGTTTCGGCAGGGCCGTCCGTGAATCCGGCACCCTGCCCGATCTGTTGCTGATCGACGGGGGGCAGGGACAGGTACGCCAGGCACTGGATGTGCTTGAAGAGTTGTCACTCGACTCGGTGCGCGTGGTGGGGGTGGCCAAGGGGCCGGCGCGCAAGGCCGGGGAGGAGCGCCTGATCTTCACGGACGGCCGGGGCGAACTTCGGCTGGACCCGCACGACCCGGCGCTGCACCTGATCCAGCAGGTGCGGGACGAGGCACACCGGTTTGCCATCACGGGACACCGGGCCCGCCGTGGCAAGGCCCGTAGTGAATCAAACCTGCAGCAGATTCCCGGCGTGGGCC
>JBNGDJ010000053.1:0-13419 GCA_049974825.1 Halothiobacillaceae bacterium | reverse complement strand
CCCACGCCGGCGTCAGGCGCTGCTCAAGCATTTTGGCGGATTGCAGGCGCTCAAGCGTGCGGGAATAGACGAAATCGCCACGGTGCCCGGCGTCAGCCGGGCCCTGGCCGAGCGCATTCATGCCTGGTTTCACGAGGGGCTGGCGCAGTAGCCGATTGTCCTTGCGCCCGGCGATTTGGCATCAGGGCGCGGAATTTTCTTTCAGTACCCGGAAGGCGCCACCCTGACGGTCGACATGCAGCGGCCGGACGTCAAACTGTCTTGCCTGGCCACTGGGCCCGAGGAGGCTGATTCGTCGTCCGTCTGCCGAGACCCGGATGGCCGGATGTGCGCCGACCAGCAGCAGTTGATCACCGGCACGCAGATGCGCGGCCGCATCAGCGGGTTCGAGCACCCCGATGGCGTTGAGCGGGCTGAGCAGGTAGCGGGTCTTGAGCCGGAAAAATTCCTGCTGCGAGAACACGAGTACCCGCTCGCTCGGGTCCAGCGTTTTTGACACGGCTTGCACCCAGGGAACCAGTTCCCCCTGCGGGGCAGCCGCACGCAGTTCCGAGGGAGCAACATCGCCGTAGCGATCCACGCTGTCCGCATGTGCCTCCAGCAGTGTGCTGTGCCACCGGTAGTCGAGCAATGCCCAGCCCAGGCCCAGAATCACCATGGCTGGCAGGAGGATCGGCGGTCCGGGCCGGAATCGGGCCGCGATGCCGAACCCCGCCAGGGTCGACAGGGCCGCCAGGGCCAGGAAAACCTGCGGGCTCGGCGCATCCTGCGCGTTGATGATCCAGGTATTGATGGACTGGTGCCCGATCTCGCTGCGTTGCTGCAACTGATTCGACAGATCCGCAAGAAATGCGGCCGGACTTTTCTCGGGAGGCAGCAAGGCAAGCGCCTGCAACGTGACACCGGGAAGATCCTCACCTTGCAGGCGCAGGCCCAGGGCCGTCGGCTGGCCGGTCCAGTCGGGCAATGCGGTCAGATCAAGGTGGCCACTGGCGTCGAACCCGGCTTCCTGCACGCGGCCGGGTGCCCCGGCGCTCATCCACAAAAGCGTAGCCCGTGCAAGCGGCTGGTCGCTCTCAAGCCGCATTCGCCCGAAGCGCGTCATGTCGGCCGGCTGGCCGAAGTTCATGGAGAGCAGAACTTCATCGCCCTGCGTTGACGTGATCCGCAGACCTTCATCCACCGGGGCAAGTTGGCCTCGCTCGGCCTTCATCGACCCCAGCGGAAATGCCTGACCCGGGGCGTGCAGCTGCGACAGCGAATACCAGCCAGCCAAGGCCAGAAGGAAAATGCAGGCCGAGACAACGGCCCCGAGCACCAGGCCGCGCCAACTGCTTTTCTTGCCTGCTGCGGGCACCGAGGGCGTATGCGTTGCCGTGTGTTCCGGGGTCATCGTCTGGTCGTGCCAATGGGAAGGTTCCGGCAATCTTTCATTCTGCGCCCGGGCTGTCAAGCAGGCCATCTGCCGTGCGCCCCCACGTCGGGGACTGAGCCATTCGCTGCACGGGAAAGTCTGCATTTGTGCAGACCTTCCCTATTCGGCCTCTTTCTGGAAGAACAGGATGACCTCGCCGACCTGGAACCCGAATTTGCGCACGGTGGCCCGGTTGATCATCACCCCGTCCGGCTGAAGAAACATCCAGTCATCGAAATCCAGGTGGATTGACCCGTCCTTCCAGGGGACATCGAGCGTGTAGCGAAAGTTGAAGGCCTGCCCGCGCACAATGCCGGTGGCCGTTCCCACGACATCGTCCGCTCGCCCAACATACCGGTCCGGAGCCACTTTCTGCAGTCGCCAGATTCGGCGTTGCGTTTCGCCGTCGGCGTAGTCGAAATATTCATCGAGAATGAGCGTATCGCCTTCGACCTTGCCTTCGATACGCACCCGGAACTGGCGCAGCGGCTGACCCTGTCGATTCTGGAAAATGCCCCAGGCATGGGTGGTGCCGGTGAAGTATTCCTCAAGGGACAGGCGGGGCGTGGTATCGGCAAAATCTTCGATCTTCATTGGGGAACATCCGCCAAGCAGCAGGAGCAGAAGGCCGAGCACGAGCAGGCGCGGCATGATGTGTCTCGTTCGGTGATGTGTTATCGACCTCACGAGGGTTGATCTCATTCGTAATCGCGTCGTGCCGATTCGGGGCGGGGGACACCGGCGACCTTTGTTGACTCGCAGGCCTTGAGCCGGCCCGTCTGGCCGCTTTGATCGATCGGGTGGCATAAGCGCATTCCTCCGAACGGGTTTTGGCTTGGAAAAATCGGCACAAGCTGATTTCACGGGGCGCTCTGCCCAAAGTCTTCCCGGGCTTTGTTGACTGCCGCCACTTGAACGCGTCAGCAGGCGTTGCCTGCGTTCGCGCTTGGTTCATGCTCCAAGGGTCAATGGCTTGCGTCCGGCTGCCGGACCCTGCGCCCTCTGGATCAGGTCTTGAGAGCTTCTGCGCCTGGTTCCCGGAAATGTCGCGCTACCGGGCCCTGGATGGTCAGAACGGCCGCAAGTTTCAGGACGACCGGCAAGGCGCCGTACAGCAGGGCGAGAGCCAGCGTGTCCTCGGACTGTGCCGAATCGAATCCGCTCAGCTCCAGCAGCCCGAACCCCAGCCCGGCCGCCACGGCCAGCGCCAGCTTGTTCACCAGACCAAGCAGGCCGAAGAGCAGGCCGCTGCGGTCTTGTCCCCGTTCCGTTCGGTCCTGCCCAGCCAGGTCGGCTTGAATCGAGGCCGGCAGCGCCATGTCCGCCCCCAGTGACAGCCCGCTGACCAGGCAGACCACCGCGAAGGCGGTCACGTCACCCGACCCGAGCCAGGGCACCGCCAGGAAAGCAAGGGCTGCCAGAAGGACCGAAGCGCGCCAGGCGGCGACCTTGCCCAGTCGAGCCGCCAAACGGGTCCAGGCTGGCAGCGCCAGAATGCCGGCCGAAAAGTAGAGCAGCAGCAGGGGGCCGATCGCTTCCGGGCTCTGGAGTCGATGCGTCACGAACAGCAGGAACAGGGCCGCTGGCAGTCCGTTGGCCAGACCGTTCAGCCAGTGCGCGGCAAGCAGGGGCGTGATGGCAGGGTGGTCACGCAGGACTGCGCGCAGGGCACCGCGCTGGAAGGCGCCCCGTTGCCACGGCACTTCCGGAATCCGGACAAAGAGCCAAATCAGGCTGACCGGCAGCAAGACAAGGACCAGCCAGTTGACCGCCTCCAGCACGTCATCGGGTTGTTCGCTGCCAATCAGCAGGGGCAGGGCGGCCGCCAGGACCGTGGCGCCGATGGCAGCGCCTTCGCGGCTGGCCGCGAGTCGGGTGCGCGCCTGTGGTCGCGGGTCGGTCTCGGCGCCCCAGGCCTGGTAAGGCACGCTGATCAGGGTCCATCCAAGATAGGCTGCCAGCCCCCAGCCGTATAAATGCGCGAGTCCGGCGTCGGCGGGTGGCACCAGCAACTGGTTCAGGGAAACCATGGCCAGCACGGCGCCGGCTGCCATCGGCAGACGGCGCCTGTAGGGGCCGGAAAGCCGGTCTACCGCCTGGCCAACCAGCGGGTCTGTAATGACGTCGAAGAGCCGCGTCAGCATGATGGCCAGCCCGACTGCGGCCAGCCCAAGGCCCAGCTGCTCGGCGTAATGGACCGGCAGCCAGACGTACAGGGCCAGGCCGGGCAGGGCCAGCGGCAGGCCGGGCAGCCCGTAGGCCAGGACCCGGTCGAGACGGTCGGCGACCGGCGCTGCCGTCAAGCGGGCTTTTCCAGCAGGACCTGCATCACGTCAATGCGCCCGGCATTGAAGCCGGCCTCGCAGTAGGCCAGGTAGTAGCGCCACATGCGCTGGAAGCGTTCGTCGTAGCCCATGCCTTCCAGCGTGCGGGCCTGACGCTCGAACTGCTGGCGCCAGTGCATCAGCGTATGCGCGTAGCCCGGGCCGAAGAAGGCCCGGTCGCGGACCTTCAGCCCCGCCTGCTCGGCCTGGCGTTCAAACTCGGTCGGCGTGGGCAGCATGCCGCCCGGAAAGATGTAAAGCTGGATAAAGTCCGGTTCGCGGCGATATTCCTCGAAAACCGACTCGTCAATGGTGATCACCTGGATTGCCGCCCTGCCGCCCGGCGCCAGTCGTTCGTACACATTGCGGAAGTAGGTGGGCCAGTAGCGCTCCCCCACGGCCTCGAACATCTCGATGGACACGATGTGATCAAACTGGCCCTGGACATCGCGATAGTCGATAAGGCGGATGCGTGCGCGGTCGCTGAGCCCGGCTGACGCGAGGCGCTCCAGGGCATAGTGATGCTGCGCGCGAGAAAGAGTGATGGCCGTGACGTTCATGTCGCGCCGGGCGGCATGCTCTGCCATGCCGCCCCATCCGCAGCCGATTTCCAGCAGGCTCTGGCCGGGTTCGGCATCCAGCATGTCGAGCAGCCGGTCGTACTTGGCGTGTTGCGCCTCGGCCAGGGATTGCTCCGGGTCGGCAAACCAGGCGGCCGAGTAGGTCATCGTCTCGTCCAGCCACAGGCGGTAGAAGTCGTTGCCGAGATCATAATGGGCCGCGATGTTCCGCCGGCTACCGCGTCGGTGATTGCTGCGCAACCAGTGCTGCAGTCGGTGTCCCAGGCGTGCCCAGAAACTGGCGCGCAAATCGTCGCGCATCAGTTCGAAATTGCGCGCGGCAATCTCGATCAGGCAGGTCAGGTCCGGGCTGCTCCAGTCGCCTTCGATAAACCCCTCGGCAAAGCCCACGTCACCCAGTCGCGCCACGCGGGTGAACAGCCGGGCAGGATGGTGCAGGTGCCAGCGGGCATGAAGTTCCGGCCGGGGGCTGGTGAAGTCGAGACTGCGCCCGTCGTCGAACACCAGCTGAAGCTGTCCGACCTGCAGGCGCTCAAGCAGGCCGCGCAGCCAGCGAGCGCCCATCGGCAGTTCGAAATCGAGTGGATTCAGGTCTTGGGTGTGCGTACTGGACATGAGCTGATCTCCTGTTCAGGCAATGGCGGGGCGCGGTGAAAACGCCCGCCTCTGAGCCAGATCTTGAGCGCCTGCCAGTGGATCAGGCCGATGACCTTCACCGTCAGCAGGGGGATTTTCAGGCACTGGGCAATCAAGGTGCGGTCGCTCAGCGGACGGCGGCGCGCGACATGAGTGGCCACCAGCAGGGTGTCTTCCCCTTCCGTCTCCCGAATGGCGACCGCGAGACGTTCCTCCGGCCGGTCGATGCGAAAGTGGTAGCGCATTGGCATGTCAATAAAGGGGGAGACGTGGAACACCTTGTCCGCGCGGGCACGAAACGGGCGGGACAGCGGGCGTCCTCCCTCGTGCAGCAGGTAGTGGTGGTGTTCGCCGAAGGTATTGCTGACCTCCGCGTCGATGGCGACCAGCTCCCCTTCGCGATTGTGGCAGTACCAGACGCTCAGCGGGTTGAACTGATAGCCCAGTACCCTGGGATAGGCGCTGATGAGTACCTTGCCGCCGCGGATGTCGATTCCTTCGGCGGCACAGGCTGATTCAATCCAGGGGCGCAGGGCGGAGCCGTCACGCGGGCCATGATCCGACTGGTGAAAGGACAGCAGGTTGAACCGGTCGGCGGACAAAAAGCGCAGCCCCGGGAAACCGGCTTCCAGATCGTCCAGGTCCACCAGCAGGCTGAACACGCGGTAGTCGAACCGGTAGACCGGACCCCGGGTCCGCCGGTGCATGACGCTGCCGACATAAAGCGCCGAGCCGTTCATCTTTCCTCCCACGGCGGGTGGACGCCGAAGCTACGCGCCACCGTCACCGCCGAGCGCAGACCATCCTCGTGGAAGCCGTAGCCGGTCCATGCCCCGCAGTACCAGCAGTTCTGGTGCCCCTGAATTTCTTCCAGGCGCTGCTGTGCCGCCATGGCCGCGGGATCGAAAACCGGGTGGCTGTATTCGATTCGGCGCTCGGTCAGCGCCTCAAGGGGCGGCTGGGGCGGGTTGAGCGTGACCAGCCAGACCTTGCCGGAGGAGAGATTCTGCAGGCGATTCATCCAGTAGGTTACCGCCACCGCATCCTCACCGTCCGCATCCGAGCGGCCGTAATAGTTCCAGCTTGACCAAACCCGTCGATGCTTTGGCATCAACGATTCGTCATTGTGCAGGTAGGCGATGTTTTTCTGAAAACGAAAGGCCCCCAATATCGCTCGCTCTGTTTCGTCGGGCGCCTGGAGCATCGCCAGGGTCTGGTCGGCATGTGCCGCGAAGATCACCGCGTCGAACTGTTGTCCAATTTCGGGCAGTCGCACCCCGCTGGCGTCGCGTTCCACCCGGGTAATCGGGCAGTTGAGCCGAAAATCGAAACGCCCCGATGCCACCAGCTGCTCGACATAGCGCCAGGAGCCGCCGACCACCGTGCGCCATTGTGGCCGGTCCTCGATATTGAGCAGGCCGTGATTCTCGAAAAACTGCAGGAAGCTGCGGGCCGGGAAGCGGCGCATGGTCTGCGTCGGGCAGGACCAGATCGCCGCGGCCATCGGGAGCAGGTAATTGCGGGCAAAGGTCTCGGAAAAGCCGTGCTCATGCAGAAAGGCATCAAGCGTGCGGTCATCCCGCGCCTGATGTGCCCGGGCCAGCGTCGCCTTGCCCAGCCGGTTGAATCGCAGAATGTCGCGCACCATGCGCAGAAAGGATGGGCGCAGCAGGTTGCGCCGCTGGCTGAACAGGGTGTCGAGACTGGCCCCGCCATATTCCAGCGCGCCCTCGTCCATGGAAACGGAAAACGACATTTCCGTCTCCTGTGTCTCGATGCCCAGAAACCGAAAAAGGCCGGTCAGCAGCGGGTAGTTCGGTTCGTTGTACACGATGAACCCCGTGTCGACCGGCAACGCGGAACCCTGGTCCTGAACCGCGACGGTGTTGGTATGTCCGCCGAGGTAGCTGTGCTTCTCGAAAACGGTAACCCGATGACGCTGCCCCAAGAGCCATGCAGCGGCCAGGCCGGATATGCCCGAGCCGATCACGGCGATGTTCATTGGGTCCTGCTTTCCTGCTTGCATGTCGCGTTCCCTGGTTCATTCGAGAATGTATAATCATTGTATAGCAATCGCACCGCTTTGGCGCAAGTCATGATTGCGATGGTTTCGCCCGGCCCCGTCAGGGCACCTCGAAAAACCTTTAGAGGTTCTCGTCAATTCAGTGCACTGCGTCGTTGTCAGGGGCGTCATCCGGTTCCCGCATGGGGGGCACCCTGCCGGTACCACCTGCTGTTCACCGCTTCCGGGAGGCCATGCAATGCATGAGGAAATCGACATCGTCTGGTTCAAGCGCGACCTGAGAGTTACCGATCATGCGCCGCTTGCCGCCGCCGCCCGAGGTGGTCGGCCGGTGCTGCCCCTCTACGTGATCGAGCCGGAGCTTTGGCGCCAGCCGGATTGTTCCGGTCGGCATGTCCTGTTCCTTCACGGCTGTCTGCGCGAGTTGCGTGGGGCCCTGGCCGAACTTGGGGCGCCGCTGGTTGTGCGGGTGGGCGAGGTCTGCACGGTGCTGGGCCGGATCAGCCGTCAATACCGGATTCGCAGTTTGTACAGTCATCAGGAGACGGGCAGTGACTGGACGTACCAGCGGGATAGGGCAGTCAGACGCTGGTGTCATACCCAGGGCGTGGCCTGGCGGGAATTCGCTCAGCAGGCCGTGTTCCGCGCCGACCGCAATCGCGATCGCTGGGCGGCGCGACGAGAGGCCTTTGTCGGGGCCGGAATCGTGCCCAGTCCACCGGCCCTGAGACCGACCCGGCTGGAGCCCGGGTCCCTGCCGACGGTCGATGACTGGCTGGCCATGGCGACTCACGCCGAGCGGGGAAATGCGCTCCAGCCGGGCGGACGGGCATCGGGCGAACGGCTGCTGCAGGGATTCCTGGACAGTCGATGCACAGGCTATCGACGTCGCATGAGTGCCCCGGGGCCGGCGGTCAACGGTTGTTCGAGGCTGTCGCCCTACCTGGCATGGGGCTGTCTTTCCATCCGGGAGGTGGTCCAGGCGACGCGCAGGCGACAGGCCGAGGCGCCCGCAGACTCGCCGGTCGGCCGGGGGCTGGCGGCATTTGAATCACGGCTGGCCTGGCACTGTCATTTCATCCAGAAGCTGGAGAGCGAACCGCGAATCGAATTCGAGAACATGCATTCGGCCCTGGACGGTTTGCGGGAGCCTGAATTCGATTCACGGCGATTCGAGGCCTGGGCCAGTGGCGAAACCGGCTGGCCGCTGGTGGATGCCTGCATGCGCAGCCTGACCGCGACTGGCTGGCTGAACTTTCGGATGCGGGCCATGCTGGTCTCCGTGGCGGCTTACGGCCTCTGGCTGCACTGGCGTATGCCGGCACTGCACCTGGCAAGACTTTTTACCGACTACGAGCCAGGCATCCATTATTGCCAGATGCAGATGCAGTCCGGCACCACCGGCATCAATGCCCTGCGGGTCTATGACCCTGTCGGGCAGTCGAGAAAGCTTGATCCGCGCGGCACCTTTATCCGCCAATGGCTGCCCGAGTTGCGCGGTGTCCCCGATGCCTGGATTCACGAGCCCTGGCGCATGCCCGATGCCATGTCCATTCGCTGCGGGCTGCGGCTGGATGAAGATTATCCGCGTCCGTTGGTTGATGTCGGAAGCGCCTCGCGAGCTGCCCGTGCCCGGGTCGCGCAGGCACTTGCTACCGAAGACGCCCGGGAAGAAAGTCGCCAGATTCATGCTCGCCACGGAAGCCGACTCAAAAAGTCGCGGCGAACCCGGCCCGCTGGCACCCCTCGGGACGAACGCCAGCTTTCCCTGTTTCCCTGAGCTTTCGATTTTTGACATGGCTTGCTTTGAAACTTTTTGCTTCGGACATGCGCCCCTTGCCTGAGGGTGAGTCACTTTTCTTGCTGCTGATGACATCCGGGCTCATCGAAAAACCGTTTCGGGCTTTCGCCAGCTTCCCGTGAGCGGGCCGAGTGCGGGGAGCCACGGAGCGAGCGACGAGACATATCAAGCAGACACGCTAGGTTTGAGTGAGCAGGGGACGCAGCAATTATGTGGCGGACTTGTGCCAGCTGAACGCGTCAGCTGGCGGGGGGGCAACGTTCAGCAGGCTTTTCGAGGTGCCCAGACAAGAAAAACCCCGCGACCGGCTGGCACGCGGGGCAAAGTCAGGAGTAGAACACGTCAGCCGGGTGAGGCTTCGCGACCAGCCTCGACGGGAAGGGCACACCACCCGGCAAGGCTTTTCCCGGTCCGTCCCACCGGGATGACTGCCCCCGGGGGCGGACCCCGTCAAGGCAGTCTGGCCGCGCCGTTTCCGGCTGACCTTCGCATGACTGCGAATGGTTATAAATGATAATGCGTGTCATTTGGATACGCAAGCGCAACGTGGCATTTCTTGACGATCGGCTGATTCAGCGGGCGGTGATTGCAGGTACACTGCCCGTTGGGACAGGACAGGCGCCAACCGCGCGGTGGCGCAAGGCATCGAACGGAAAAAGCCCGAACCGGGCCCGATCCTATCCCAGGCAAATCGCGGCAAGGCCGCGCAGACAGGGGAGAATCCGCATGCAGCGCAGATTCGAGATGGACGAGCCCTCTGAGCATGTCTCCCAGGCGGAGCTTATCGGGGCGCTCAGCCATGCGCTGGATTTGACCGAGGGTCAGCCGCCGGGGCATTGCCTGCGTTGCGGCTGGATTGGCATGCAGCTTGCCGAGCGCCTGCAGCTCGATGCTGACGAGGCGCATGACCTGTTCTACACCCTGTTGCTCAAGGATCTAGGCTGCAGCAGCAATGCCGCGCGGATTGCGGCGCTGTATTCCACCGATGACCTAGACTTCAAGCGGCAATTCAAGCGGGTGGACGGGGGCATGCCCTCCGTCGCTCGCTTCATGCTCGGGCAGGCGGCCCCGGGGGCCCCGTTGCTGCAGCGCGTGGGCACGTTCATTCGGGCCGTGCGGGAGGCGGAAACCTTCGTGCACGAGGTCATGGAGGCCCGCTGCGAGCGCGGCTCGCAGATTGCGCGCAGCCTGGGTTTTTCCGAAGCGGTCGCCCGGGGAATCTACTGCCTGGACGAGCACCATGACGGCAATGGCATGCCGGATGGTTTGTCTGGAAGTGAAATCCCGCTTTTTTCCCGGATCGCGCTGCTCTCCCAGGTGGCGGAGGTGTTTCATGCCAGCGACGGGTCGGAAGCGGCCCGTGAGGAAGTGCGCCGTCGTCGCGGAACCTGGTTTGATCCCGAGCTGGTGGACGCCTTTCTGGATCTGACGGCCGACTCGGATGTCTGGGTCGGTTTGTCCGGGCCCGATCTTCCCGAACGGGTGTTTTCGCTGTCGCCGGCCCAGGTGGCGCTTTCCGTGGACGATGACACGCTGGACCGGATTGCCCGGGGATTTGCTCAGGTTGTGGATGCCAAAAGTCCGTACACGGCCGGGCACAGTGAACGGGTGACCGAGTACGCTGACCGCGTGGCCGAACATCTGGGACTGGATGAGGCGCAGCGCCGCTGGCTACGTCGCGGTTCGCTGCTGCACGATATCGGCAAGCTCGGTGTCAGCAACCGGATTCTCGACAAGCCGGATCGACCCACCGAGCAGGAATGGGCGGCGATCAAGGCTCATCCGGTTCATACGGAGCAGATCCTCTCCCGGATCACGCCCATGCAGGTTCTGGCCCGGATGGCGGGTGCGCACCATGAGCGTCTGGATGGTCGAGGCTATCCCAAGGGGCTTTCCGGCGAGCAGATTTCCCTGCCGACCCGGATTCTCACGGTGGCGGATGTGTTTGACGCGCTGACGGCGGACCGGCCTTACCGGCCGGCCTTGTCCACCGAGCAGGCATTGACCATCATGGCCGGGGAGCTTGAAGTGGCTCTGGATCGGGATTGCTTCACGGCGCTGCGCGAGGTTCTCTACGCGGACGGGCCGGTCGCTGAATGATCGCAGCGGGCGTTTCGATTGGACGTCGTGTCAGCTCATTTTGCCGGTGTTCCCGCCCGGTCCATTCCCGGCAGCCCTGGCCTCGTGCACCCTTGTAGTGTCCGACCCGGATGATCCGATGCGCTATTCCGGCCGGAAATAGGTCTGGAACAGGCGCTCGTGCATTCCCGCCATCGTGATCTGGACCTCGTCCAGCCAGTAGTGCAGTGCATCGGGGTCTTGGCCGTCGGGCAGACTGTCCAGAACCCTTCTGGCATTGCGCAGTGAACGCATGGGACCGCGGGCCGGCAGTTCACCGAGCGCCACTTCCATTTCGCTGAAGGCGAAGGCCAGCGAGCGCGGGAAGTGGCGGTTTTCCGCAAGGAAGGACAGGATGCGGCCCGGATCGGGCCGGACACCATGGCGCAGGCGGTACATCTGCCATGCCCCCAGTGCTTTCAGCGCATGTGCCCAGACCCCGTCCCGGGCCAGGTCCTGTCCGTCGGGTGCCGGGGCAATCACCGTGGTCAGGTCGATAATGCGAGTGGTCATGTCTACCCGCTCCAGAAGCGAACCGATGCGCCAGAAGAGCCAGGCTTGATCATGACTCATGGTTTCGTGAATCAGGCCGTTGATGGTGGCCGTGCCGGAGACCGTGACCCGGAGCAGCTCGTCCCGTCCGCGCAGGTCAACGGGAGCTCGGCTGCGTGCCACCAGATCCAGATACAGACCGTTGAGCTTCTCCCAGACCAGCACCGGCAGGCCTTCGCGGTAGCTGCGCCCGTTCTCCCGGGCATTGTGCAGGGAGGGCAGGATGGCTGCCGGGTTGTCCGGCCCTTCGATCAGGCGGGTGAGGACCTCGGAGCAGGGATCGGCCGAACCGGGGCCTGCCGGTTGTGTGGCCAGGCCCATGACCTTGTTCACGGCCTGCCAGTCGATGCCGGTCACCGGGTCCGCTTCCGAGCGCATCCCGAGCGTCGTGAGCACCAGCCGCGCCGTGTCGTCGGCCCGTTCCAGAGAGCGTCCCATCCAGTAGATGTTTTCAGCCGTGCGCGAGAGCATCATGCCGTTTTCCCCCGACTTTCCCGGACAATCCAGGTGTCCTTGCTGCCGCCGCCCTGAGACGAGTTGACCACCACGGACCCCTCGGCCATGGCTACCCGAGTAAGTCCGCCGGTTGTGACCGATTGGCTGGCGCCCTGCAGCACAAAGGGGCGCAGATCGAGATGACGCGACGCCAGCGACTCGCCTGTCCAGGTCGGGCAGGTGGATAGTCTCAGCATGGGCTGGGCCATGTAGTTTCTCGGGTTCTCGCGGATGCGCCGGGCAAATTCGGCCCGCTCGGCGCGGGTGGCTTTCGGGCCGATCAGCATGCCGTAACCCCCAGACTCGTTCACGGGCTTGACCACCAGCTCGTCGAGGTGATCAAGCACATGGGCGCATTCGTCGTCGTTCATGCACAGGTAGCTGGGTACATTGGGCAGTATCGGCTTTTCGTCCAGGTAGTACTCGATCATCCCGGGTACCTGGGTGTACACCGCCTTGTCGTCCGCCACCCCGGCGCCGGGGGCGTTCACCAGGGCGACCTTGCCTGCACGCCAGGCCCGCATCAGACCGGGCACCCCCAGCACCGAGTCGGGGCGGAATACCTCGGGATCGAGGAACAGGTCGTCGATACGCCGGTAGATCACGTCCACCCGTCTGGGCCCGGCGACTGTGCGCATGGTGACGACGTCATCGGCGTCCACCGACAGGTCGGCCCCTTCGACCAGGAACACGCCCATCTCACGGGCCAGGTAGCTGTGCTCGAAGTAGGCTGAGTTGTAGATGCCCGGTGTGAGCACGGCGATGACGGGGTTTTCCACGTCCCTTGGCGACATTTCGCAGAGCATGGTGTGCAGCCGCGCGGCATAGTCATCGTTGGGCACGATCGCGCCGTCGGAAAACAGCTCGGGGAAGACCCGCTTCATCAGGGCGCGGTTTTCGACCATGTAGGAAACGCCGGAGGGAACGCGCAGGTTGTCCTCAAGCACGTGGAACACACCCTGGTCATCGCGCACCAAATCGGAGCCGCAAATGTGGGCCCACACCCCAAAACGGGGCGAGACACCCGCGCAGGCGCTGCGGTAGCTGGTCGAACTTTCCAGCAGGGCCTCGGGGAAAACGCCTTCCCGGATGATCTGTCGGTCGTGGTAGATGTCGTCGATGAAATGATTCAGCGCGCGCAGGCGCTGTTTCAACCCTTCGGCGACCGGTGTCCATTCCTGCTCCGGAATGACCCGGGGCACGAGGTCCAGCGGCCAGGGCCGGTCGATGTTTCCCGCCTGCGAGTAGACCGTGAACGTAATGCCCATGTCCATGATGGTGCGGTCGAGTTGTCCAGCCCGTTCGGCCAGGGTTTCCGGTGACATGCCGGCAAGCCGGGACCAGAGTTCTCTTGCCGCCGGGCGCGGCTGCCCGTCGATGTCGAGCATTTCGTCCCAAAATCCGGGTTCCGCCGGGGTAGCGTGGGTCATTGATTGCTTCCTCTCATGAGCCTTGTCCGCCGCGAATCGACCCCT
>JBNGDJ010000052.1:0-15847 GCA_049974825.1 Halothiobacillaceae bacterium | reverse complement strand
TTGAAATTGCGTAAGTCATTCGCGGGTCTCCCGCGAATGACGACCTCGAAAAACCCCAGGGAAGTGGTTTTCCGAGGCTCCCATACCTGGATCACGAGGAATGGCATGTCGAACTCACAGGTCTCCTACGAGGATGTTACCGACGCGCTGGACGATGCCGGTGCGCCCCTTGATGCCGCCGAGGCGCAGGGCGCGCTGCTTGGCCTGTTTGCCGCCACGGGTGCGGTGAGCCGGCGCCGCTGGCTGGACGAGCTGATTCCGGAAAAGGCCCGTGACGGATCGACCGATCACCCGGGAATTCGCGCCATGTATGACCAGGCGGTCGCCCAGCTCGGCCGGGCGGACAACCTCGGCATCGACCTGTGCCTGCCGGAGGATGACACGCCCTTCGAGGAGCGCCTGGTCGCTCTGCGTGACTGGTGCCAGGGTTATGTCTACGGTTTCGGCGCCGGTGGTGGCGGTGATCCGGCGCGGCTGCCGGAAGATGCCCGTGAGGTCTTCGAGGATCTGCTGGAAATCGGGCGGCTTGAGGCCGACAGTGCCGAGTCGGAAGCCAACGAACGGGCCTATGCCGAACTGGTCGAATACCTGCGGGTGGGCGTGGCCGTCATTCACCTGGCCCTGCATCCCGGGGCGCTCCCCGACCCGGGTGAGCGTCTGCACTGACCCCAGGCCGAAGCGGCCGCCTGCAATCAGAGGAATCCAAGTTCATGAAAGAGCATCAACGCCGGAGAAAACGCCTGCTCAAGCAGCTCGGTCCGGGGGCGGCGGCGATTCTGCCGGCGGCCTCCGAGCAGGTGCGCAACCGGGACAACCTGCATCCGTTCCGGCAAAGCTCCGACTTTATCTACCTGACCGGCCTGCACGAGCCGGACGCCTTGCTTGTGCTGGTGCCGGGACGTGCGGCGGGTGCCAGCCTTCTGTTTCTGCGCCCGCGCGACCCCGAGATCGAGCGCTGGGACGGCCCGATGATCGGCCTGGAAGGAGCGGTGGAGGAGTACGGCGCGGACGAGGCCTTTGCTGTCGGCCGGCTGGACGAGCTGATGCCCGAGCTGCTCGAGGGGGTGGATACACTTTGGCTGCCCTTCGAGTCGGAGACATTGATGGCGCGGGCGCAGCGGTGGTTTTCAGCCCTGCGGACCCGCAGCCGTGCCGGTGTCGTTCCGCCGCGCTGTCTGCGTGACCTTTCGGCGCTCGTCCATGAGCAGCGCCTGATCAAGTCGGCGGCCGAGATTCGGGCGCTGCGGCAGGCTGCACGCGTTTCGGCAGCGGCCCATCTGGACGCCATTCGCGCCGTGGCTCCGGGCCGGCACGAGTACGAGATCGAGGCGGAACTGCTTCGGGCCATGCGCGCCCGCGACGGCCATCCGTCCTTCCTGCCCATCGTGGCCGGCGGGGCAAATGCCTGCGTCCTGCACTACCGGGCCAATGACTGCCGCCTGCGGGATGGTGATCTGGTTTTGATCGACGCCGGTGCTGAACTCGGCGATGCCTACGCCGGCGACATCACCCGGACGGTGCCGGTGGGCAGTCGCTTCAGCCCGGCCCAGCGAGCCGTCTACGAGATCGTGCTGGCCGCGCAGCAGGCCGCCATCGAGGCCAGTGTGGCCGGTGCGACCTTTGATGAACCGCACCAGGCAGCCGTGCAGGTGATCACCGAGGGGCTTGTGTCGTTGGGCCTGCTTTCGGGCAAGCCGCGCAAGCTGATCGAAAAAGGGGCTTACAAGCGCTTTTTCATGCACCGGACCGGACACTGGCTCGGTCTGGATGTGCATGATGTCGGTGACTACAAGATCGACGGGCAGTGGCGCCCGTTGCAGCCGGGGATGGTCACGACCGTCGAGCCGGGCCTCTACATCGGGGCGGAAAAGGACATTCCGAGAAAATACCGGAATATCGGCATCCGAATCGAGGACGATGTGCTGATCACGGCAGAAGGGCCGGACGTGCTGACCGCGGACGTGCCCAAGACCGTGGACGAGATCGAGGCATTGCGGGCATAACCGGGCGCGGGCGTTGCAAGAGCTGCGCCGGGTGATTTGCGGGAGCGGGAATCATGGCGGAAAAATTCGACATTGTGATCGTCGGCGGTGGCATGGTTGGTAGTGTGCTGGCGCATGCGCTGGTGCTGGAGGGCTGGCAGGTGGCGATCGTCGAAGCCACGCCGCCGGCCGAGAACCCGAGCTTTGACGAGCGGGTCACGGCGCTGTCCGAGGGGTCCTGGCGTTATCTCGACGGTCTGGGGCTGGTCACGGCGGCATTGAAGGGCCGGGCCCAGCCGATCCGTGAAGTGCGGGTTTCCCAGCGTGGGCACCTGGGACTTACCCGCATCGAGGCCGACGAAATGGGGGTGGCGGCGCTGGGACGGGTGGTGTGCAACCAGTCCTTGCGCCTTGCCCTGGAGGCCGCGCCGAGCTGCCAGGCTGTGCGCCGGATCGAGCCGGCGCGTTTTGTCTCGCTGGTTCAGACCGATGAGCAGGTCACGGCCACCATCAGCACCGAGACGGGTACGCGATCTCTTGAGGCGCGGCTGCTGGTCGCGGCGGATGGCGTGCGCAGCAGCGTGCGCGAGGCCGCGGGGATTGCCGTGCGCAGTCGGGATTACGGGCAGGATGCCCTGATTGTCCGCCTGCGGCCCGAGCGGTCACACCGGGGCATCGCCTTTGAGCATTTCACCGACAGTGGCCCGCTGGCGGTGCTTCCGATGGTCGATGGACTCTGCTCGGGGGTGGTCACGCTCTGGCGCGAGGATTCCGAGGACTGGTGCGCCCTGGACGACGAGGCTTTTGCCGAGCGACTGAACCGACGATTCGGCCAGCGACTGGGACGGCTGCGGGCGCTTCCGGGTCGGGCAGTCTATCCGCTGGTTCTGAGCCAGGCCGAGTCGCTGGTTTCCGGCCGCGTGACCGTGCTCGGCAATGCCGCGCATGGTCTGCATCCGGTGGCGGGACAGGGCTTCAATCTCTGCCTGCGTGATGTCCGTCACCTGGTCGATGCTCTGCGTCCGGCCCGAGATGCGGTGGATCCGGCGCGGCGTCATGGCGACCCCGGCGCTCCGGAGCCGCTGGCGCGCTGGGCGGCGGACCGCCTGCGCGACCATCGCCGAACGGTGGGCCTGACCGACGGGCTGGTCGGCGGCTTCTCGAACCGGTCGGCCCTGGTTGATCGTCTTGCCGGCCCGCTGCGGGGCGCGGGCCTGACCTTCCTGGACAAGTGCCCGCCGCTCAAGCGGACACTGGCCCGCCTCACCATGGGAGTATGAGCATGACGAGCGAGCAGGTGGATGTGATCGTGGTGGGCGGGGGCATGGTGGGCATGTCCCTGGCGGCAGAACTGGTCGCGGCCGGGCTGGAAGTGGCCGTGGTGGAGCGGGACGAGCCGGCCCCTTACGATCCGGCGCAACCGCATGATCTGCGTGTTTCGGCGGTCAGCCCGGCATCCCGGGGGTTCCTGGATGCTATCGGTGCCTGGCCCCGGCTGGCCGCCATGCGCCTGTGTCCCTATCGCCGGATGCGTGTCTGGGATCGTGCCGGTCATGGCCAGACACGCTTTGACGCGGCGGATATCGGTGAGCCCGTGCTCGGCTACATCGCCGAAAACCGGCTGATCCGGCTGGCCATCTGGCAGCAGGCGACGGCGGCAGACAACCTGCGGCTGCATCTGGGGAGCGCAGCGGACGACCTGCTGGTGGATGATGCGGGCGTCACCCTTTCGTTGGCGAACGGTACCCGGCTGCGCGGCCGATTGCTGGTCGGGGCCGACGGGGCCAATTCCTGGGTCCGGCGTCAGGCGCAAATCGGGGATACTGCTTGGGACTACGACCAGCACGCGCTGGTGTTGTCGGTCCGGACCGAATACCCGCAGCAGGACATCACCTGGCAGCGCTTCACCCCGACGGGGCCGGAAGCCTTCCTGCCCCTGCCGGGACCACATGCCTCGCTGGTCTGGTACCACGATCCGCATGCCGTGGCCCGGATGCTCAGTATGCCCGATGGGGCATTGCTTGATGCGCTGCACCAGCAGTTTCCCCCCGAGCTGGGGCGGGTTGAGGACATCGCGGCGCGGGGCAGCTTCTCGATCCGGCGCATGCATGCCCACGACTACGTCCAGCCGAGGATTGCCCTGGCCGGTGATGCGGCCCACACGATTCATCCGCTGGCCGGACAGGGAGTCAATCTCGGGTTCATGGACGCAGCGGCGCTGGGCGCGGTGATTCGCGGCGCGGCGGAGCGGGGCGAGGACATCGGCGCCCTGCGGGTTCTGCGTCGCTACGAGCGGGCCCGCAAGGGCGACAATCTGGCCGTGCAGACTGCCATGGATCTGTTCCATCGCGGCTTCCGCCCGCAGGAGTGGCCGCTGCGCCTGGCGCGCAACCTGGGCTTGGACCTGGTTGACCGGCTGCCCCCGCTTCGGCAGACCGTGGAGCGGCTGGCCAGCGGACGTCGGCGTTCGCTGCCGGTATCCAGCCGGGGAGCCAGGGCTTGAGGGAGCGGCGACGTCACCGCTATTACGCGTTCGGTCAGGCCCTCGGGTTCGCCGGTGTGCCGCGCTGGGAAAACGCACGGGCCCGCATGGCGGCCAGCCTGTTCGAGATCCCGATCATGATGCTGGTCTTCTGGTTGCCGGTTCAGTGGTACCTGGAAGGCCATGACCTGATCGATGCGGGGCTGGCAACGCATATCGATCAGGGAATCTGGGCCCTGTTCCTGCTGGAGCAGGTCGTTCTGCTGGCGCTGGTCGAACGGAAGCGGGACTACCTGCGCGCCAACTGGCTCAATGTCCTGATCGTGACCGTCGGCCTGCCGCTGATCCTGCTGGGACAAGGGGCCTTCGTGCTGGCCCTGCGCTTGCTGCGGGTGCTGATTATCATCGGCATGATGGTGCGGGTCGGCCGGCGCTATTTTCTTGAGCTTTCCCGGCACTCGCTGGTGGCGGTCTTCTTTCTGACCCTGCTGGTGGTGATGATCACTGGTGCGCTGATGCCGCATATCGAGCCGGAAACCTTCGACGATTTCTGGGCAGCGGCCTGGTGGGCGTTGGTGACCATGGCCACCGTGGGTTATGGCGACCTGGTCCCGGTCACCGAGAATGACCGGGCCTTCGCCGTGGGGCTGATCCTTTTCGGCGTGACCTTGATGGCCATGATGAGCGCCGCCATCGCGGCTTTCCTGGTCGGTTTGCGGGTCGACAGGATCACCGAGGTCGACATGGCCGCCGACTCACGCATGGAAAAGTCGCTGAACCGGCTTCATGAGCGGTTGGACGAGATAGAGAAGCGCCTGGAACGGATCGAGAAGGGCCGACGCGGGCGTTACCACTATTGACCGCGGCAGGACTGCCTTCCCGATGTTGCGCCTGCTATGCACATCCTTGGATGGATTTGGTGCAGAGTTTTCCTGAAAAGCAAAGAGGCCGTCGCGGCAACCCGCGACGGCCTTTGGCATCGTACAGCGCTCAGGCTGTCATTGCCCGTGCCGGCCCCTGTCGGCCGGCCGGGTACCCGCTGATTCAGCCGGTGGTATAGGGCCAGTACCAGTCGCGCACCTCCGGCATGTCCTCGCCGTACTTGCGGATGTATTCCTTGTGGTCGACGAGCTTCTCGGCCAGCATCTGCTTGAGATAGGCCGCCTTCGCCCCAAGCTGCGGCAGGCGGTCGACCACGTCCATGACCAGGTGGTAGCGGTCCAGGTCGTTCATCACCACCATGTCGAAAGGCGTGGACGTGGTGCCCTCTTCCTTGTAGCCCCGCACATGCAGGTTGTGGTGGTTGGTCCGCCGGTAGGTCAGTCGGTGGATGAGCCAGGGATAGCCGTGGTAGGCGAAGATGATCGGCTTGTCCCGGGTGAACAGCGTGTCGAACTCGCGGTCGGTCATGCCGTGCGGGTGTTCGCTGTTGGGCTGCAGCTTCATCAGGTTCACCACGTTGACCACCCGGATCTTGATTTCCGGCAGGTGCTGGCGCAGCAGGTCGACCGCCGCCAGGGTTTCCATGGTGGGCACGTCGCCGGCGCAGGCCATGACGACGTCCGGCTCGCTGCCCTGGTCGTTGCTGGCCCAGCCCCAGATGCTGGCCCCGGCCGTGCAGTGCTTCACCGCCGCATCCATGTCGAGGTACTGCAGGGCCGGCTGCTTGCCCGCGACGATCACGTTGATGTAGTTGCGCGAACGCAGGCAGTGATCGCCGACCGAAAGCAGGGTGTTGGCATCAGGCGGCAGGTACACGCGGATGACGTCGGCCTTCTTGTTGATCACGTGATCGATGAATCCCGGGTCCTGGTGCGAGAAGCCATTGTGGTCCTGGCGCCAGACATGACTGGTCAGCAGGTAGGTCAGCGAGGCGATCGGTGAGCGCCAGGGGATTTCCTGGGTGGTCTTCAGCCACTTGGCATGCTGGTTGAACATCGAGTCGATGATGTGGATGAAGGCCTCGTAGCAGGAGAAGAATCCGTGCCGGCCGGTCAGCAAGTAGCCCTCAAGCCAGCCCTGGCAGGTATGCTCGGAGAGGATCTCCATCACGCGACCGTCGACCGCGAGATTGTCGTCGTAGTCGCGGATTTCGGCGTTCCAGGTCCGCTTGCTGACCTCGAAAACCGCGTCGATTCGGTTGGAGGCGGTTTCGTCCGGCCCGAAGACACGGAAATTGCGGCTGTCCATGTTCCGGCGCATGACATCCCGCAGGAAGTAACCCAGATGTCGGGTCGCCTCGGCAATGCGGGTGCCCGGCTTGTCGACGTCCACCGCGTAGTCCCGGAAGTCGGGCATGCGCAAGGGCTTGAGCAGCAGGCCCCCGTTGGCATGGGGGTTGGCGGACATCCGGCGATTGCCCTGCGGCGCGATTTCGGCAATTTCCGGGCGCAGGCCGCCCTGTTCGTCGAACAGCTCCTCGGGGCGGTAACTGCGCAGCCACTCCTCAAGCATGCGCATGTGCTCGGGCTTGTCTCGAACCGCGGAAAACGGCACCTGGTGGGAGCGCCAGAAGTCTTCGGTCTTCTTGCCGTCCACTTCCTTGGGGCCGGTCCAGCCCTTGGGCGTGCGCAGGATAATCATCGGCCAGCGCGGGCGGCTGTTCTCGCCTTCCTCGCGGGCGCGGAACTGGATCGCGGCGATTTCGTCGAGCGCACGGTCCATGGTCTCGGCCATCTTGCGGTGCATCTCGGCCGGGTCGGAGCCCTCGACGGTGTACGGCTCGTAGCCGTAACCGCGCATCAGCGATTCCAGCTCGTCCTGCCCGATGCGCGCAAGCACGGTTGGGTTGGCGATCTTGTAGCCGTTCAGGTGCAGGATCGGCAGGACGGCCCCGTCGGTGGCCGGGTTGAGAAACTTGTTGGAGTGCCATGCCGTGGCCAGCGGGCCGGTTTCGGCCTCGCCGTCACCCACCACGGTGCAAACCACCAGGTCGGGGTTGTCGAAGGCCGCCCCGAAGGCGTGAGAGAGGGCATAGCCCAGTTCGCCGCCCTCGTGGATGGAGCCGGGCGTCTCGGGTGCCACGTGGCTGGGAATGCCGCCGGGGAATGAAAACTGCTTGAACAGCCGCTTCATGCCCGAGGCATCGCGGGAGATGTCCGGGTAGGTCTCGCTGTAGGTGCCTTCCAGCCAGGTGTTCGCAACCAGGCCCGGTCCTCCGTGGCCGGGTCCGGCAATATAGATGGCGTTCAGGTCACGCTCGCGGATCAGCCGGTTCATGTGCACGTAAATGAAGTTCAG
The DNA here is from genome assembly GCA_049974825.1 of Halothiobacillaceae bacterium. Classification (GTDB taxonomy): domain Bacteria; phylum Pseudomonadota; class Gammaproteobacteria; order Halothiobacillales; family Halothiobacillaceae; genus JBKHDT01. Next base: position 8,143 of record JBNGDJ010000052.1, on the reverse strand, counting down.
CCCGGGCGTGGTGCCCCAGTGTCCGAGCAGCCGCGGCTTGATGTGCTCGGGCGCGAGCGGCTGGGCTAGCAGCGGGTTGTCCATCAGGTAGATCTGGCCCACCGACAGGTAGTTGGCGGCGCGCCACCAGGCGTCCATGCGTTGCAGCTCGTCTTCCGGCAATGCCGTCGGGCTGGCTTCGTGTTTCTTGCTCATGTGGTTTCTCCCTCGCTTCGAATCGTTTCCAGTGCCTGTCGGGCGATCTCGTGCTCCTCGTCAGCCGGGATGACAAGAATCCGCGTGCGACTGCGGCTGTCATGGATCGCCCCGCCCCGTATTTCCGGTGATTGGTTGGCCTGCTCGTCGACAACATAGCCCAGACCGTCCAGGTCTGCACAGACCGCCGCGCGGATGCGGGCGTCGTGTTCGCCGATTCCGGCCGTGAAAGCCAGTACGTCTACCCGCCCGAGCACGGCCGTGTAGGCGCCGAGATATTTGCGAATCCGGTGCACGAACAGCTCCAGCGCCAGGCGGGCGGACTCGTCACCGGCATCGGCGCGCTGGTGGATCGTCCGCAGATCATTGTCCCCGCAGACGCCGCGCAGGCCACTTTGATGGTTCAGCAGCTCGTCCAGCTGCGCGGGCTCAAGCCCTGCCTTGGTCTGAAGATAGGTCAGAATGGCCGGGTCGATGTCCCCGCAGCGGCTGCCCATGACCAAGCCTTCCAGCGGCGTGAAGCCCATGGAGGTTTCCACGCTGCGTCCTGCGCGCACGGCGGTCATGCTGGCGCCGCTGCCAAGGTGGGCGACGATCAGGTTCAATTCGGAAGCTGGCCGCTGCAGGTGCTCCGCCACCATCCGGGTGATTGCGCTGACGGAAATGCCGTGAAAGCCATAGCGCCGGATGCCATGTTGCCTGCAGAGATCGGCCGGCAGGGCGTAGTAACGCGCGGCGGGCGGAAGGTTGCCGTGGAAGGCCGTGTCGAAAACGGCGACCTGCGGGACCTCGGGCAGCGCGGCCCGGAGATGTTCGATGCAGCCGACGGCAACGGGGTTGTGCAGCGGTGCGAGCCCGGAGAGTTCCCGAAGCCTGGGCAGGTTTTGTGCGTCGATCCGGGTTGCGTTGGTGAAGTTGTCGCCCCCGTGAACGACCCGGTGCCCGACCACGGCCGGTGGGTTGGCCGGGTCAAGCCACTGTTCATCCAGAAGGATTTCCAGCACGCGGGTCAGTGCCTCGTCATGATCTGTCAGCGGGCCACCGGGAATGACGCGACCGTTCAGCTTGAGCAAGGCACCGGCGTCCTCTCCGATGCGCTCGACCAGCAGGTCGTGATCCTGCTGCCCCGGGCCGAAGGCGCGCACCTTCAGGGACGACGAGCCGGCATTGATTGCCAGCACGGGTCTTGGGAATCCCTGCGTTTCGCTCATGGCCTCGTCTCCTCGGGCAGCTGCTTCATGATTCTGTCCGCCGGTTTTCCGTGGGTCCGCCCATCGGGAATCTATATCATCACTCCCCAGAGCTTTCCGTTTGAGGCACGGCTACCCCCCCAACGCCCAATGGCGCAAGCCATTGCGTTGCGGAGCATGGGCCGGGCGTGAACCCAGCCAGCTTGTTAGCACTGGCTTGAGTCACCGGGACATGCGTGTATTGGACACAAAGCCATCCTTGGCTTTTTGCGAAGTCTTCACAATGAAACTACCGTAACAATGTGACAGCCTGAAGTCAGGAGGGGAAGAGGGGTTCGGGGCTGCCTGCACCAATGCAGACATGCCGCGTAGTGGCACAAGTCACTGAATCGGCGGGCAGGGGGCGGGGGGAGATGTAGGCGCTTGAGGCCACGGCGAGCATATCGGCGGACGCAGTCGCGACAGTGTGAGAAATGCGGGCTAGTAGCGAAGGAGGGCGGAGCCCCAGGTGAAGCCGCCGCCAAAGGCTTCCATCAGCACGGTTTCACCGCGGCGGATGCGGCCATCGCGTACCGCGACGTCCAGTGCCAGCGGGATTGAGGCAGCCGAGGTGTTGCCATGCCGGTCGACGGTGACCACCACCCGGTCCATCGGCATGTTTAGCTTGCGGGCCGTGGCCTGAATAATGCGGATATTGGCCTGGTGAGGAACCAGCCAGTCGATTTCGCTGCGGTCCATGTCATTGGCCTGCAGGGTTTCATCGACAATGCGACCAAGCGTGTTCACGGCCATGCGAAAGACCTCGTTGCCCCGCATTTCGATATGGGACCGACCTTCGACCAGCGGGTCGCCGGCGGGCGTGGACGTCGTCAGCAGGTTGTCGTAGCTGCCGTCGGCGTGCAGGTGCGTGCTGATGATCCCCGTCTCCGGGTCTGCTTCGAGAACCACCGCACCGGCGCCATCGGCGAACAGCACGCAGGTGCTGCGGTCAGTCCAGTCGACGATCCGGGACAGGGTTTCGGCCCCGACCACCAGCGCGCAGCGGGCCGATCCGCTGCGAATGAACTTGTCGGCAATGCCCAGCGCGTAGACGAACCCGGTGCACACCGCCTGCACGTCGAAGGCGGCCGGCCCGTGAATGCCGAGACGCCCCTGCAGCAGGCAGGCAGTGGATGGGAATACCCGGTCCGGCGTGGTGGTGGCCACGATCAACAGATCGACATCTGCCGGCAGTTTGCCGGCTGCCTCCAGCGCTCGGCGGGCGGCTGTCTCGGCCAGATCGGTGGTGCCCTGATCACCACTGATTACGTGGCGCTGCTCGATGCCCGTGCGTTCCCGGATCCAGGCATCGCTGGTGTCGACCATCCGTTCAAGATCTAGATTGGTCAGTACCCTGTCGGGCAGGCAGCTGCCCGTGCCTGTGATGCGGGCGTATGTCATTCGGGGTCCTTGTCGGTCAGCAGTTGGCCCAGACGCTGGTCGATGCGACGCGGCACATCCTTTTCAACCTCCCGGAGCGCCACCTCGATGGCGTTGGCGAAAGAGGGCGCGTCCGCGCCGCCGTGGCTCTTGATCACGATGCCCTGCAGGCCTAGCAGACTGGCCCCGTTGTGATTGCCGGGATCGAGGCGCTGCTTGAGGCCGCGCAGCACCGGCAAGGCCGCCGCGCCGGCCAGCCGATTGAGCAGGCTGGCCCCGAAGGATTCGCGCAGGAAGTGGCTGATCATTTTCGCCACGCCTTCGCTGCTCTTGAGCGCCACGTTGCCGGTGAAGCCGTCGCAGACGACCACGTCGACCTCACCGCAATAGATGTCGTCGCCCTCGACGAACCCGATGTAATTGACCGGGCCGTCCTCAAGCATCCGGGCGGCCGCCTTGACGGTGTCGTTGCCTTTGATCGCTTCGGCGCCGACATTCAGCAGGCCGACGCGCGGCGCCTCAATCTCGTCGAAGGCTTCCGAAAGCACCGAGCCCATGACGGCAAACTGGAAGAGATGTTCGGCGGCACACTCGACATTGGCACCCAGGTCGAGCATGTGGGTGTGACCGCTCAGGCTGGGCAGGGCGGTACAGATGGCAGGACGGTCGATGCCGGGCAAGGTCTTGAGCACGAACTTGGCCGTCGCCATCAACGCGCCGGTGTTGCCGGCCGAGACCGCGGCACCGGCTTCGCCCTGCTTGACCAGGTCGACGGCCACCCGCATGGATGATCGCTTCTTGTTTCGCAGGGCGAGAGAGGGCGGCTCGTCCATCCCGACCGTCTCCGGCGCGTGGACTACCTGTACGTCTGGTCGGCCGGCAAGCCCCCGATCGTCCAGCGCCGGCTTGATCACCGCCTCGTCACCGACCAGGAGGATTTCCACGCCCTGGTGTGCCGCCAGAAAGCGCGCGGTGGCATCAAGCACGACGGCCGGCGCGTGGTCGCCACCCATCGCATCAAGCGCGATACGAATCGTCATGGGTTCAACTCATACGGTGACTGGCGGCGCTGTCGAGCGCCGGCAGGGGGACAGCCTTGCGGACAAGCCGGCCGGCCACGCCCATTGTGCTTGTCGGAGGGAGGCACATTTCGGGCCCGGGAGGTGAACGCCGTGAGGGGGTTCATTCCCGAGCCCGTGCTGCCCGCCGAGGTGGGCGTCCCTGTGATCAGCCGGGACTTGTCCCGGCACTTTCAGGATGCTGCGCAGCCGCGATCGATGCCGGGAAGGCAAGCCGACCGGGACGGCGCCCGGTCGGATCACTCGACGTGATCAACCTTCTCGGCGATGACCCGGCGGCCGCGGTAGAAACCGTCTGCGGTGACGTGATGACGACGATGCGTTTCACCGCTGGTCGCATCGACGGCCAGCTGCGGCTTGCTCAGTGAGTCGTGCGCGCGGCGCATGTCGCGCTTGGAACGGGAAACCTTGTTCTGTTGAACGGCCATGGGGAACTCCTGAAAAAATGACGTTTGCTATTTCGATGACTTCAACGCAGCCAGCGCTGCGAAGGGATTGTCCTCTCGCGACGCGGCTGCAACCATTTCGGGATGGTGCTCCTTCAGGGCGGCCCCGCAGGCTTCAGCATGCCGGGGCGCCAGCGGAAGCGCCATCAGGATTTCGTCCGCAACCAGGGTAGACAGGGCCAGCCTTCCGGCCTCGTCAGTGATCACCGGCTCCAGCGCCTCGGGCAAGGACTTTGCCTGGTCGTCGCTGAAGCAGACCCCCAGCGACGATGCCGAATCGATCGGCCAGTCGACCGGCTCGAGACAGCGCTCGCAGCGAAGCGGCAGCTGCGTCTGCACCTGCAACCCGATCCGAACCGGCCCGTCCGCGTCCCGCGAGAAGGCGAGACGATAGCGGATCGGCTGATCGGCCTCAGGCGAAACCGCCACTATCCTCGACAGTGAAGATACGGACAGCTCGCCCTCAAGGATCGCCGCCTGGTCTGCCAGTCGACCTGGGTCAAGAGTTTCGGACATAATCTGCTAATGTTACGTACTTGGGCTTCAAAAAGCAAAGTAATGATGGCTGAAAACGAGCAACTGATCCTGGCTTCCAGCTCGCCCTACCGGCGTGACCTGCTCGCACGTCTCGGACTGCCGTTTGACTGTATTCGACCCGAGGTGGACGAGACAGCAAGGCCAGGCGAATCCCCGGAGGCACTCGTCGTCCGGCTGGCCCGGGCCAAGGCCGCGGTAGTGGCCCGCGCTTGTCCTGGTCGACTGGTGATCGGCTCGGATCAGGTGGCCGTGCTGGACGGGCAAATCCTGGGCAAGCCCGGTGGTCACGAGCAGGCCCGGCGTCAGCTTCAGGCCGCCTCGGGCCGGACGGTACGCTTTCTCACCGGGCTGTGCCTGCTCACGGACCAAGGTCCAGGTGAGTGCGACCTGGTGCCCTTTGATGTCCGGTTCCGGTCGCTGACCGACCGCGAGATCGAGGCCTATCTGCAGCGAGAGCGCCCCTATGACTGCGCCGGATCGTTCAAGTCCGAGGGGCTGGGCGTGATGCTGTTCGAGTCCATGACCGGCGAAGACCCCACGGCCCTGATCGGGCTGCCGCTGATCCGGCTTTGCGCCATGTTGCGTGCTGTCGGGGTGGATCCGCTCGCCCCGCAGGTTGCCTGAGGGAATCTCTGCACGAATGCAGAGATTCCCTGAGGAACACTCTTCACCAATCCACGGAGGGGGTTGTGGCTTGGTGTCTGCCAAAGCTGATGGCAACTGTCTGCTTCGGTCCTGCGCCCGAAGTGTGGCTGCTTTCTTCCATGTCAAAACAAGGATGCTCGAAAAGAATGACCAGAAAGATCCTTTGCGCCGTTTGTCGGCTGATGCGTTCCGCCCTGTTTTACGGTTTCGTCGCGCTGACCGGCCTGTTGATCGCCGGCGTTGCTCAGTCGGCCGACCGGGCGCTGGTGAGCATTGATTATGAAAATCCGCCGGCCGATCTGTTGCCTGCCGATGAGGTCGACCGGATCAAGGCACTGCGCGACCTGGTGACCTGGTTTCAGGTGTCCGAACCGAGCCCGGATGGAAATGCATTGTTCGTGTGGTACACGAACCCGTCGAGTGGGCATGATTTCGACGGATTCCTGGCCCTGGACGGCGGTGCCGATGTTCCTCTGAACGCGCCGGAAGATTTCATGCCCCTGATGTCCCCGAGAAGCTATACCTGGCTTGATGAAAATCATTTGGGCATGCTTGTGACTCTCGATTCGTCGGGTGACGCGCTGGGGCTGGCCCGCATCGATCGTCGGGACGGTAACGTGGTTTTGCCTGAAACGCCGTTGACTGTTTCCGGGGAGTTTCTGGCGTTGTCGCCTGGTGGTCGCTACATTCTTTCGATCGCACCGCTCGAGGAGGCCGATGCCCAGCAGGCGTTGCCAAAGGTGAAGCGGTCACGGAGCTTCCTGGTCCGGGAGGACGACGAGCTCGAAATATACACCGCGCCCTCGCGGCTATTGCTGTTCGATCGCCACACCATGAGCGAGCGGGAACTGATGACCTTGCCTGCCGGGGTCATGACGCCGATGTTCTCCTTTTCCTCGGACGATGGGCGCCTGGCGCTCGTCCTGAACTACGGTGGGGATTTCAGCCGGGGCGAATACTCGACCGAACAGATCCTGACCCGTGAGGCGATGGGCCTGATTCCTCCGGGCGAAAATCCGCTTCATACCCTGAGCGAACTGGTCACTTTCGACCTGGAACAGCCGGGGCTGCCCCCCCCTGCGCCTGAAAGCCACCAAGCTTTCTGACCGGGTTTGGCGATTCGATCCCGACCAGGCGCCTGCCTGGAGTCCGGACGGACAAAGCCTGGCCGTTTCCATGGCGTTGCCGGCCCGAATCGCCGGTCGGGCCTATCCCACCTTCTACAAGCCCGAAGCGTACGAACTGCTGGTTTTCGATCCTCAGCTGAATGTGGTTGCCTCGGTGGACAGGCCTGTTCTCGGGGGTCCGGGTGAAGGCCGGAAGTTTTTTTGGGAAACGCCGGGTTCACTGATATTCAAGGTAGTCGATGGGTTGTCCGAGGCGATCTACCGCCATGACCTGGCGTCGGGCGAGACCCGCCGGCTTCTTGCCGGTGGCATGTTCAGAGAGCTGAGCGTACTGCCGGACGGGCAGCGGGTAATTTTCCTGTGGTCGCGGTTCGACTACCCGGAGGAGCTATGGATCCATGACCGGATCAGCGGCCTGACGGAACGGCTTACCGACAACAACCGAGCCGCCCGTGAAGCCGCTTCCGTGCAGCGTTATCAGGTTTCTTTCACTCTGGCTGATGGCTCCGTTCGCCAGGGGTTCTGGTTCGCGCCCGCGGACATGGCCTGGCCGCCACGGGAGCAGCCCGTGGTGTTCTCGCAGGCCGGCGGGCCCGGCGGTTCGATGGTTGATGCCTGGGGTAATATGGTCGATTTCCCGCAGACGTTGCTTCCGAGCCTCGGGATCAGTGTGCTTATGCTGCCCTTGCAGCAGCGGCCCGGCTGGGGAAGCGAACAGTGGAATGCGTTGGTCGAGCCCGGCCATTTCGGTTCGGTCGATGTGGATGAAATGGCCGAGGTGGCAAGGCAGCTGGTCGCCCGTGGCTGGAGCCGTGCGGACCAGCTGGGCATCAGCGGATGCTCTTATGGCGGCTATCTCACCGCCCAGAGCATCACTCGGCATCCGGGCCTCTGGGCCGCGGCCAATCCGCAGTGCAGCCTGCTGGACTTGGTCTCCGAATTCCAGACAGGCTATGCCGATCATGTAGGCTACTTGTTTGGTTCGACGCCCTGGGACAATTGGAATGATTACCTGGATGCCTCGCCGGCCTACCAGAGCGCGCAGGTGCAAACGCCGACGCTGATCTTCCACGGTGCCCAGGATTTCCTGCCGGTCGGTATCACCGAGAACTGGTTCCAAGAACTGCGTGACAATGGAGTGGCGGTGCGGATGCTGCGGTTTGAGGAAGAACACCACGGACTGACACACAATGCCAACCAGATCTACGCGGCCCAGGAGCAGGTGCGCTGGTTCCGCAAATGGTTGGGCAACCCAGCGCCGGAACCGACACCCAAGCCAGAGCCTGAATCCGGGGGCGGTGGCAGCGTCGGATGGGCGGGACTGTTGTTGTTGGGTGCCAGCCTGCTGGCGCGACGCAAGACAGGCCTGTCTCGCCCCGGATAACGATGACTCTGAACGAGTTCTCTTGAGGAAACTCTGCACAAATCCATCCATGGATTTGTGGGCTGGCGCCAGCTAAACGCGTCAGCTGGCGGAGCCCGCGTTCAGACACGCCCGGGCCGAT
>JBNGDJ010000051.1:0-16465 GCA_049974825.1 Halothiobacillaceae bacterium | reverse complement strand
TTCCTTAGACAATGTTTTTTGCCCTGCCCGGGATGCCATGCCTGCGGCCATTGCGGGCACAGGCAGCCGGATTGAAAAATTCGATAAAGCGAATGTTGCAGGAAGGAAGCGTTCGGTGAAACGATGGACAGGCAACCGAAAACCGCCCCTATCGGAGAAACCGCCATGTTGAAACGAGCCCGTTTTCGTCCCGTCCTGCTGCTGCCTGTATTGGCGCTTTCGCTGATCGCGTTCTCACCCGTGACTTCGGCATCGTCGCTCGACAACCGGGCGGCCATTGGCGAGCTTGAACAGATCAAGGCCGTATATGACGTGCGCAAATCGAACCCCAACGCACTGGAAGTCTACCTCCGGGCCATTCGCAGCAATGTGGAAAACCTTGAACGGGAGGGTGTCACCGCCGACCTGGTGATGGTGTTCATTTCACACTCGGTGAAGTTCATCAACACCGCGCCCACGCTGGAAGTCGAAGCGGACTACGGCCCGGCGCTCGAACGCATTGCCGAACATGTCCGGGAGCTGCAGGACATGGGCGTGCGCATGGAAGCCTGCAACGGGGCAACCCGAGCATTCAATGTCGACAATGACACCCTGTTGCCCGGCATTGAGCCGGTGCGTAGCGGTTTCATCTCCTTGATGGGATACCAGAACAACGGCTACGCGCTCGTACCCGTCTACGACTGAACCACTGGCAGACAAGCCCCCGCCTCCACCACGCGAGGCCCGCACGAACGCCCGCCGGTCGGACCGGCGAGGCGCTCACGCAGGCCTGCATGAACGCGACTCGAGCCGCCTGCTCCCGGACAGGCACCGCACCCCCCTGCAACCCCCCGACGCACCACGCGCTGCGCTACCGTGGCGCGAAGGCCCAAAACGGGCAGGAGCGCAGGCCAGCCCAACCGACCTGCGCGAGAGGGCAAGACGCCACTGAGCCAGCCGGCCGACTCAGCGAGACTCTTCGGCAGGCGGCGTGAACAGGCCCAGTCCACGCGGCCGGGCTTGGGCGCCATCCTTCCCGAACTGATGCGCCGTGGCCAGCATCTGGTCGTCATCGGCGAACTCGCCGTGAGAAACCGACTGGCCAGGCAGTTTTTCGATCTCCAGCGTCTGGGTCGGGAAGGCGAAACTGATCCCGAGCTGTTCTGCCAGACGCACCACTTCAAGCAGGACCCGCTGCCGCTCGACAAGCTCCGTCGACCAGTCCGGGACCTTGACGAAAAAGTACAGCATGATTCGCAGGCTGTGGGGCCCGAAGTCATGCAGTACCACGTGGAAATAATCCTTTCGCGTGCTTGGATTGGCCTTGATGATTTCCTTGATTCCCTCGAGGAAGGCCTCGATGGCCGACGGCGGGGTATCGTAGCGAACGTCCACGTAGGTCAGGATCCGGCGATAAGCGCGACGGCCCATGTTGTCGATGGTCGCATTGGTAGTGGTCGAGTTGGGAATCGACAGCTCGGAGTCATAGAAGGTGCGAATGCGGGTGGTTCGAAAACCGATATCCTCGACGGTTCCCTCGTCACTCCCGATCCTCACCCAGTCGCCCACCCGAAAGGGTTTGTCGAGCATGATGGCGATGGAGCCGAGCAGGTTGGCCAGCGTCTCCCGCGCCGCGAGCGCGACAGCCACGCCGCCAACGCCAAGCCCCGTCAGGACCGAATAGGCAGGCAGCCCGATTCGGTCGGCCGCATCAATCACAATGGCGGCAATGACCACCACCGCCAGCAACCGGAAGCCCAGCCGCAAAAGCTGACTGTCCACACCGCGCGGACGAAGCCGCCGCGAACTGATAATGGCTTCGGCAAGGCTGGTCAGGAACGAAGCGGCAATCCACGCAGCCAGGCTGTAGTTGACGATGACAAAGGCCCGCAGCACGAAGAAGAGCACATCGCCGGTGAGGTTCACCATGCTGTTGATGAACTGCCCGGTCGCGTTGGTCAGGGCCAGCGCCCAAATAAGCGCAAACAGGGTCGCCCACCGAGTTTTTACGCCGAGCGCCGCCTGCCGCTCTTCCCGGCGACGCGCCATGCGGTAGGCGATGACGGCCAATACCAGCGTCAAGGTGACCGCGATCAATGCGAGCAACCATTGCCACACGGCCTGATCAAAAATCGACTGCCCAAGCCATGCGGGCATGCCCTTGACGACCCAGCCATAGCTGATGCCCCGCCCCGGCGTCATGTTGTAGGCATCCAGAAGGCCCGGCGTCGCCCCCGGCAGGTATGGCAGATCTTCGGCGACCTCATAGAAGTCGCGCGCGTACTCAACGGTCATCGGGCTGAACAGCCACTCCCCGGCCCGGGGCCCGGATGTCACCTGCCGGATCACGATCTCGGTGTTGGGAACCCGCCACTGCGTCAGCGACCTCTCATCGACGTCCGCTTCGTCCGGAATGGTTTCCAGGGGCGGCAGGCCGATTCGGTCCAAAATTTCCTTGAGCAGCAGGGCCGCCTCCATGCCTGCGTCGGGCATCAGGCTGCGCGGAACCTCGCTCAAATCCAGGGTACGGGACGCGCGTCGCAGTGGCGGAATGGTATCGGCGGCGGGCTGGTCGCCGTCCAGCGCAATCTGGTGGGCACGTTCAAGGTTGCGGAAAAGGCTTGTCACGGTGGCCCGCGGGCTTGAAGTATCGGCCGTACGCAGCGGATTGGCTTGCGGGTCGATGGCAGGCGGTGCTGTCGCGCTGGCAGGCGCCCCCATCAGGAAGAGCGCTACCACGAGGAAAAGGCCGAAAACAGTCAGTTGGCGTTTCAAAAAACGCGGCACACAGCCATCGCGGCACTCGCGCACACCCCCGTGCCGGGCCGCCCGAATCCAATCCGAACCTCGCAATTCACTGGCTTGCGCCCCCATGCATCGGGACATCCATGCCTGGATCGAGAATCTGGTGTTTGCGTACCGCGATTCCCGGCCAGCGTTACGGGCCAAACGAGTCATTTCGTTCTCCTGGTGTGCGTGTCTCGGGCAGCGCCCGCCGAAAAGTCCCATGCGTCTTGACCGCAGGAGCCCCCCTACGGCGCGGCGATGGATTCAAGCAGCTCCTCGCGCTGCCGGCGCTGCGCTCGTTCGAGCTGATAGGCGACGAAGTACTTGTAGATATTGCGAACGTAGTGGGTCGTCTCGCCACTGAATCGTTCACCGGTGATCCGTTCAACGTGGTTGAACCAGCGGTTGGGGTCCAGCCCCTCCTGCTCCGCCAGCCGACGCATTCGGCGGATCGTGCCAGGCCCGGCATTGTACGCGGCAAAGGCAAACAACATGCGGTTGTTGTCATCGAAGGCGGCGTCGGAGAAAAAGTGCTCGATCAACCAGTCGAGGTATTTTGCCCCGGCATGGATATTGTTCTCGGTTACCCGGATATCCCCGACCTGCATCTCGGCCCCGGTCTCCGGCATCAGCTGCATAATGCCGATCGCCCCCACCGGACTGACCGCGTCCTGACGAAGACGTGACTCCTGATAGCCCTGCGCGGCCAGCATCAAAGGTTCGAAATCGTATTTTTCGCCATACCGTTCAAAAAGCGTCAACAAAGCCTGAAAGCGCTCGTATTCCTCTGCCCGGGTTGCTCCGTGCAGCCGGGGGATCTGCTTTTTGAAGCGTGCCAGCCGAACCCGGTGAACATGCTGCTTGCCCACGTATTCGCGGTAGAAGCGCTCGAGCATGGCCACCAACTCGGGACTGTCCTTTCGAACGGCCCAGCCGATCGGCGCATCCTCCCGGATCGCAATATGCGGGTGCAGCTGAATGTGATCGAGGATCCGACTCCATGTCTCGGCAATTTCGTCATCGACGAAAATCAGCTCCAGCAGCCCGGCATCGAGCATTTCGAGCAGGTCCTCGTCTTCAAGCGGGTCGGGCAACTCTACCAGCCTGACGGGCGCGAGGCCAAGTTGCACAAATGACGCGTTGAGCTTTTGAAGGCTCTCGTGGTAACTGGTCGCCGGGCGGACATGCACCGTCTTCCCGGCAAGATCCTCGATCACGGAAACCCGGGGCGAAGACGGGCCGGTGACCAGGACTTCATCCAGCGTATGCGTCGTGTCAGGCGCCACGAAATCCACGATCTCCAGGCGTGGTTCGGTAACTGTCAGGTAACCCACAGCCACGTCACCGAGCCCCTGGGCCAGGCTCGGAAGCAGCTGATCCCTCGTGGTGGGCAGAATATAGACCGTGACCGGGTGCCGATTCGTGCCGAGCGCACGATTGACGAACTGCTCGAAATCCCGCACCAGCTCAGCGCTGAGCCCACGCTCCCGGCCATGGTCATTGAAATACAGGGTCCGGCTGTACGGGACCAGCACCCGGATCATCCGCCGATCGATCATGGCGTCGAAGTCTCCCGTCCAGGGTACGTTCTCGATCAGCAACTGCCTGGGGCGAGGGTCGTCCACCGAGTCGTCCGCGGAGGCAACCGCGGCAAGAGGCGCAAGGAACAGGGTCAAGGCAAACAATATGAAGAACGGCGGCATGCGACAGACTCGCTCGGGTTGTTGTGTTTATCTCGGGAATCTGAAGAATTTTCACGGAGATTCCCCTATCGATCCTCGTGCAAGCGACCTTCCAGATATTTATGAAGAATGCTGGCAACAAGTGTCTGGTAGGGGATGCCTTCTGCCAAGGCTTTCTTCTGGAGCCCTCTGAGATCCTTGGAGGACAGCCTGATGTTGATACGCGCATCTTTCTTGAACATGGCGCCGGCATACTGTTGATGCCGCGTTTTTCTGTCTTGATTGTCTGGCGACTGCTGCAGCTCTCCTGCATCAAATGCATCCAGAATTTCCTGCTCCTCTTTATCCAGCCTACTCATTCTGGACCTCCCAAATAGGTTTTGGTCGCTTTCCGGCTCGGGATGATCGTTTTCAGAAAAACCTCATCCTCTGACTCCACAAAGGGCACCAAATACGCATACCCCTCGATCTCAATCACATGAATCTGTTGCCCCGGATATCGCTGCTGATTCGGATGCTCGAACGTATCCAATATGCCGCCCACCGAGATATGAAAAACCACATCCTCGAAAGAGACATTCCTTTCTGCCCGGAGGAGCTTGTTCTTCTCTGGGTTCCATGTGATTGGCTTCATGAGTCAAAGATTAGCACATTGTGTGCCTTTTGCACTCATCAGGCTGTTAACACTACTTCGTTGTAATCGCTGCATGGAAGTTACCGAGCAGCAATACAAGGGCACCTCGAAAAGCCTTTCGAAGTGCCTGAGGAAGGTCTGCATTCGTGCTGAGATTCCCTGTGTAAAAGACCGTCATCATCTCAGCTTCCTGCAATCCATCAAGGCCAAATCCGCCACATTGTTGAAAAAAGCCACTGAGTTGCGAATTTTTCAGACTCGACTCAATATATGGACATATTGGCTCATTGTGCAGATACTCTTGCCAGTGCTTTCCGCCCTTCCTCGCCCCATGCAAGGATGTCTCATGTCGAACACGCTTGCGCCCCTTGAACCCGGCCTGATGATCCTCCAGGGCAACCGTCTGGAGGACTTGCGGGATTTGCTGACCCAGTGGATCCGGGTGCACCCGCTCGAGCCGCTGGAAAACGAATGCATCCTGGTACAGAGCAACGGGATCGCCCAGTGGCTCAGGATGGCCCTGGCCCGAGACGAGGGTGGTTGCGGAATCGCGGCTGCCCTGCAGGTTGATTTGCCGGGGCGCTTTCTGTGGCAGACCTACCGAAGCGTGTTCGATGACCTGCCGCAGATGTCTCCCTTCGACAAGGCACCGCTGACCTGGCGCCTGTATCACCTGCTCGGTGCCTGGTGGCAAGACGATACCGGCGAATACAGCGCACAGCTCGAACCACTGCGGGGCTTTCTAAGCCAGGACAGCGAACCGCGCCGCCAGCACCAGCTGGCCGCAAACATCGCCGACCTGTACGACCAGTACCAGGTCTACCGGGCCGACTGGCTGCAAGCCTGGGAAAACGGCGACGACGTGCTGATTGATGCGAAGGGCAACCGCAGGCCGCTGGAATTGGCCGATGCCTGGCAGCCACTTCTGTGGCGCTGGCTGGTTGCCGACATTCAGGCCGATGATCGTCTGGGTGATCAGCCCTGGGCGCGTGCCAGCCGAGCCGGCATTCACCAGGCAGTGATCGCGCGCTGCGCGCAGTTTTCACCCGATCGGCGGCCACCGGATTTGCCCCGCCGGGTGGTGGTTTTCGGGATTTCTTCGCTGCCACGCCAGACCCTGGCACTGCTTGAGGCGCTGGCACCCTTCACCCAGATTCTGATTTTCGCCAGCAACCCCTGCAGGCATTACTGGGGCGACCTGATCCCGGACAGGGATCTGCTGCGCCGCGAGTACCGACGAATCGGGGCCCGCAAGATCCCGGCCGACCTGACCCGGGAGAACCTCCACCTGCATGGGCATCCCCTGCTGGCTTCCTGGGGCAGGCAAGGCCGGGACTACCTGCATCTGCTCGACGAGCATGACGACCCAGAAAACTACCGGGAACGCGTTCGGCGGGCGATTCACCAGAGCGTGGACCTGTACCGTGATCCGCTGGATGAACGTGACTGCCTGCTGACCCAGCTGCAGTCGGACATCCTTGAACTGCGGCCGCTTTCGGAACGCCAGGCCGCCGAGACCGTCATTGATCCCGAGGTCGATGACAGTCTGCAATTCCTGGTGGCCCACTCTCCCCAGCGGGAGGTGGAGATCCTGCACGACCAGCTGCTCGCCACACTGGAAGAGGCCCGTTCCGAAGGCCGCGACCTGCCCCCGCGCGAGATCCTTGTGATGGTGCCGGACATCAACGTCTATGCCCCGCATATTCAGGCCGTGTTCGGGCGGCACGCCACCGTGGGTGATGAACCGGACCCGCGTTTCATTCCCTTCCACATCGCGGATCAAGGCCAGCGGGGGCGCAACACCCTGTTGATCGCGCTGGAAAAGCTGCTGGAATTGCCCACCCTGCGCCTGACGGTGAGCGAACTTGTGGACCTGCTCGAGGTGGCGGCGCTGCGTGAACGCTATGGCCTCTCCGAGTCCGACCTGCCCCGGCTGGAGAGCTGGATTCGGGGCGCAAGCATCCGCTGGGGTCTGAACGCGCAGCAACGGGCGGACCTTGGACTGCCCGCTCGGGAGGAGAACACCTGGGCCTTCGGCCTGCGCCGCCTCCTTCTCGGCTTCGCCAATGGGGCCACCGGCCCATGGAAGGACATCGAACCGCACGACGAGGCAGCCGGCCTGGAAGCTGCCGTGCTCGGTCCGCTGGCGCAGCTGCTCGAGGACCTGGAAGCGACGCGCAAGCAGCTCGAACAGCCGCAACGCCCCGCCGAATGGATTCGGTTGTTGACCAATCTGGTCGACACCTTTTTTGCACCAACCAGCAAGGCGGATGCCTGGGCAATCGAGAGCCTTGAATTGCAGCTTGAACGGCTGGAGCAAGTCTGGTCCTGCGCCGGGCTTCAAGAGAGCAAACTGCCGGTTCAGGTCGTGCGCGATGAACTGTTCGCCGCGCTGGACCAGCCCAGCCTGACGCAGAAGTTTCTCGGTGGCGCGGTCAATTTCGCGACCCTGATGCCCATGCGCGCCATTCCCTTCACCCAGGTCTGGCTGCTCGGCATGAACGATGGTGACTACCCGCGCCGAGTCCGTCCTGCGGACTTCGATCTGATGGCCCGGGATTACCGGCCGGGCGACCGCTCCAGGCGGGAGGATGACCGTTACCTGTTTCTTGAAGCCTTGCTCTCGGCACGAGAGAAGCTGGTCATCAGCTGGGTCGGGCGCAGTCTCCGCGACAACAGCACCCGCCCGCCGTCGGTACTGGTCGGACAATTGCGCGATCACATCGCCGCCGGCTGGCACCTTGCCGGCCATGACGGGAAAGCCACCGGCATTGCGGCTGGCGAGGCACTGCTTGAGGCCCTGACCACCGAACATCCGCTGCAGCCGTTCAGCCAGCAATACTTCCGACCTGACCGCGACCCGCGGCTGTTCACCTACGCCAGTGAGTGGCGGCGAACGCACGACCCGGCGACGGCATCATTGCCGGAACAGCCGCACACAGCATGGGAGCCGGACGGGCCGATCAGCCTGAAAGACCTGGCGGAATTTCTGCGCCGGCCAGTCAGAACCTACTACCGTCGCCGCCTGGGCATCGACTGGCAAGAACCCAAGGACATCCTGAACGACGAGGAGCCCTTCCAGATCGACGGACTGGACCGCTGGAGCCTGATCGACCAGGTCATCGGGCAGATCACGGCTGCTCTGGCCAGAACGCCCGAACAGCCCGTGGACTCCCTGCTCGAACGGGCCTGCGATCACGTCCAGCACAGCGGCCGCCTGGCGGTGCCCCCCTTCGGGACACATCAGCGAAAACAGTTGCAAGACGAGGTCGGCACGCCCCTGCAGAGCTACCTCGAACGCTGGCAGACCAGCAACCCGATCCAGTCGGTCAGCATCCGCCTGGAAGAAACCGGCCTGATCCTTGAGGACAGTCTTCATGAGCTCAGGGAAACGCCCTCGGGGGCGCGCATCCAACTCACGCTGCAGCCCAGCCGCCTGCATGAAGGCAAGCGCATCAAGTGGCATCACCTTCTGCGCCTGTGGCCGGCCCACCTGGCAGCCCAGCGGGACGCACCCACCGAGACAATCATCCTCGGCCCGGATACGAACCTGCGGTTGCCACCCTTGACGCCCGAAGAGGCCGATCAAACATTGCGCGTCCTTCTGAGGGGCTATCGCCTCGGGCTGACCCAGCTGCTGCCCCTGCCCTGCAAGACTGCCTTTGCCGCACTGGACCCGGCCGACAACCCCGGCAAGGTCTACGAGGGCGATCACAACCGCCAGGGGGAAATCGACGATCATCCGGCCTTTTCCCGCTTCTGGCCGGATTACGAGACGCTGGAGGGATGCTCCCTGTTCATGGCGCAGGCCGAGGCGCTTTACGGCCCGCTGAGGTCGACTCTGGCAACCGACCGGCAGGAGGAGGAATCCGACAATGACTGAATCGATTCGCCGCCTTGATCCGCTCGCATTTCCCCTGCGCGGCAGCCAGCTGATCGAGGCCAGCGCCGGCACCGGCAAGACCTTCACGCTTGCGCTGCTGTACCTGCGTTTGATCCTTGGTCACGGCAACGACCAGACTGCCTTCGACCGCCCACTGACGCCAAGCGAAATCCTGGTGGTGACCTTCACGGAGGCCGCCGCTGAAGAACTGCGCGAGCGCATTCGTGGACGGCTCGTGGAGGCGGCCGTTCATTTCAGACGGCCAGACTTGTCCAACTCCACCGACGACCCGCTTGAAAGGCTCAGGCAGAGTTATCCGCCGCAGGAGTGGCCGAGCTGCGCCTGGCGACTTGAGGTCGCTGCCGAAAGCATGGACGAAGCCCGGATTTCAACCATCCACGGCTGGTGCAACCGCGTACTGGTCGAACAGGCCTTCGATACCCGCGGGCTGTTCGATCGTCAGTTGATCACCGATACGGAAGATCTCCTGGCCGAGGTGGTGCGGGACTACTGGCGTATCCAATTCTACGACGTCAGCGAAGAAGCGGCCGGGATCGTCCTTGATGCCATCGGCTCACCCGAGAAACTGCTTGCCGAGCTGCGCAACCTGATGGGCACCGCAAGCGAAGGAGTCACTTTCAAGGGGCGGCCGATTCAGGTCGAGCAATTGACCCCTTACCTGCAGCGCGCCCTGGAAAAGGCCGACCTGGAGCGCCGGGTGCGGGCTCACTGGCGCGACCACTGGGAGGAAATCGAGTCCCACCTGCTCGAACTGCGGCCCAGCCTGAACGGCAGTCGACACGGCAGCGCCAACGAGTCCAAATACCGGCAAGTGCTTGACGCGATCCACGCCTGGGCCGCCGAAGGCGCTGAGGCGCCAGGCAAGCTTGGCAACTTTGCAGCCGGCCGCTTCACCTTCAAGAAAGGTCAACCCCACCAGCAGGAAAAGTCGCTGGTGGCCTTTACCCTGCTTCGGGAATACCTTGACCTGTCGGATGAGGCCGGCCAGTCAAATGAGGTTCCATTGCGCTTCGCCGTGCTGGCCCACGCCTTGCATTGGGTTCGACAGGTCTTTGACCAAAGAATGAAGCGACGTGCCGAGATGGGCTTCGATGACCTGCTTCACGACCTGGACCGGGCGCTGGACCCAAGCCAGGCACCGGAGGCGGCCGGACGGCTGGCTGAAAACCTGCGCACACGCTTCCCGGTGGCGCTGATCGACGAGTTTCAGGACACCGACCCGGTGCAGTACCGGATCTTCGACCGGATTTACAACGTGCAGGCCAACTGTCCCGAGACCGGGCTGTTCATGATCGGCGACCCCAAGCAGTCGATCTATGGATTCCGGGGAGCGGACATTCACACCTACCTCGAAGCGCGCCGGGCGACCACGGGGCGTCACTTCACGCTCACAAGGAACTTCCGTTCAACCCGGGGGGTGGTAGCGGCCTGCAACGCCCTGTTCGAACATGCCGAGCGGCACGAACGCGGCGCCTTTCGCTTTCGGGAAAGCGAGAACAACCCTGTGCCCTACATCACGGTGGATGCCCAAGGGCGGGACGAGACACTTTACCTGCTTGGGGCGGATGCGCCAGATTCGCCTGCCCCGGTCAACCCGATGAACTTCTGGCATTTCGCACCCGAAAACCCGGACGAGCTGGCGCTGGGTGCCAGCCAGTATCGCAGGCAGGCCGCGGCGAGCACGGCAAGCCAGATCGTGGCATGGCTTGAAGCCGCGGCCGAAAACAAGGCGGGGTTCGGGCAAAACGGGCAGATCACACAACCGTTGAAACCGGCCGACATGGCCATTCTGGTGCGCACCACCACCGAAGCCCGGGCCATTCGCGCGGCGTTGAAGGAACGTCGGGTGCCCAGTGTCTACCTCTCGGACAAGGAATCGGTGTTTTCCACTGCCGAGGCCCGGGACATGCTGCACTGGTTGCGCGCCTGCGCGCAGCCGCAGGATGAGCGGTTGGTCAGAGCGGCCCTGGGCACCAACACGCTTGATATTCCTCTGGAACAACTGGCCTTGTGGCTGAAAGACGAGCTGGCCTGGGAATCGCAGATGCAGACTTTCGCACAACTGCATCAATGCTGGCAGGAACAGGGGATCCTCGCCACGCTGTACGATCTGCTTCAGGCCTTCGACCTGCCTGCTCGCCTGATGAAAAAACCCGAGGGCGAGCGGCAGCTGACCAATATCCTGCACCTGGCCGAATGGCTGCAGCAGGCCAGCACCGAACTGGATGGCGAGCAGGCACTGATCCGCCATCTCGCCCAGTATCGGGAGGTCGATGACAAACAACAGGTGCTCAGGCTGGAAAGCGACGCCGACCGCGTCCAGGTCATTACGATCCACAAGTCCAAGGGCCTGGAATATCCCTTGGTACTGCTGCCGTTCATCAGCAGCTGGAAGGAAATTGACGGCAACACGCGCCAGGTTCCCTATCGCCACGCGGACCGCCCCTACCAGGAAATCGCGGGTAAAAATACGTTTGAAGAGGCTTGGAAACAGGCAAACGACCAGCGCATCAGCGAGGACATGCGCCTTCTGTACGTTGCCCTGACCCGAGCCCGCCATGCGGTTTGGCTCGGAGTGGCCCCGCTGGCGAACGGCAATGCCAAGAAACCCCAAATTGAGCGCTCGGCCCTGGGCTACCTGCTCAATGGCGGCAGCCCGGTCGAAGATGCAACCAGCTACCGCAAGGAACTGGAAACCGTGGTCGCCACTTCGGAACACATCGGCCTGGCTGAGTCGCCGGCGGCGGACCAGGCGTGCCTCGCGCCTCGGGAAGCCACAAAACTGCAAGAGGCCCGGCCGAGCCCGGCAAGCGGACTCTGCGCGCTCTGGTGGATCGCCAGTTACTCGGCCATCCGCTTTCAATCGGAGAACAGCAGCAACGCATCGTCAGCGGCCAAAGCCGCGCAACCTGCCGAGCCAAACATATTCGGGCCGGACAGCGAATCGGAAACGGCGCGAGACGATCAGCAGGACGAGGAGCGCCGTCTGGCCCATGCCCCGCCCACTGGGTTGCCCGACGGCAACCGCGAGGTACTGTGCGCACAAAATGTCCTGCACCGCTTGCCCGCCGGGGCATCCTGGGGAACGTTCCTGCATGCCCTGCTCGAATGGGCGGCCGCACAGCAGTTCTCGCCCAAGGCAGGCCAGCCGCGCAGGGGCTTTTCGGCCATCGTCACGGAAAACACCAGCGGCAGACAGGAGTTTCATCGCTTCTGCCAACGTCGGCGTATTCCGGCTGAGTTCATCGCACCGCTGTGGGGCTGGCTGACCGCGTTCGTCCAGGCTCGCTGGCCCCTCGATGCGCTCAACGAGGAACGGGCACTTGTGCTTCAGCAAATCGAGCCGGCGCAGTGCGCGGTAGAGCTGGAATTCATGATCGAGAGCCATCAGGTCGACGCGGCCGCGCTGGACCGGCTGGTCCGCAATCGAACCCTGGGTGGCGCCGGACGGCCGCAGGCCCGCAGCATCCAGCTCAACGGTCTGCTCAAGGGGTTCATTGACCTCGTGGTGGCGCACCAGGGGCGCTATTACGTGATCGACTGGAAATCCAATCGCCTTGGCCCGACCGACGCGGACTACAACCCGGCATCCATGCAGGCGCAGATCCTCTCCCACCGCTACGACCTGCAGTACGTGCTGTACCTGGTCGCCCTGCATCGACTGCTCAAGGCCCGGCTGCCCGACTACGACTACGACCGGCACGTGGGCGGTGCCATCTACGTTTTCCTGCGGGGAACCCGAAACCAGGAAACCCGGGGCCTGTTCTGCGACCGCCCGGAACGCGCCCTGATCGAGGAACTCGACCGGCTGCTTGCCCAGGGCACACCGGCCGGCCAGGAGCGGGAGATCTGTGCATGAACGAACTCATGACGCGCCTGGGACAGTGGGTCAGGCTGGGCGCCCTGCGTCCGCTGGACCTGGCCTTGACCCGGATGATCGCCGAGAGGGCCTCGGCGGTCAGCGAGCCGCTGCTGCTGGCCACTGCCCTCGTCAGTGAGGCCAACGGCCATGGGCATGTTTGCCTGGATCTTCAGGCCGTACTGGACCAGCCGGAACGGCAACTGGCTGACGACCAGCCCGGCGAGGCGGCAAATGGCGGCCAGCAGGTCAATCCCGTCGGCCGACAGCTCGCCGAGCAGCTAGCCGGCTGGAACTGCCTGGAGTGGGTCACCGCGCTGCTTTGCAGCGATGCAGTGGAGGATGCCCGCGATGATTCGCCCGAGGCAAACCGAGCGCCACGGACATCCGGCGATGTGCAGGCCGCGCCGCTGGTTCTTGGCGGCACGCAGGTCCGTCCCCTGCTCTATCTTCGTCGCTACTGGCACTACGAGCGCCAGATCCAGAACGGCATCGAGGCGCGACTGAAGGCCGCGCGCACCTTGCCGCCCGAGCGAGTTCGTCCCCTGCTGGATCGGCTCTTTACGGAAAATGCGCCGACCTCCCCCAATGACCAGAAAATCGCCTGCGCCCTGGCGGCCCGCGCGGATTTCGCCATCATTACCGGCGGCCCGGGCACGGGCAAAACCACCACCGTGCTCCGGCTCCTGGCCCTGCTTCAGGGCCTGCAGGCACAAGCCGGCGAACGGTCACTGACAATTCGCCTGGCGGCGCCAACCGGCAAGGCCGCCGCCCGACTGACCGAGTCCTTGTCCGGAAGCATTGAGAAGCTGCCCGAGCTTCCCGGCCTGGCCATCCGGGAGGCAATTCCGACCGAAGTCATCACCCTGCACCGCCTGCTGGAACGCCGGGGAGGCAGCCGAAAATTTCGTCACCATGCAGGCCATCCCCTGCCCGCCGACCTGGTGGTGGTCGATGAGGCCTCGATGGTGGATGTCGAGATGCTGGCGAACCTTCTGGATGCCCTGAAGCCGCAGGCGCGGCTGATTCTTCTGGGAGACCGGGATCAGCTGGCCTCGGTCGAGGCCGGTTCCGTTCTCGGGGATTTGTGTCGTCAGGCCCAGGCCGGGCACTACACGCCACAAACCCGGGACTGGCTGCTTGCGGCCACGGGCGAAACACTGCCTCAGGCGCTGCTGGACCCGCGGGGAGGCACACTGGCCCAGGCCACCACGCTGCTTCGGCACAGTTACCGCTTTGCCCACTACCCCGGTATCGGCGCACTGGCGCGGACGGTCAATGCCGATCAGCCCAGTCTGGCGCAATTAAAATCGATCTTCGCGCAGTACGCGCGACAGGAAGGCGCCCCCGTCACGCCCGAACACAATCTCCAGCTGATCAGGCTTCCCAGTCGCAACGGGGAAGACCCGGCTGCCCTGGAGCCCCTTCGTCGGCTGCTGCGCGCCGGTTACCGGGGCTATCTTGAGCAGATGTGGCGCCTGCAGCCCGAACCTGACGCGCCACGAGAGGCGCTGGATCGCTGGGCGGCGGCGGTTTTCGACATGCACCGCCAATTCCAGTTGCTGACCGCGGTCCGGCGCGGGCCCTGGGGCGTGGAGGCACTCAACGAGCTGGTCACCCGGACACTGAGGGACCTGCTGCCGGATTCGGGCAGCATCTGGTATGCCGGACGGCCCGTCCTGATTACCCGCAACGATTACAACCTCGGACTCATGAACGGCGACATCGGTCTCTGCCTGCCGTGGCCGGCCCCTGCGACCGACCCCGGCCGCCGGGTGCTCCGTGTCGCCTTTGCCGACGGCCAGGGCGGCATTCGCTGGGTGCTGCCCAGCCGCTTGCTGGACGTTGAGACCGTCTTCGCCATGACGGTACACAAGTCCCAGGGCTCGGAGTTCAGCCACACCGCGCTGGTGCTACCTGATCGACACAACCCGGTCATGACCCGCGAATTGCTCTACACCGGCATCACTCGTTCAAGCGCGGCCTTTACGCTGATATACAGTCAGGAGGAGGCATTGCAGGCCACTCTTACCAGCCGTATCACGCGAGCAAGCGGCCTGCGGCTTCCCTGATCAGGGAATCTCTGCATTTTCGGGGCCGGGGCCGGGGCCGAGTGTGCATCGGCCAGGGCGTGTTCTGCATGCCTGCGAGGCTTCGCTACCCCGGCAGATCAAGGTTCTTGCTCGCGTAGCGGCCGCGTCGGCTGCTCAAGCACCTCGCGCACGGCTGATTCGGCCAGACGGGCCGCGTCAGTCCGGGATTGCGGCACGCAGAATGGTGGCGAGAACTCCAGATGCACCCGGGGTTGGGGCACTCGGGCGATCTGCCAGAGCGATTGCCAGAGAGTCATGTCGTCGATGTACGCGATCCGCGGGTCGCGACAGCCCTGCTCGTCGACATACCGAATGGTGACCGGCTGCACGGCCAGCCGGGCGCCCGCGGCGGACGCGAACAGACGGGGAAAGAACCGCCGAACCTGCCGCCCATCGGTGGTAGTGGCCTCGGGAAATAGCACCACGGTTTTTCCGGCCAGCAATGCATCGGTCATGGCCTGCTGCGCTTCTGCCATTCCCGCGCCGCGCCGGATAAACAGCGTGCCGGCATGACGCGCCAGCCAGCCAATCAACGGCCAGCCGGCCACCTCCGCCTTGGAAAGAAACCGGGCACCGGGATGCAGCCCGCCAAGAAGCGGGATATCCAGCCAAGACACATGATTGACGGCCCACAGGGCTGAGGCGCAGGGATTTTGCCCCGCCCGCTCGACATGCAGGTTGAGAATCCGCCCCACACCTGCAAGCCAGCGTCGAATGACTTCATCCCGGCGTTTCGCCGAGGCGTTTCGGTAATACAGCGTCCAGACCACCCCGAGAATGAGGTGTGCGGCCAGTTTCAGAATGCGGGAGGCCGCCCGCAGGTCATTCGCCCAGCGCATGGGCGGCGGCGCGCAGGTAATAAAACGCCGAGAGCACGGTCAGCAGCGCGGCCAGCAGAAGCAGGACGTAGCCGATCCCGAAAACCGGCAACCCCCAGATGGGCTGGCCATATAGAAGCAGGGTGATGGCTGTCATCTGGACGATGGTTTTGATCTTGCCCAGGTTGGAAACGGCCACGGCCGCGCGCGCACCAACCTCGGCCATCCATTCGCGCAGGGCGGAAATCACGATCTCCCGACCAATAATGATGACTGCCGCAATCGTCAGGGCCAGGTCACCATGGGCCTGCACCAGCAGGACCAGCGCCGCCGCGACGATCAACTTGTCTGCAACCGGGTCAAGAAAGGCACCGAAACGCGACTGCTGGTTGAGCCGGCGGGCAAGGTAGCCATCCAGGGCATCGGTCACCGCGGCCAGCAGAAAAAGCACCGCGGCGGCCGGGCCGGCCCACGGCACCGGCAGGAAGAACACCAGCACCAGCAGCGGAATGGCGACGATGCGCAGCCAGGTCAGGAAGTTCGGCAGATTCATGGCCGTTTCTACTCGGTATGTCGCAGGGTTCGAAAATCGGACGAGCTTGATCCCACGCGCCAATCGGGCAAGCGACTGACGCGAGTGCATTCGCCCCCCCTAGGGAATCTCTGAACGAATGCAGAGATTCCCGATTGGGGCATGGATGCCCCAACG
>JBNGDJ010000050.1:4695-16995 GCA_049974825.1 Halothiobacillaceae bacterium | reverse complement strand
GCAGTCCGAGGGTCTGTCGCGCGCGGTGAGTTTCTTCAAGGTCGATGACTCGGCGGTCACGCACGATGCGCCGCGCCTGGGCGGCAGCAACCGGCCTGCGGTGGCCAGGGCCGTGGCCAGTCAGGCCAGGGCTGCCGGCAAGGCTGGCGTGAAGTCAGGTGCCAAGTCAGGCTCCAAATCGTCCGGGGGGCAGACGGGGCCGGCGAAGGGCCGCGGCCACGCTGCGGATGAGGACGAGTGGGAAGAGTTCTGAACCGCCCCGTGCAGTCGCGGATTCCCACCCGTTCGGGGGGTGAGAAAAGCAAGGCGAAGTGGCTCCCGCCCGTCAAAAGGGGGCTTTTTGCCCGGCCAGCGCCGTCTTGTGTCGGCCGTGGACAGGGGATTTCAATGGGTGGTGTCATTCCCCGCCCGTGCAGCAACCCCGACCTGTCCGTGGACAGAATCCTGAACCGGAACGGAATCCGCTGAGATGGCCGACCGCGAATTTCACTTTACAGACTCGGATTTTGAAAAGATCCGGGAGCTGATCTATACCCATGCCGGCATCTCCCTAAACCCGGGCAAGCGGGACATGGTATACAGCCGGATTGCGCGACGATTGCGAATTACCGGGTTGACGCGCTTCGGGGAGTACCTTGACCGACTGAACAATGACGCTGAGGAGTGGCAGCACTTCGTCAATGCCTTGACGACCAACCTGACCTCGTTCTTCCGAGAGGCACATCACTTCCCGATTCTCGCCGAGCATGCCGTCGCCCAGCGGCGCAGCGGCCGTTCGCCCGTCACGCTCTGGTCCGCTGCCTGCTCAACGGGCGAAGAACCCTATTCAATGGCGATGACCCTGATCGACGCCTTCGATTCATTTCGGCCGCCCGTTCGCATTCTCGCCACGGACCTTGATACCAATGTCGTGCGTTCGGCCGAGGCTGGCATATATTCTGCAGACCGTGTGGCCAGGATTCCGGATCGGGATCTCAAGCGCTTCTTCCTGCGGGGCAGGGGAGCGCATGAAGGCATGGTTCGGGTTCGTCCTGAGGTCCGTGCACTGGTGACATTCCGAAGCTTCAACCTGCTCGGCCAGCAGTGGCCGGTGAAAGGTCCCTTTGACGAGGTCTTCTGTCGCAACGTGATGATCTATTTCGACAAGCCGACGCAATATCGCCTGCTGTCCCGGCTCAAGCCCCTGATACACCCGGACGGGTTGCTGTTCGTGGGGCATTCCGAGAGCCTGGCGCATGCTTCTGACCTGTTCCGTCTCAAGGGCAAGACGGTCTACGCTCCGGTGAACCGATGAGCGTGTCCGACTTTGAGGAGGTTCTGGCGCCGAATCTTTACTATGACCGGCATCTTGAGATGGATGCCGTCAAGATCCTGCCGGGCGAGTACTACGTAACCGGTCGGGAAATGGTGCTGGTGACCGTGCTTGGCTCCTGTGTGGCCGCCTGCATCCGGGATCGGAAACAGGGTATCGGTGGTCTCAATCACTTCATGCTGCCGGACAACAAGCGCGAGCAGGACGACCCCTTGAGCTCATCCATGCGCTACGGCGACTACGCGATGGAAATTCTCATCAACCAGCTGCTCAAGATGGGCGCCCGTCGAAGCAATCTCGAGGCGAAGGTATTCGGGGCCGGCAACGTGCTGCCGGGGTTTCGAAACAACCCGGTGGGCGAGCGCAATGCGCAGTTCGTGGTGGACTACCTGGCGACCGAGCATATCCCGGTGGTGGCCAAGGATCTGCTGGACAATTACCCGCGCAAGGTCTACTTCTTCCCGTCGACCGGGCGCGTGTTGGTGCGGAAGTTGCGTTCGCTTCACAATGACACGATTATCGAAAGGGAAATCACCTACCGGCAGAAGCTGGCCGAGGTCAAGGTCGAAGGCGATGTGGAGCTGTTCTCGTGATGCTGCGGGGCTGGCTGACCGCACATCGATCTGACAAGCGGCCTTTGATGTGCGTGTCCGGAAGCCGGCCGGACAGAAACAGGAACGATTCATGACCATCCGCGTTTTGGTGGTGGACGACTCGGCACTGATCCGGCGTCTGCTGACGGAAATCATCAACAGCCATCCGGATCTTGAGGTCGTTGGCGTCGCGCCGGATCCCATCGTGGCACGGCAGATGATCAAGGATCTCGATCCCGATGTGCTGACGCTGGATGTCGAGATGCCGCGCATGGATGGCATCAGCTTTCTTGAAAAGCTGATGCGGCTGCGCCCGATGCCGGTGGTGATGGTGTCGTCGCTGACCGAGCGGGACTCGGACGTCACCTTTCAGGCGCTGGAACTGGGCGCAATCGACTACGTCACCAAGCCCAAGGTTGGCATTACCGAGGGCATGCGCGAGTACTCGGACACCATCGCCGAGAAGATTCGCGTCGCGGCAGCCGCCCGGGTCAAGCGGCACAGCCGGGAGGAGCTGCGCAAACCGGCGGCGCCGGTGATGTCGCGGCTGGGCAACCGGCTGGCATCGACCGAAAAGCTGATCATCATCGGCGCGTCCACCGGCGGCACGGAAGCAATCCGGGAGGTGCTGGTCGGCATGCCCCCAGATGCGCCGGGCATCTTGATTACGCAGCACATGCCGCCCGTGTTTACGCAGTCCTTTGCCGAGCGGCTCAACGGGCTTTGCCGAATCCGGGTCAAGGAGGCCAGAGACAACGAGCGTGTGCTGCCCGGGCATGCCTACGTGGCACCTGGCCATTCGCATCTTCTGCTGCGGCGCAGCGGGGCGAACTATGTCACGGCGCTGGATGACGGCCCCCCGGTCAGTCGGCACCGTCCGTCGGTGGATGTGCTGTTTCGCAGCGCCGCCCAGGTGGCTGGCAAGAATGCGATTGGCGTGATTCTGACGGGCATGGGCAAGGATGGTGCCGAGGGCATGGTCGAAATGCACCAGGCCGGTGCCCGGACCTTCGCCCAGGATGAAAAAAGTTGTGTGGTGTTTGGCATGCCCAAGGAGGCAGTCAAGCTCGGTGCGGTGGATGAGGTCGTGCCGCTGGATCAAATGACCGTGCGGGTGCTGGCCTACCTTGATTCGCTCGGCAAGCGCAGCAACCGGGTGTGAACGATCCGCAGGAGAGAAACGGAATGGTGAATATCAAAGAACGACTCCCCGGGTTCTCGCAGATCAGGACGCGACTGCAGGATGCCTGGCCCGCCCTGGTGGTCACGGCCGGCGTGTGGCTCTTGATGGTCGTGCTTCCCGTCGGCGTGATTCCCGGCTGGGTGGGCATGTCCATCGTTGTTCTGGCCTGGATCCTGACGATCACCCTGATGCCGGATACCCAGGTTCAAAAGATGAAGGCCCGCCAGGAACAGGTCGGCATGAACCGGGCGTCGGACAGGGCACTCTGGGAAATCGTCAAGGACATCGACGAACTGGTGCACAACGAGGTCGTGGAGCTGCGGGACCTGGTCGGGCAGGCTCGTACCCTGGTGGGTGACGCCGTGGGCGGGCTTTACACCAGCTTCAACGGCCTGAGCAGCGAGGTCGATGCCCAGCAGAACCTGGTGCTCAAGCTGACCGGCCAGCTTGCCGGCGCTGACTCTGACCAGTCGGAGCACGGTGGTGGGGCGAACATGACCGCCTTTATCGACGAGAACAGCCGGGTGCTTGCGGACAACGTGGAGCTGCTGGTCAAGCTCAGCAAGCACAGCATGACGGTCGCGCACCGGATTG
The DNA here is from genome assembly GCA_049974825.1 of Halothiobacillaceae bacterium. GTDB lineage: Bacteria > Pseudomonadota > Gammaproteobacteria > Halothiobacillales > Halothiobacillaceae > JBKHDT01. The sequence continues at coordinate 13,313 of JBNGDJ010000050.1, read as the reverse complement.
ACGACGTGGCCGCCTACATGGAGAAGATCTTCGGCCTGCTCGACGATGCCAACCGCATTGCCAGCCAGACGAACCTGCTCGCGCTCAACGCCGCCATCGAGGCGTCCCGGGCAGGAGAGGCCGGCCGCGGCTTCGCGGTGGTCGCCGATGAAGTGCGCAAGCTGTCGCAGGACTCGGCCCAGTTCAACAACCAGATCCGGACGTTGATTCAGCAGGCCCAGGAAATCTTCGGCGAGACGCATCAGGTGGTCAGTGACATGGCCTCGCAGGACATGAGCCGTTCCATCACCGCCAAGGGACATATCGAGGAAATGATGCAGGAGGCTCAGGATCTGAACAACAGTGTCGCCAGTGGGCTCGAGGAGGTCGGGCAGATCGTGGATCGTGTTCACCAGAACGTTGGCGTGGCCATTCGTTCCCTGCAGTTTGAGGACATCACCGGGCAGGTGCTTGATCGGGCCTCCATGCGCGTGGAGTTCATGGAGCGCTTTGCCGCCGAGCTGCGCCAGCTGCCGCTGGTCGAGAGCGGGCGGACCCAGGAGCAGGTGGAGGCCGCGCGGCAGCGGCTGGAAGCCTTGCGGCAGGAGCTGAAGGATGCCGAGCATCGGCCTGTGGGACAAAGCTCGATGAGCGAGGGCGATGTCGAACTTTTCTGAATGCAGCCATTTCGCAGGGCATGCCCGGCGGGGTGGTTCGAATGTTTGTGTGAGTTTTCATTGTGTGGCCACGAACGTCATGGACGATGCGTGGCCGCGGATACCAGCAAGGGGTAGCAGATGAGTATCAGCAGCCAGTACGATGCGCAGTCGAAACTGCTCACCATCTCGGTGCGCGGGCGCCTGGACTTCAAGGTCCAGAAGCAGTTTCGCCAAGCGTACGAGAAAGAGGATGCCAAGCCGGCCCAGGTCCGCGTCGATCTTGAGGGAACCGAGGACATGGACAGCTCAGGTCTGGGAATGCTTCTGCTTTTGCGGGATCATTTCTCGGATGCAAACCCGAAAATCGTCCTGGCCAACCCAAGCCAGGAACTGAGCAAGGTGCTGGAAATTGCCAATTTCAATAAGCTCTTCGTCATCGAGTGAGCTCGTCTCTGAACCGCTGACCTGCTTGGTCGTTGACGACAAGCCGGTCAACCGGCTGCTGCTGGCCGACCTGCTTGAGGAGGACGGGCACCGGACTCTGGAGGCAGAGAACGGGGCGATGGCCGTCGAGCTTTTCGAGAAGGAGCGGCCGGATATCGTGTTTCTCGATATTCGCATGCCGGTCATGGACGGTTACGAGGCGGCGGCCCGCATCAAGGCGGCGGCGGGCGAGGACTTCGTGCCCGTCATCTTCGTGACGGCCGTCACCAACGAGACCGAGCTGGCCCGCTGCCTGGAGGCGGGTGGGGACGACTTTCTGACCAAGCCGTTCAATGCGGTGATCCTCGAAGCAAAAGTCAATGCAGCCCTGCGCAATCGTGAGCTGACCCAGACCATTCGCCAGCAGCGTGATCGCTTGATCGCCTATGGCGAACAGCTGCGTCAGGAACACCGGCTGGCCGAGCGGGTCTTCCAGCGGATCGTCCGCCCGGGTTGCCCGGACCACGCCTGCCCCAACCTGCGCTACCTGCTCCGTCCATCACGGATCTTCAACGGCGACTTCTTGCTGGTCTCCCATGCGCCCGGTGGGCGGATGCATTTGCTGCTTGGCGATTTTACCGGTCATGGCTTGTCGGCCGCGATCGGCACCATGCCGGTTTCCCGGCTCTTCTACGAACTCTCCCGACGCGGCGTGCCTTTTGCCACGCTGGTTCGCCGGCTCAACCGGCTGGTGCACGAGACCGTACCGACCGGAATGTTTCTGGCATCGGCCCTGATCGAACACGACAGCGTTTACCAGCAACTGCATGTCTGGAACGGGGGGCAGCCGGACTTGGTGCTGGTCTCCGGGGGGGGCGTGACGCGGACCTTTCCGTCCACCAACCTGGCCATGGGCATCCTGCCGGATCTTGACGATGCCGGCTGCGCGGGAGAGAGCTGCCCGGTCGACGAGGATGCGTTGCTCTACGCCATTTCCGACGGGGTGACCGAGGCCACCAATGCAAAGGGCGAGGTCTTCGGTGAGGAGCGGTTGCAGCGGCTTCTGGCACAGACAGCCAAGCAGGGTGGGGACGGATTCTCCGAGTTGAGTCGGGTCCTTGAGTCCTTTGGCGGAGAGGAAGGCCATGATGATGACCTGACACTGCTGGAGCTGCGCTGTCGGCGGCCCGCGGCCGAGGAGGCGGGGCTGAACTTGCCCGAGTACCGGGATGGTTGTCTGACAACCAGCGAGCCGGACGAGGACGGCCTGTTCTGGTTTTGGCAAGTCAGTTTCGGATCACTGTTCCTGCGGCGAAGCGATCCGGTGCCTTTGGTGGTGGATACCCTGGCCAGCCTGCCTGGCCTGGAGTCCCACCACCAGCGCCTGCATATCCTGGTTGCCGAGCTGTTCAACAACGCGATAGACCATGGGCTGCTCAGCCTGGACAGCGGGCTCAAGGGCAGCCCGGACGGATTCGAGGAGTATTACCGGCGCCGCGAAGCGGGGCTGGAGGCGCTGGATTCCGGGGGGATCGTGCTGGAACTGGCCTGCCGTTTCACCGGTCGGCTGGGGCAGCTGTCGATCACGGTGGAGGACTCCGGCCCTGGTTATTACCATGACGGCAGCGGTCGACCGCTGCGCCCAGATGGCACGCCAGCTGGTTGCGATCTTTCCGTCGACCGCTACTGTGGGCGCGGACTGCAACTGACTCGCTCCCTGTGTCGGGAAGTCAAGGTATCCGAGAAGGGAAACCGCGTACAGGCTGTTTACGAGTGGCAGGCGGACCTGGCGCAGCTGCTCTCAAGGCCGCAGCCCGAGCACTCCTGACTCTCTGCCCGGGTGCCGCGTGCAGCCATGATGATGGCGGGGGCGGGAATGGATGGCCTGGCCGGGAGCTTCCCGGCGCGGGAACAAGCGTTGTCTGCCCCGGCGAGGCGCGAATCAGGGGCTGTCCTTGTCGGGGTCGGCAGTATCATCCAGCAGCCCGTAGTGATAGGCGCCTTCGAGCACGCCGCTGACGTAATACCCGTTCAGTCCCTTGAATCCCCCGCGGGCATGATAGACCTGCAGGCTGCTGTCAAGCTTCTGCGCTTCGGTCACCTGTTGCACCAATTGCTCATCGGCATTGCGCACCATCACCCCGAGAAAACCGGCCGTCAGCGGGAAAATGTCGTTGCCGCTGTCGCCGCAGAACACGATTTTTCCTTCCGCCTTCCACTTCCGTGCCACGTATTCCAGCGCCGTGCGCTTGGTAGCGCTGGCCGGCAGCACATCCAGAAGGCCATTGCCGTTAGTCGGATCGTGGCTGTAGACCAGTACTTCGTCAAACCGGCCCCCGATCCGAGACTCAACCGCGCTCATGATTTGGTCGCGATTGGCGTGATCGACATAGTAGCTCTGCTTGAACTCGTTTAGATGTTCCGGTTCCTGCTCCCGCATGCCGTCGACGTCGGCAAGCGCCCTGCGGATCGCCTGGTTGTCCCAGCGCGGACTCATGGCATGCACATGGTCAATCCAGCCCGAGTCAGTGGCCCAGTCGCCGTTTTCGCGGCGTCTGATGGTGGTGCCGACATCACCACAGAGCACGTCCGGGTAGCGCACGCCAAATTCCCGAATGGCCTGTTCGGTCAAATCCAGGTTGCGTCCGGTGACATAGACGACGAGCACGCCCTGCCGGGCAGTCCACGCGTTGAACAGTTCGATGGCCCGTTCGTCCACCGGCCAGGAGCCGTTGGGCAGCAGGGTGCGGTCGAGGTCAGTGGCGAGAATCTTCATGGGCAGTCGCTTCAGGACTCGGTGGTTTCGATTGCGGGTGATTCAACGGCGTTGCGCACAGCAGGGTAGTCGAGAACCTGCAGGCTGCCGTCGGCCGGCTGGTTGTGAATGCTGAATCCGTGATCGATCAGGTCGGCCTTCAGCGTGACCCGCTCGTCACCATGCGACCAGCACATCTCCAGCTGGCTTTCGGGCGTGTCCACGATTTCGAGTTCCCCGTCAAATGCCGGCGAGGTATTGCGCAGGCGCATCATGCGCAGCTGGTCCAGAACAACAGGTCGACGAAGCCCTTCCTCGACTTCCTTGATCGAGAGCGTCGTTCGGTTGATCTCCTTGTGGCCCGCCACCCCGCCGCGATCAGCGGCCTCGTAGTCGTTCCGGCCGGCAAAGAGGTCCAGGTACCACACCTGGGGAATGCCGGGCATGAACAGCTGAATCGCGCGTGCCAGCCGCAGTTTCTGCTCATTCTCGCCCAGCGCACTGAAATAGGTGGCATTGACCTGGTAGTAGGCAATCTTTTTGCCGTCCTTGCCGTAGAGGTTTTTCACGCGCCCGCCCCGGTCAAGAACACGCTGGATCACCGCCTGGATGTCTTCCGGCTCCATCAGGCCCGGCTGGTAGCCGGCCTCGGTCTCGTAACCGTCAAGGTCGAGAACGGGAATCCCGTCATGGCAGCCGAGCATGTTGATCGTACGCAGGCCGCGCGACCGGATTTCGTCGATCCACCGCAGCAGATTGGTGTTCCTGCCCTGGTCAAGCGCATCAAGCAGCAGCCCGGGCAGGAAGAAATCGTAGATCGGGTAGCCCGCGTCGGCCACGGCCGTGTGCAGATGTTTTCCGTACTGGGCGTGAATCTCGGGCAGCAGGGTCAGGTCAAGCCGGTCGGCAATGGACTTGAGCCGGTCCAGGTACTGCCACGTCCCCGGCGTATTGAAGAAGTTGCTCATTCCCGGCCGCTTGTGCAGGTATGCAAAGGCGTCGAGGCGGATCAGCCGGGCGCCGAAGTCGGCAAGTTGCTGCAGGGTTTCTTCGTAGAAGGCCCAGACCTCTTCGGAATCTGCATTGAGATCCATCTGGCCCAGGTAGCGCCGCTTGGACTCGATCACGTCAATGATTGCATCGAGATAGTCCTGGTAAGGCCCCAGGTCCACCTTGCGGAAGTCTTCGCCGGCAGCGATCAGGGGATTGACCCGGCAGAGGATGGTCTGGATCTCGTCGGGCTTGAGAATGCGCAGGTGCTTGAGGTCGGAGGCTTCAAGCTCCCGGTAATTGATCTCTTGGTAAAACGTGTTCCAGTAGGGGCGCTCGGAGCCATCGGGAAAGCGCACGAACAGAATCGGTAGCCCCGGCTTGCGCATGAACAGCTTGTCCAGGTGGTGCGCGTGAGGAACGATGTATCCCTCATCGCCCATTTCTCCTTCGCCCGCCCAGAACTTGTTCCAGTCGATGAAGAAGTCGCGATAGGGCGACTGGTCCCCTTTGGAAAGCAGATCGAGGAACTGCGGGCTGCGCACCGACAGGTGATTGAGCACCAGGTCGAACTTGAGGACGATGCCAAGCGCCTTCAGTGCCTCAAGATCGGCCGGGGAGACCAGTGACGGCTCCATTTCGTAGCGGCTGATCGAAAAGCCGCGGTCAAGATCGCTCTGAAAGAAGGTCGGCAGGATGTAAAACAGCGAGAAGGCATTCTCGAACTCTGGTCGCCCGAGCAGCGACACCGTGTCCGCCAGCTTCGTGCCAATACTGTCGGGGTAGGCATTGAACATGACCCCGTTGGGCAACGCGCGATCAGTCATTGAATCACCATCTGATTGCCGGAGAACGTTCGCTTGGGAATCTCTGCACGAATGCTTCAGATTCCCGATTGGGGCATGGATGCCCCAACGCTCAATGGCGCAAGCCATTGAATTGCAGAGCCCGGGCCGAGCATGTATCGGCCCGGGCGTTGCTGGACGCGGGCAAATCCTGCTGACGCGTTTAGCTGGCGCCAGCCCACAAAGCCAAGGATGGCTTTGTGCAGAGTTTCCCAAGCAAACGAAAAACAGTCGCTTGAATGCTATCGACTTCCGGCAAAGGGGTCAAAAGTCGTCCCATCGGCTTGATGAGAACTCTGCCTCACCCGGGCAATGCCCCGCGATGGTTGGCTGTGCCATGCGGAGGGGGCGGCGGGTCAGTCGCTCCGGCCAGCGTTTTTCGGTGCTCGGAAGGTCATGGCCGTGCGCAGCATCCCCTCGAAATGGGTGTTGACCTGGACCTGACCCTCGCGCGACTCGACGGAGAAGCCCTCGGTGGCCACCGGGTCGATCCCGTCAAAATCCAGCAGTTCGGCGGGCCAGTCTACCGTCAGCGTGACCTGCATGGGGTAGTAGCCGTCGAGGAACTTGCGCATGAAGGGCCCGCTTCGCAGCACATAGCGCAGGTTGCCGTCGCCGGTATCGGGCAGCGGTTCGATTGCCAGTGTCCGGGCCTCCACGCAGAGGGTGGCATTTTCCTGCACGTTTTCAAGCTGCACGGAGTGACCCTCCGGATACGCCTTGCCGATGCCCCGGCTTTCGGTCACCCGAATGTCGCGTATCCGCCCCTCGCGGTAAAGCACCTGCGCACGACCAATCTCGTCGAGGTGGTCATGACACTGGCGCATGTCGGCCCAGCCGGTTTCAATGCTCTCGGCATCCAGCCGGATATGATTGCGGTGATGGTGTACCGCCTGTTCGGGCGGATCGACAAATCGCAGTTCTCCCAGGCTGACGTTCTGAGCCTGTTCGATCTGCTCGGCCCAGGCATCGAAGGCCGCCCAGTCGTCCTCCGGGTCGGCTTGCTCTGCGACAAGCGGCATGGGCAGAGTCAGGATCAGGGCTGCCAGCAGCGCCTGCCTTCTTGCAGGACGCCAAGCCGTGGCGAACGGCGCGTGCGGGGATTGCTCCGGGGTCGGGATCGGCATAATCTGTGGCTCTCCTCGTAAGGCTTGTCAGAGGTACGACCCGCCCCGTGTCCGAAAATATCCCCGAACCCCTGCTGCGGATCGAAGACCTGGAAATGCACTGGCGCGACCAGGGCCCGGCCCTGCGGAACATTCGCTTTTCGGTGGGCTCGGGTGAGCGCGTGGCCCTGGTGGGCGAGTCGGGTTCGGGCAAGACCATCACGGCCCTGTCGATCCTCCGGCTTCTGGAAGATGACCAGGTTGTCTATACCGGCGGGTCGATTCATTACGGGACGACAGATCTGCTGACGCTCTCGGAGCGTCGGATGCGTGCGCTGCGGGGCCGGGAGATCGCCATGATCTTCCAGGAGCCCATGACGGCGCTCAACCCGCTGCAGCCGATCTGGAAGCAGGTGGCCGAGGGACTGGTGCTGCACGAAGGGCTTTCGGCGCGCCAGGCGCATGATCGCGCCGTGGAACTGCTGGAGCGCACGGGGATCCCGGAACCGGCCCGACGCGCGGGATTCGTTCCCCATCAGTTGTCCGGCGGGCAGCGCCAGCGGGCAATGATTGCGATGGCGCTGGCCTGTCGTCCGCGCCTGCTGATTGCCGACGAGCCGACCACGGCGCTGGACGTCACGCTGCAGGGGCAGATCATGGATCTGCTCACCGAACTGCAGGAAGACTTCGGCATGTCCTTGCTGCTGATTACGCATGATTTGTCGCTGGTGGAAAACCATGCCGACCGAGTGGTGGTCATGCGCCAGGGGGAAATCGTCGAGCAGGGAGCCGTGCGTTCTGTGTTTGCCGCGCCGAAGCACGAGTACACGCGCATGCTGCTGTCAGCGCGACCGGTTCCGCTGGTCGATCCGACCCCGCCCGCGCCGGTGGATCCGCCGCCGCTTTCGGTGGGGCCTCTGGCGGTCACCTATGGCAAGCCCAAGGGGTTTCTGAGGCCGTCGACGCTGTTTGCCGCGCTGGATGGCGTGTCTTTTTCGCTGCAACCGGGCGAGACGCTCGGTATCGTCGGTGAATCCGGTTCGGGCAAGAGCACGCTGGCGCTGGCGCTGTTGCGGCTGGTCGGTTCCGAAGGACCGGTCCACCTGTCGGGACAATCCATGGAAGGGCTTGGCCAGAAACGATTGCGGCCGTTGCGAAGGCACCTGCAGGTGGTGTTCCAGGATCCCTTTTCGGCGCTCTCGCCACGCATGACAGTGGGCGCCATTGTCGGCGAGGGACTGGCCGTGCATGAGCCGGGCCTCTCCGCCGCGGGCCGACGTGCCCGGATCATCGAGGCCCTGGAGGACGTGGGGCTGGATGAAGCCGCACTGAACCGGTACCCGCACGAGTTTTCCGGGGGGCAGCGCCAGCGGATCGCCATCGCGCGCGCCGTGATTCTGCGGCCCAGGATCGTGATCCTGGACGAGCCGACCAGCGCGCTGGATGCCACGGTGCAGCGGCAGGTGCTTGAGCTGCTCAATCGACTGCAGCAGGAACACGGCATGAGCTACCTATTCATTACCCACGACCTGGCGGTGGTGCGTGCCGTGGCTCACCGGGTGCTGGTGCTCTACGAGGGCCGGGTGGTCGAGACCGGGCCGACCGAGCAGATTTTCACCGCCCCGGTCCACGACTACACCCGCCGGCTGGTATCCTCCGTGGCCCCGGCCGCCTGAACAAGCGCCTCACAAGGGTTATCCAAAGGGTTATCCAAAGGCTTTGCCGGTTCGGGCCACCTGTAACCCGTCAGCTGGGGAAACTCTGCACGAAGCCATCCATGGCTTCGTGGCTACCGCCAGCTTAACGCGTCAGCTGGCGGAGCCCACGTTCAGCAACGCCCGACCCGATCAACCGCAACCTG
>JBNGDJ010000050.1:0-4595 GCA_049974825.1 Halothiobacillaceae bacterium | reverse complement strand
CGTCAGCTGGCGGAGCCCACGTTCAGCAACGCCCGACCCGATCAACCGCAACCTGAATTTCTCATGAGCGAACGCACCCAATGGGCCCTGCTGGCGCTGGCCATCGGCATCGGCTTCTACCTGCACATCGGCAGCATGCCCCTGTTCGATCTGGACGAGGGGGCCTTTACCCAGTCGACCCGCGAAATGTTCCTGCGGGACGACTTCATCTCGCCGTACCTCAACGGCGAGCCCCGCTTCGACAAGCCGATCCTGATCTACTGGCTGCAGGCCGCCTCCGTGGGGCTGTTTGGTTTCAACGAGTTCGCGCTCAGGCTCCCCTCGGCTCTGGCGGCAACCGGGTGGGTACTGCTGGTCTGGGCTTTTGTGGCCCGGGTGCGCGGTCGTGAAGCGGCGTTCTGGTCGGCCTTTATCCTGGCCACGAGTTTGCAGGTGACAGTGGTTGGCAAGGCGGCGATTGCCGACGCCACGCTGATCCTGTTCATGACCGCGGCCTTGTTTGCGACCTACCTGCATTATCTTGAAGATCGCCGGCGCTGGGTTCTGCTGGCCTTCGTGGCCATGGGGCTGGGTTTTCTGACCAAGGGGCCGGTGGCCGTCGTGATTCCCGCGGTGGTCTCCTTCCTGTTCTATGCCTGGCAGGGTGCCTGGCGGCGCTGGTTTCGCGCCGTGTTTGACCCGGTCGGCATCGGGCTGTTTCTGCTGATCGCCCTGCCGTGGTACGTCCTGCAGTACCTGCGCGAGGGACAGGCATTCATCGACGGGTTTTTCTTCCGACACAACCTGCAGCGCTTCTCCGAGCCGATTCACGGTCATTCGGGTGGGTTGTGGTTCTATCCGGTGACGACGCTTCTGGCGGTGCTGCCATTCACCGCCCTGGTGTTTCTGGCCCTGTCGCGGTTGCGGCAGGACATCCGGGCCGAGGCTGATCCACTGGCGCGCTTTCTCTGGATCTGGTTCGGGTTCGTGCTGGTGTTCTTCAGCTTTTCCGGAACCAAGCTGCCGCATTACCTCAATTATGGCTTGACCGGGCTGGTGATCCTGATGGCGCTGGCGCTTCCGCAGGCCCGACAGCGATTCTGGTATCTGCTGCCGCCGTTGCTGGTCTTTGCCCTGCTGCTGGCATTGCCCCGGCTGGTGGCGGTATTCCGCGACGAGATCAATCCGCCCTATGTGCGGGAGTTGCTGGCGGATCACCTGGCCTGGTTTGGTCCCGGCTGGTACCTGTTTCTCGCCGTGGTCATTGCGTTGTGCGTGGCGGGGCTGTTCCTTCGAGGCCTGAGCGTGCCGCGGCTGCTCCTGCCCGTCGGGCTGGCCTTCAGCCTGGTGGTCAATGGCCAGCTTCTGCCAATCGTTGGCGGGCTGCAGCAGGGGCCGATTCGCGATGCCGGCAAGGTGGCGGCAGACCTGGAGGGCGATTTCGTCATGTACGGCTTGAACACGCCCAGCTTCAGCGTGTACAGCGGCCACCTGGTCGACCGGCGCCAGCCGGAGCCGGGTGAGTACGCCCTGACCCGTCGGGACCTGCTGGATGATTTCGCCCACGAGCCGCCGCTGTTCGAGCGGGCGGGCATCGTGCTGGTGCGCGCCGGCAAGGACGATTGAAGCAGGCGATCGAAATGTCCCGTGACCATGCCGCCGGGACTGGTCATGGCCCGGTCCCGGCGGTCAGCCGGCGCGTCGCCAGGGGTTGTGCCCGCCCTGTCCCGCCCGGTGGCGCAGCAGTTGTGGCTGGATGCGGCCCTGTTCGTCCCTTGCAACCGCCAGACGCAGACGGGCCGGGGAGGGCTGCGCTGCCTGATGGTCGTCGCGCAGCAGGAACAGGAGCTTTTGCGCCTGTTCGGCGGCCAGCTGCAGTCGGCGCAACTGGGCAAAGGCGGCTTCGCTGGCCCAGCCGACCGCCAGCAGCGGCTGCGGGTGGGCCGCCAGCTGTTCCAGGGCCCAGAGGCTGTCGGCGGCAGAGCGGGGCAGCAGGAACCAGAGCTGCTCGAGTGCCACGCCCGATTGTTGCCAGCCGGGGGCACAGGGTTGGCCCGGCGGGGTGACCATGAAGATCGGCATACCCTGTCGGCTGTGCCTGCCGAGCAGCGGCAGGATCAGTTCGACTTCACCCTGGCCCGGACCGGAATGAAGCAACTCGACCAGACCAGCCTGGGGCCAGCCGCCTTCGAGCAGCTGGTCCAGCCAGGCCAGCCCGGTGGGCTGTTTTGCCGCTCGGGCCGTCTGGCGCGCGCCCTGCCAGATTGCCCCGCGTGCCAGCAGCTGCTGCAGGGTGGGCGCCGCGCCTGCCGCGCCGGGCGGCTCAGACATGCTCCGCATCCAGGCGCAGCACACCCACCACCACGCCCTCGATGAACAGCTCCTGCTGGGCCAGGTCCAGCCGGATGTCCGGGATGTCAGGGTTTTCCGCGATCAGCTGCACGATTCGGCCGTCCCGCCGGAAGCGCTTGACGGTGACCTCGTCTTCGATTCGCGCCACCACGATCTGTCCGTTGCGGGCGGTCTGGCTGCGGTGAACGGCGACCAGATCGCCGTCGAGAATGCCGGCATCCCGCATGCTCATGCCCCGCACGCGCAGCAGGTAATCCGCATTCGGACGGAACAGCTCGGGGGTGATTTCAAGCCGGTTTTCCTGGTGTTCCTCTGCCAGGATCGGGCTGCCGGCCGCCACGCGCCCGACAACGGCCAGGCCTTCCTTTGCGGGGCGTGGTCCCTGATCAACCAGCCGAATGCCGCGGGATGTGCCCAGTTGCAGGGTAATGGCGCCTTTTTTCTCCAGTGCGCGCAGGTGGGTCACCGCGGCATTGACCGAGCGAAAGCCCAGCGCATCGCAGATTTCCTGGCGCGTCGGTGGCCTGCCGGCCTGCTCGATCCGGTTTCGGATAAAGTCGAGAATTTCGGCTTGTCGGGGGGTCAGGGGGCGTGTGGTCATGACGGTTGACTCGCTGCTCGAATTCGATAACTGTAATTTTAAACAGTTGTCATTTCGGAGCAAGTGCCATGATCGATCGCGGCGCGACGGAATACTGGCTGGCCTTGCGTTTTCGGGCCCTGGCCCTCGAAGCGCTGGGGGTTTGCGAGGCGCATGTCCCGGCCCTGGTGCTGTCCGGCGAGGGCGCTCGCGCCCGGGTCTGGTCGGCCAGCGAAGCGGCCGTGGCGCAGGGGATATTGCCCGGCATGCGCTGGTCTGCGGCCAGAACCCGGATGGATGCCGAGACGCAGTGGCGGGTGCTGGCCCGTGATCCGCGGGCCGAGGCAGATCGGCTTGAGCAGCTGGCGCTCTGGGCGGGCCGGTTCAGCAGCCGGGTTGTCAAGCAGACCGACCCGCCGGGGCTCGTGATGGAACTGGGTGGCGGACGCGCTCTGTTCGGTACCGTGGAATGCCAGGTTCAGACAGTGCGCGCCGAGCTGGCAAGCCAGGGCGTGACCGCCGCCTGGGCCGGCGCACCGGTGCTTGCGGCGGCCTGGGCCCTGGCCGGTTTCGGGGCAGGGGGCTGTCATGATCGCCCCGGTTGGCTGGGCGCGGTCTGTCGCCTGCCGGTCGAGGCCCTGGAAGGGCAGGCCGAACCTGTGCGTCACGCCCTGCGGTCGGTGGGCATTGACACCGTCGCCGCCTGTCTGCGCCAGCCCCGGGCCGAGCTGGTGGCGCGTCACGGCCAGGCCCTGTCGCGCGAACTCGACGAGTTGACCGGAAGGCGACCCCGCCCCGTGAACCTTCACGAGCTACCGCCACAGTTTGTGCAGCGTCTGCCTCTGGATCTGCCAACCGCTTCGGCCGAGGGGCTGCTGATGGTCACGCGGCGACTGTTGGTCGCGCTTGAGGGCTATCTGCGTGGCCGGCGGGCCGAGATCGCCGGTCTTGAATGGCGACTCGCGCACGAGAATCACCCGGATACGATCGTCCGGGCCGGCTGGCGTCAGGCGCAATCCCGGGCCGAAACCATGCTCGAGGCGTTGCGCCTGCAGGCCGAGCGCCTGGTGCTGCCCGAGCCGGTGCAGTCGGTCGCGATCCATGCTGACAGAATCGATGCGCGCGCCCCGGCCACTCCGGACCTGTTCGGCCTGACGGGCAATCCGGCGGCCACCCTGAATGACCTGCTCGACCGGCTTGGCGCCCGTTTGGGTTCGGAGGCGCTGTTTCGGATCGATTGCACGGCCGATCCGCGCCCGGGGGCCGACACGCTGCGGCTGGAACCTGCCGCGCCCTGGCAGACGGCAACGACACCGCTGCCCGCGCGGGCAGCCCGGCCACTCTGGCTTTGTGTCCGGCCCGTTCCGGCCCGGCCCGTTCCGGCAGCCATCCTGGAGGACGAGTACATCGAAAGCGGCTGGTGGACGGATCGCCCCTGTCGTGCGCTGTTTCGCCGCGGTCTGGGTCCCGGGCATTCCCTGTCGTGGTTCCAGTGCTCCCTGTCGTCCGACGAAACCGTTTCGCAAACGGCCGGATGGGTCATCGCCGGGTACTTTGGCTAAGCCGGGCGAAGCTGTATCGCAAGGGAAGGTCTGCACAAAATGCAGACCTTCCTGTGCCGGTCTCGGACGCCCTGCCGCACAATGGCGCAAGCCATTGAATTGCGGAGCATGGCCCGGGCGTG
>JBNGDJ010000049.1:15785-17358 GCA_049974825.1 Halothiobacillaceae bacterium | reverse complement strand
CCCCGCGTGGTCCAGGCCGCAGCAGTGACCCAGCAAGTGCCGGGCATCCACCGCAGCGGCCTCGTCCGAACCGAGCCACTTCCTGCCATGACGCAGCGCCTCGGCCACCTTCATTCGTGGGCCAGCTCCTCAAGCAGTTCGGCCTGATGCGCCTGCTGCAGCGGCTCGATCACCGGGGCCAGATCCCCTGCCATGACTCGGTCGAGCTGGTACAGCGTCAGGTTGATGCGGTGATCGGTAATCCGTCCCTGCGGAAAATTGTAGGTACGAATCCGTTCGGAACGGTCACCACTGCCTACCAGTGCTTTGCGGGTGGCTGCCTGCTCGCTCTCGCGCCGGCTGCGTTCGGCATCAGCCAGCCGGGCGGCCAACAAACTCATGGCGCGCGCACGATTCTTGTGCTGCGAACGCTCGTCCTGACATTCGACCACGGTGCCGGTCGGCAGGTGGGTAATACGGATCGCCGAATCGGTCTTGTTGACATGCTGCCCCCCGGCACCGGAAGCCCGAAACGTGTCCACCTTCAGATCCGAGGGATCAAGCCGGATTTGATCGGCAGACTCAAGCTCCGGAAGCACGGCCACCGTGGCCGCGGAGGTATGGATTCGTCCCTGCGTTTCCGTCTGGGGAACACGCTGGACACGATGCGCCCCCGACTCAAACTTGAGTGCCGAGTAGGCGCCTGCGCCCTGCACGCGAACGATCACCTCGCGAAACCCGCCCTGCTCGCCGGCGCTGGCCGATATCGTCTCCATCTGCCAGCCCCGCTGCTCGGCATACCGGCCGTACATCCGCAGCAGATCCCCGGCAAAGATCGCCGCCTCATCCCCCCCGGTCCCGGCGCGAATCTCAAGGAACAGGTTCCCGTCATCCGCCGGGTCCCGGGGCACCAGCAGGGCCTTGAGCTCCGATTCAAGCGTCTCGATCCGTTCCTGCGCGATACCCATTTCCTGGCGCGCCATCTCGGCCAGCTCCGGGTCGCCATCCTGCGCCATGATCCGCGCCTCGTCGCAAGCCTGCTGGGCCAACTGCCACTGCCGTCTCGTCTCCACCAGCGTTTCCAGCCGCGCATACTCCCGCGAAAGCTTGCCGAACCGGGCCGTGTCATTGATCACGTCAGGCTCACCCAGCAGCCGGGTCAGCTCTTCGAATCGGGCACAAAGCGCGTCGAGTTTTTCAATCAGGGCCGGTTGGAACATGCTGTTGTGGAATATCGAAAGGCGGGCAGATGGCAGAAAATCTGCGGCATTTTAACGGTGTTGGGATGATGCTCCAGCGAAACACAATAACCGGGCCATAACCGGCAACTCAGAGGCTTGCATCATTGTGCGGTGAGACATCCATGCCCCAGGGAGATTGCCTTGTGTGGCAGGGTACGGAGTGATCCGAGCCCGAGCTTCAACTACTCGAACAGCTCTTCTACGGTCCGCACCTCGAGAATGGCATCACCCCAGCGCTCCAGCATCTGAAGGTCCGCCTGCCGGATACGCTCCTCGTATTGCTGCGCGACCCGGGGACCAAACTTGCTTCGGACCAGACGCAACAGCAGTTCAGCCTCACCCTTCTGCATGCC
>JBNGDJ010000049.1:2483-15685 GCA_049974825.1 Halothiobacillaceae bacterium | reverse complement strand
CAAACTTGCTTCGGACCAGACGCAACAGCAGTTCAGCCTCACCCTTCTGCATGCCTTGTTGCATGCCCTGCTGCATGCCTTGTTGCATGCCCAACTGAATGCCTTCCTCCCTCATGCGAACGGAAAGTGCGGTCATGGCTCGGTGCTCCTGTACATACTCACGCTGGTATCGTGCAAGTTCATTTTCGTCCAGCGCAGTGTAGATGTCGATAAAGTCCGCGTACTTGAGTCGACGCTCGGGGTCGGTTTCCAGTTCCATCAGGCCACGGGTGGCCGCCGCATAAATCGCCAGCTTGTCTTCAGGCGGGTAGGCCATGCCTGGCAGAGTCAGCCGGGCCACGATATTGCGGCTGTCCATGTGCTGCCGGGCCGGGGTGGAGAACAGCGCCGTCGAGAGATAGGAAAACTGCAGGTAGTCCCGGTTTTCGCTGCCAAGCCGAAGTTGCTCTGGATACCGCCCCGGATGCAGAAAAATTACCACGGGCACCACCCGCTCGGTGCCAAACAGCGCGCTCAGGTCAAGGCAGTAATGCGCAAGCCGGTGTATGGAAAATCGCCGCGGGTCGGTCTCTTCCTCAAGCACGAACAGCAACGCACTGCGCCGGCCATCGCCCCATTCCACAAGCAACGGCACATCCAGTTCGCGGAAACGCTCACCCAGCCGTTCCTTGAGCTGCTCTTCGCGGACCGGAACAATGCGGGCATCCGAATCGATCGACTGGGCTTCCGACGCCGCAAAGAAGGCAAGCGCTTCACGAGGATAATCCAGAATCAGGTTCTTGTAGTTCTGATCGTGATCCATCACGCCCCTCCCGAATCGCCAGCCAATCAAGCCCCATTCAGCGAACCCACCTGCGACAGCCTCCGGCCGCCCCGGTAGCAAGAAACACTCAAGCCACCACCCGACGCGCTGTCCGAGACCCCTGGTTCTCGCTCAGGTTTCGTCGATGTCCAGGAGCCGTCGCAAAGCGTTGAGCGCCTCGACATCCCCTTCGGCGCAGGCTTCCCGCAGCCGGACGGTCGGGCCGTGGATCAGCTGATTGGTCAAGGTATTGGCCAGATATGCCATCGCCTGCTCCGGGTCCTTGCCGCGCTTGATCTGCGCCAGGGCCCGCGCCAGCACCTCGTCCCGGTGGCCGTAGGCGGCCTCGCGGAATGCGCGGATGGTTTCGCCGCCGCTTTGCAGCCGCAGCCACTCAACAAACTGGCGAACCTGTTTTTCTATGATCTTCTCGGCCTGCCCCGCGGCCTCCTGCCGAGACTTCTGTCCCTCCTCGATCACCGATTCCAGGTCATCCACGGTGTAGAGATACACATCCTCCATGGACCCGACTTCCTGCTCGATGTCCCGGGGAACGGCAATATCCACCATAAACATCGGTCGGCGCTTGCGCTTGCGGATGGCACTTTCGACTGCGCCCTTGCCGAGCACCGGAACCGGGCTGGCCGTGGACGAAATCACGATATCCGCCCGATGCAGGTGGCCTGACATCTCACCCAGCGCAATCGCCTCACCCCCGAAGGCATCAGCCAGCGAACGCGCGCGATCAACCGTCCGGTTGGCCACGATCACCTGTCGAAGACCCTGCGCCGAGAGGTGCCGGGCCGCGAGCTCGATGGTCTCCCCGGCCCCGACCAGCAGCGCGGTCTTGTCGGAAAAGGCCCCGAATATCTGCCGTGCCAGAGAAACCGCGGCAAAAGCCACGGACACCGGGCTTGCTCCGATGGCCGTGTCCGTGCGCACCTGCTTGGCGACTTGAAAGGCGCGCTGAAACAACCGGTTCAGCGTCGGCCCGACCGTGCGCGCCTCGCTGGCGGTAGTGAAGGCCGTCTTGATCTGCCCGAGGATCTGCGGTTCGCCCAGCACCAGCGAATCGAGGCCGCAGGCCACCCGCATCAGGTGACGAATGGCCGCCTCGTCCTCGTGCGCGTACATGTAGGGACGCAAAAGATCATCGGTCATCTCATGGTAATCAGAGAGCCAGGCGATCAACCCGTCTTTCAGGCAGCGCGTATCCGTGTAGATTTCCGTGCGGTTGCAGGTCGAGACGATGGCCGCCTCCCTTGCGCCGCAATCGCGCACCAAGCCCTGCAGCGCGTCGCGAATACGCTCCGGCCCGAAGGCAATGCGCTCGCGCACGTCCACAGGCGCGGTCTTGTGGTTCAGCCCCAGGGCAATCAGCGACATCGGTTCAAACGCCCCTTGAACGCCGGCACCACGGCACATCCCCCGCCGCGGCACACCGTGATCCCCAATTCCATCGACCTGCGCCCATACCCGTTCATGCCCCTTTGAACAGGGCTTCGCCCCTCAGTTTCCGACCGCGCAGAAGAAAAAAACTGCCGGTAACTCCCCAGGCCACCACTAGCGCATTCATCCAGAGCCCCTCCGGGTACCCCGTATCGAAGAAAGGCACGGTCACCACGCAGCCGGCCAGCACGAAGGCTGTCCCGAAAAACAGCCACCGCCCCCCTTTCAGCACCGGCCAGCGCCAGAGCAGTACGGCCGCGGCCAGCACCGACGCCCAGCCGATCAGCGCGCCCGCCAGTACATCCGTCGGCCAGTGCGCGCCCACCGCAATCCGCGACAGGCCGATCAGCGCCGCCAGCGCCAGCACGACCCCGGCTCGCCAGCCTTTCAGCCCCAGTCCCACCAGAAGCAGGCCCGCCAGTGCAAAGGCCGTCACCGTGTGACCGGAGGGAAATGCCTCCGTAGTCAGAGTGTGCCCGAGCACGATCAGTTGATCGGAAGACAAAACTCCGGCCGGCCGCGCCACGTCCAACAACGGTTTGAGCGTATGCGTCACCGCCGTGGCAATCAGGGCGGACCAGGCCAGCAGAGGTGCCAGCGACGGGCGCCAGAGCAGAAGCGGCAGCAGCAAGGCCAGGGCCAGCAGCGTGTCACCAAGCGCCGAAAGCCCGCTCCAGAACGCCGGTACCCATCCGCCCAGCGGATTAAGCCAGGCAAAAAGTGCCTCCCGCCCATCCGGCACCATCACCAGGACCACCAGGGCCAGCGAGGCGACAATCATCGTCCCGCAGGCAACAGGCGAGACGGTCGGGCGGGCCGATTTCGGGGCAGTCAAGACGCCCCCTCCCCGGGGTTGCGCCAGCCCGCGCCCTCGGCCTCGGCATCCTGCTCGTGACGCAACACGTAGGATCGGCGCGCCTGCACTTCGTAATAGGTGCGCGAGAGCATCTCGGAAAGCACCCCCGTGGTCAGGATCTGCACGGAAATCAGCACCGACATGATCCCGACCAGCAGCAGCGGCCGGTCCCCGATGTCCGCGCCCAGCAGCTTGAGGCCAAACAGATAGGCAAGGATTCCTGCGCCCACCACCCCGAAGGCCATCCCAAGGCTGCCGAAGAAATGCGCCGGACGCGCCGCGAAACGCATAAAGAAATAAACGCTCAGCAGATCGATAATGACCCGGAACGTTCGGGAGATCCCGTACTTCGACACGCCGCGCGTACGCGGGTGATGAGTGACCACCTCTTCGGCGATGCGACTGGGCGCGGTATGCGTCGCCATCCAGGCCGGGATAAAGCGGTGCATCTCGCCGTAAAGGCGCACGCCCTTGATGACCTCCGCCCGGAAGATCTTGAGCGAGCAACCGTAGTCGTGCAGCTCCACCCCGGTAATCTTGCGGATCAGCCGGTTGGCGATCCGCGAGGGCACCTTACGCAGCCAGAGATTGTCCTGACGGTTCTTGCGCCATCCGGCAACCAGGTCCAGATCCTCGTCAACCAGACGCGCCACCATGCGCGGGATGTCCACCGGGTCGTTTTGCAGATCGCCGTCGAGCGTCGCGATCACCTCGCCCCGGGCAAGATCGATGCCCGCCTGCATCGCCGCGGTCTGACCAAAATTGCGCCGAAGCAGGATCGGCCGCACGTGGCTGCCATGTCGTTCCCGTCCCTCGGCCATCCGCCGCGCGGTCTGGTCCGCGCTGCCGTCGTCGATCAGCAGCACCTCCCAGGGGCCGGAATAAGAAGCCAGAGCCTCCTCGATGCGTTCGAGCATCGGCAGGACGTTGTCCTGCTCGTCGAACATCGGGATGACCAGCGAGAGCGGCGGCAGCGACGGGGCAGCATTCATCGCGGCAGGTACCCCGTCAGCCGGCAAGGGATTCAACGCGGATGCGCGTGATCGGCGAGCGCACCGTGCCGAGCCCCTCGATTTGCTCGATGGCCTCGTTCATCGCCGACTCGATCACCTGATGCGTGAGGATAATGATTGGCAGATAGGACGAATCCTCGCCGGCCTCCTTCTGAATCATCGCCTCGATGCTGATGCCCGCATCGGCCAGAATCCGCGTGATATCCGCGAGCACACCCGGCTGGTCGTAGGCCTCCAGCCGCAGGTAGTAGGCCGTGCGCACCTGGTCGATCGGCAGCACCGGCATGTCGGTCAGTTGATCCGGCACCACCGCCAGATGCGGCACCCGGTGTGTCGGGTCCGCCGTCAGTGTCCGCACCACGTCCACCAGGTCCGCCACCACTGCCGAAGCCGTGGGCTCGTCGCCCGCCCCGGCCCCGTAGTAAAGCGTCGGGCCGACTGCATCGCCCCACACCAGGACCGCGTTCTTGACCCCGTCCACATTGGCGATCAGGCGCCGGGCAGGAATCAACGTCGGGTGCACCCGCAGCTCCACACCCTCCTCGCGCCGCCGGGCGATGCCCAAATGCTTGATGCCGTAGCCCAGCTCCTCGGCATAGGCCACGTCCTCGCGGGTCAGCGAGGAAATGCCCTCGGTGTACACCTCGTCGAACTTCAGCGGCATCCCGAAGGCAATCGCCGCCAGGATCGTCAGCTTGTGCGCCGCGTCCACGCCCTCCACATCGAAGGTCGGATCCGCCTCCGCATAACCGAGCCGCTGCGCCTCGGCCAGCACATCCTCGAAATCCCGGCCCTCGTCCCGCATCGCGGTCAGGATGAAATTGCCGGTGCCATTGATAATCCCGGCCAGCCACTCGATCCGGTTGCCCGCCAGCCCCTCGCGCATCGCCTTGATGATCGGGATTCCCCCGGCCACCGCCGCCTCGAAGGCCACCAGCGACCCGTTATCCTGCGCGATCTCGAACAGCTCGCCGCCTTCCAGCGCAATCAGCGCCTTGTTGGCCGTCACCACCGGCTTGCCCAGCGACAGCGCGCGGCGGATCAAGTCCCCGGCCGGGCGCATTCCGCCCATCAGCTCGACCACCACGTCCACGTCCGGGTTCTCGACCACCTCCATCGGGTTGGTTGTCAGCAGAATCCCGTCTGTCGGGCAGATGCGCGGGGCATCCAGCCGGCGAGCCGCCGCGTGCACCACCTCGATGCGCCGCCCCGCCCGACGGGCAATCTCCTCGGCATTGCGCGCCAGCACGTTCACCACGCCGCCACCCACCGTGCCAAGGCCCAGCAGTCCGACCTTCATTGGCTTGTTGTTCGCTTCCGTTTGTTTCATGCCGTATCCCCGCCGGCCACGCCGTCCTTGCGGAACATCGCCTTGATGCCCCGCAGCGCCTGCCGTGTCCGGTGTTCGTTTTCAATCAGGGAAAACCGCACATGGTCATCCCCGTAGCTGCCAAAGCCCACACCCGGCGACACCGCCACCTTGGCCTCCTCGATCAGCAGCTTGGTAAATTCCAGCGACCCCAGGTGCGCGTACTGCTCGGGAATCTTCGCCCAAACGAACATCGTCGCCTTCGGCTTCTCCACCTGCCAGCCGGCCGCGTTCAAACCGTCGCAAAGCACGTCGCGCCGCTTGCGGTACATCTCGCAGATCTCCGCCACGCAGCTCTGATCGCCCTCCAGCGCCAGAATGGCCGCCACCTGGATCGGCGTAAACGTCCCGTAGTCGAAATACGACTTCATCCGCGCCAGCGCATTGACCAGCGTCGGGTTGCCGACCATGAAGCCCACGCGCCAGCCGGGCATGTTGTAGCTCTTGGACAGCGTGAAAAACTCCACCGCAATGTCCTTGGCCCCAGGCACCTCCAGAATCGACGGCGCCTTGTAGCCGTCGAACACGATGTCCGCGTAGGCCAGGTCATGCACGATCCAGATGCCCGCCTCCCGGCAGATCGCCACCACTTTCTCGAAGAACTCCAGATCCACGCACTGCGTCGTCGGATTGCCCGGAAAGTTCAGGATCAGCATCTTCGGCTTCGGCCAAGTCTCCTTGATGGCCCGCTGCAACTCCTCGAAGAAATCCACCCCCGGCGTCAGGCGCACGTGGCGGATGTCCGCATCCGCGATCACGCTGCCATAGGGATGGATCGGGTAAGCCGGGTTCGGCACCAGCACCGTATCGCCCGCCGACAGCGTCGCGATGGCAAGGTGCCCCAGCCCCTCCTTCGAGCCGATCGTCACAATGGCCTCGCGCTCCGGGTCCAGGTCCACGTCGTAGCGGGTCTTGTACCAGTTGCAGATCGCCCGGCGCAGACGCGGAATGCCCTTGGACTGCGAATAGCGGTGGGTATCGCCACGCCGGGCGACCTCCACCAGCTTTTCCACGATGTGCTCGGGCGTCGGCTGGTCCGGGTTGCCCATCCCGAAGTCAATAATGTCCTCGCCCCGGGCCCGGGCCTTGGCCTTGAGTTCTCCGACAATATTGAAAACGTAGGGGGGAAGCCGGTTGATGCGGGTGAATTGATCGTTCACGGTGGCGGTATCGATGGGTCTGGAAGTGAATGGGGCGAGACTGGCCGGAGAAGGCCCGTACGCAAGTCACGCCTGCCGGTGCAGCGCAGGCATGCCGGACGGCACGCCAGCGCAAGCCATTGAAAATCGCGGAGCACCGGCCAGAAGTTGCCGCACAAGTCCACATGGGCCTGTGCTCGGACATATTCCTCGCGGGCCGGCAGACAAGGACCGGACACTCTAGCAGCGGGAAACAAGCTGTCAACGGCATCGCCGCGAAGCCGGCAGTATACCCCTTCCCCGACCGATTGGCATCGTTGGGCCAACCTCATCACCGCAACCACAGCGCAGGAATCATCGCGCCGAATGATTGCATCCCGCCCGGCAACCGGGAGACCCACCTCCCGAAACGCCGCGGCCCATGCACAGGTTCTGACCAGCAGAAAAAGACCCCGCGCATGGCTGGATGGGTCAATTCAACCCCGGTTTTTTACGCTACCATTGCCCCATCCGGCTTGATTGGCCGACGGGTTTTGCCCACACCTGAAAATCCTGAAAATCAGGCAGCAACCACCCGAGCACCAAAGCCCGGCCCTGCCGAGCACTGGCCCCACCTCCCGCAGACAGATGCCAGGACAAACAACCGAGCATGGACAAGCGCGCCCTATCTGAACGAGACATCTGCACCAAGTTCATCCTGCCCGCCATTGAGCAGGCCGGCTGGGACATCCAGACCCAACTGCGCGAGGAATTCCCCCTGACCGCCGGGCGGATCATTGTCCGTGGCCGAATGCACATTCGCGGCCGACGCCGGCGTGCCGACTACGTCCTCAGCCACCGCAAGAACCAGCCCATCGCCGTTATCGAGGCCAAGGACAACAAGCACCAGCCTGGCGACGGCATGCAGCAGGCGCTCGAATATGCCGACGCGCTGGACGTGCCCTTCGCCTTCACCAGCAACGGCGACGGTTTCGTCTTTCATGACCGCACCGGACAAGAACCCGCGGTCGAAACCCATCTCAAGCTCAGCGAATTTCCCTCGCCCGACACGCTCTGGAAAAAATACTGCCGATGGAAAGGCCTGGGCGACGACGCGCAGGAAACGGTCGAGCAGGCCTACTACGACGACGGCAGCGGGCGCACGCCGCGCTACTACCAAATCGTGGCCATCAACCGCACGGTCGAGGCCGTCGCCCGCGGGCAGGATCGCATCCTGCTGGTCATGGCCACCGGCACGGGCAAGACCTTCACCGCCTTCCAGATCATCTGGCGCCTGTGGAAGGCAAAGAAGAAAAAGCGAATCCTGTTTCTCGCCGACCGCAACATCCTCGTCGACCAGACCAAGAACAACGACTTCAAGCCCTTCGGCCAGGCCATGACCAAGGTGAGCAACCGCCGGGTCGACAAGTCCTTCGAAATCTATCTCTCGCTGTATCAGGCCGTCACCGGCAGCGACGACGAAAAGAACATTTACAGGCAGTTCTCGCCGGACTTCTTCGACCTGGTGGTAGTCGACGAATGTCACCGGGGCAGTGCTGCCGAGGATTCAGCCTGGCGCGCCATTCTCGACCATTTCTCCTCGGCCACCCACATCGGCCTGACCGCCACGCCAAAGGAAACCAGGGAAGTCTCCAACATCGACTACTTCGGCGAGCCGGTCTATACCTACTCGCTCAAGCAAGGCATCCAGGACGGCTTTCTCGCGCCCTACAAGGTGGTGCGCATCGACATCGACCGCGACCTGCAGGGCTGGCGACCCGCCAAGGGCCAGGTCGACAAGCACGGCGAACTGATCGAAGACCGCATCTACAACCAGAAGGACTTCGACAAGACCCTGGTCCTGGAAAAGCGCACCGAGCTGGTCGCCCGCACCATCACCCAGTTTCTTGAAGAAACCGACCCCTTTCAAAAAACCATCGTCTTTTGCGAAAACATCGACCACGCCGAGCGCATGCGCCAGGCCCTGGTGAACGCCAATGCCCAGCGCGTCACCGACAACCGCAAGTACATCATGCGCATCACCGGCGACGAGGCCGAGGGCAAGGCCGAGCTGGACAACTTTATCAACCCCGAAGAGCGCTATCCGGTCATCGCTGTCACCAGCAAGCTGATGACCACCGGCGTCGATGCCCAGACCTGCAAGTTGATCGTCCTCGACCAGCGCATCCAGTCGATGACCGAGTTCAAACAGATCATCGGCCGCGGCACCCGCATCAACGACGACTACAACAAGCACTGGTTCACCATTCTCGACTTCAAGAAGGCCACCGAGCTGTTTGCCGACCCCGACTTTGACGGCGAGCCGGTGCAGGTCTACGAACCCGACGGCGCACAGGACAGCATTGCCCCGCCCGAAGAAGAGTTTCCAGCCGACCCCGAAGGCATTGGCGAAACCCCCGCCGACTACGACCCGGAGCCCGGCGAACAATGGCAAAGTGACCAGGCCCAGCCTGCCCCGAAGGGCGCAAGCGCGGACCATGAACCGCCCAGAAAATTCTTCGTCAATGATGTCGAGGTCACCATCCAGGCGCGGCGCGTGCAGTATCTCGATGCCGATGGCAGCCTGATCACCGAAAGCCTGACGGACTACACCCGCAAGAAGGTGCGGGAACGCTTTGCCACGCTCAAGGAGTTCCTGCGCCGCTGGGACCATGCCGACCGCAAGGCCGCCATCATCGATGAGTTGGCCGAACACGGCGTGATGTGGGACGAGCTCATCGCCGACGTGAAGAAAAAGCTGGGTGCCGAGCCGGATCCGTTCGATGTCATTTGTCACATCGTCTACGACCAGCCGCCGATGACCCGACGCGAGCGCGCCGATCAAGTGAGAAAGCGCAACGACTTCACCCAATACGAAGGGGCCGCCAAGGAAGTCCTGGACGCGTTGCTAGACAAGTACACCGACGCTGGCATCGCGCCGATCGAGGATCCGAAGGTGCTTACCCTGTCGCCCTTCAGCCAGATCGGTTCGCCCATGGAGCTCATCGGCGCCTTCGGCAGCAAGAAGGACTACGAGCAGGCGCTCCATGAACTGGAAGACGCGCTTTACGACCAGCCGACAAGCGCCTGATACCGCCGCGGCGGGCCGATGGTTCGAGGAACTCCTCGATCATGACGGGGCGCCGTTCTGATTCTGACCGATAGAAACCCTAAAGACAGACTAAACGCCAATGAGCATCTCCACGACTATCAAATCCATCCAGGACATCATGCGAAAGGACGTCGGCGTCGACGGCGACGCCCAGCGCATCGGCCAGCTTGTCTGGATGATGTTCCTCAAGATCTTCGACGACCGGGAACAGGAATGGGAGCTGCTGGACGACGACTACCGCTCCCCCATCCCCGAGCCGCTGCGCTGGCGCAACTGGGCGGCGGACCCCGAGGGCATCACCGGCGACGAGCTCAAGGACTTTGTCGACAACATCCTTTTCCCCCGGCTCCAGCAGCTTGAGGCCCGCGGCGAAGACTACCGCGGCGTGGTCATCCGCAACGTCTTCGAGGATGCCTACAACTACATGAAGTCCGGCCAGTTGATGCGGCAGGTGATCAACAAGCTCCAGGAAGGCATCAACTTCAACAAGTCGTCCGAGCGCCACGAACTGGGCGACATGTACGAGCAGATCCTCAAGGACCTCCAGAGCGCGGGCAATGCCGGCGAGTTCTACACGCCGCGGGCGGTCACCGAGTTCATGGTCGACCGGATCAACCCCAAGCTCGACGAGATCGTCATGGACCCGGCCTGCGGAACGGGGGGCTTTCTCACCAGCGCCATCGAACACAAGCGCCGCTTCGTGAAAACCCCGGAGGACGAGCAGACGCTCCAGCACAGCATCCGCGGCGTGGAGAAAAAGCCGTTGCCGCACCTGCTGGCGACCACCAACCTCATTCTCCACGGCATCGAAATCCCCGACCAGATCCGCCACGATAACACCCTGGCCCGCCCGCTGATCAGTTGGGGGCCAAAGGAGCGGGTCGACGTGATCGTCGCCAACCCACCCTTCGGCGGGCAGGAGGAAGACGGCATCGAGACCAACTTCCCCGCGGCCTTCCGCACCCGCGAGACCGCCGACCTGTTCATGACGCTGTTCATCCACCTCCTCAGGGACGGTGGCCGAGCGGCCGTTGTCCTGCCGGACGGCTTTCTTTTCGGCGAGGGGATGAAGACGCGCCTCAAGGAAAAGCTGCTGACCGAGTGCAACCTGCACACCATCGTTCGTCTGCCCAATGGTGTGTTCAATCCCTACACCGGCATCAAGACCAACCTGCTGTTCTTCACCAAGGGCAAGCCCACCGAGCAGATCTGGTACTACGAGCACCCGTACCCCGAGGGCTACAAGAGCTACTCCAAGACCAAGCCCATGCGCTTCGCGGAATTCGCCACCGAGATCGACTGGTGGGGCGACGAGTCAGACGGCTTTGCCGGCCGCGAGGAGACCGAACAGGCCTGGAAGGTCGGTATCGACGAGATCAAGGCCCGTGACTACAACCTCGACATCAAGAACCCTTGGCAGGGCGAGGAAGTCAGCCACGACCCTGACGAGTTGCTGGAGACCTACAGCCGTCAGCAGGCCGAGATCCAGAGCCTGCGCGACCAACTCAAGGCGATCCTCGGCGAGGCGCTCACGCGCAACACGGAGGGGCAGTCGTGAGCGTGCAGCAGGTGATCACCGAGCATCTGGACCTCTGGACCGACGCTGTCGAGTACAAGAAGGGCGGGCGCGGCGGTAGCGCCCGGGTCGAGCTGACCGGCATCAAGAAGCTGCGCGAGTTGATCCTCGAACTTGCCGTGCGAGGCAAGCTGGTCGAGCAGGATCCCGACGAAGAGCCCGCCAGTGCGCTGCTGGACCGGATTACCGACGAAAAGACGCGGCTGATCAAGGAAGGGACGATCAAGAAGCCGAAGAAGCTTCCCGAGATTGCCACCGAGGATCTTCCCGCTCAATTACCGAAGGGGTGGAGCGCCGTAACCCTATCCCATCTCGGAGACTTTTTTGGCGGGAAAACCCCTAGCAAGTCCAAAAGCGAATACTGGAACGGAGACATCCCTTGGGTCACACCCAAGGACATGAGGGTTTCCGAGGTAACTAACACTGAAGATCACGTAACGGAAATGGCCACTAATTCGGGTGGCCTCGAAGTCCTCCCCCAAGAAACTGTCCTTTTTGTGGTCCGGAGCGGAATTCTCCGACGCATGTTTCCCACAGCCATCACCCGCACCGAATGCACAATCAATCAAGATCTGAAAGCCCTTAGATTGTTCATGCCGGAGATGGCTCGATACATTCAAATCATGTCACGGGGGCATGAAGCCTTCATTTTGAGCCGTCTTGTCAAGACTGGGACGACAGTAGAGAGTTTGAAATTCAAAGACTTCGCGTCACAGCCGTTCCCGCTCCCTCCTTTGGCAGAGCAACACCGCATCGTCGAAAAAGTCGATGAACTCATGGTCCTCTGCGATCGTCTGGAGCAGCAAGTCGGCAATCAGATCGAGGCCCACGAAGTGCTGGTCGACACCCTGCTCGACGCCCTGACCCGCTCCGCGGACGCCCCCGAACTGGCCGAAAACTGGGCCCGCGTCGCCGAACACTTCGACACCCTGTTCACCACCGAAGCCGCCATCGACAAGCTTGAGCAGGCCATCCTACAGCTTGCGGTTATGGGTCGCCTAGTAGCGCAAGATGCCAACGATGAGCCGGCCAACGTGCTGCTTGATCGGATTGCCGAGGAGAAAGCGCGGTTGGTCAAGAAAGGAAAGATCAGAAAGCCAAAAGCGATCTCTGGGATTCAGGCGGACGACCCGCCCTTCAAGATTCCAAAAAATTGGGCGTGGTGCCGGTTGGATAGCTTGGCCCTTCACTCAGAGTCAGGTTGGAGTCCCCAGTGCAAAAGCACTTCACGGAGTGGAAGTGAGTGGGGTGTGTTGAAAGTCAGTGCAGTATCTTGGGGCTCATTCAGAGCCGAGGAGAATAAAGCTTTGCCGGATAGTTTGACTCCACGGTATGAGCTTGAGGTCAAACCGAATGACTTCTTATTATCCAGGGCCAATACAGCAGATCTTGTCGCTCGTTCCGTCGTGGTTCCTGATAGCGCACCACGACACCTGATGATGAGTGACAAGATCGTCAGATTCGTTTTCTCTCGACAAATGAGTGCTTCATTTGTGAATCTCTTCAACAACTGCAAGACCGCCCGGGATTATTATTCCCGAGTTGCTGGGGGAACTAGCAGTTCGATGAAGAACGTGTCGAGGAAGCACATACAAGAGCTTCTAATCCCTCTTCCGCCTGCGCGTGAGCAACATCGTATTGTCGAAAAAGTCGATGAACTCGTCTCCCTCTGTGATCGGCTCAGAGAACGGCTGAACGAAGCGAGCGATACACGTCGCCAGTTGGCGGAGGCCGTCGTCGAGGAAGCGGTTAACTGATGCCGTACAACAGGCCATGGAAGTCCTTTTCCGAGCAACTGGATCTGCTCAAGTCCCGAGGCATGGTGGTGACCGACGAGGCCGCCGCCCTGGACTACCTGAAGCGCGTGGGTTACTACCGCCTGAGCGCATACTGGTATCCGTTCCGCC
>JBNGDJ010000049.1:0-2383 GCA_049974825.1 Halothiobacillaceae bacterium | reverse complement strand
GATTTCGTCCGGCATTACCACGACAACCACGGCAACGAACTGCCGATCTGGGTCGCGGTGGAGGTGCTGGACTTCGGGGCCATCTCCCGGTTGTTCAGCATGCTGCATGTCAAAGACCAGGTCGCCATTGCCAACCGTTACGGCGTGAATGACTGGAAGGCGTTCAAGAGCTGGCTGTTCAGCTTGAGTTACCTGCGGAACCTCGTGGCGCACCACAGTCGCTTGTGGAACCGGAACATCACCTCCAAGCCGAAATTGCCGCAGCGGGGCGAGGTGCGGTGGTGCGATTCGTTCATTGGTGACGGCGACGCCCGATTCAAGCCGTTCCTGCTGATGGCCATCACACGCGCGCTAGTAACGTCGATCTGCCCGAACACGCAGTGGCACAATCGACTGGCCGCACACCTGGAGAACTTCCCGGTGCAGCATTCATCGAAAAAGCTGACCCTGAAAGGGATGGGGGTGACCGAGGATTGGCGGGAATGGTGGTAGCCCGAACGCAAGAACCCCGGCGTAGGTTGCGGACAACCAAGAGGCCGGGGTCGTGTTGGGTTCAATGGTAAGTCACCAGACCAGGAAGCACAATAGTTGCACCCGATACACAAGGAGCCACCATGGCCATTGAACAGGGCATCTGGAAGCTGGCAGCAAGCGCGGGCGAGCCGCCCCGCAAGTTGCGCCCCGCCAGCTTGGCGGACGAGGGATTGCTTGAAGAGCAGATCATGCAGGACGTCTCGATCCTCAATCGGGACTGGCTCCTGATCGGGCGCCAGGTGCGTACCGCTTTTGACAAGCTGGTCGACCTGCTGGCCATCGACGCTAATGGCACGTTGATCATCATCGAACTCAAGCGGAACAAGACGCCGCGAGATGTCGTGGCTCAGGCGATCGACTATGCCTCCTGGGTGGTCACCCTGGCGGACTTCCAGGTGATCGAGATTTACCAGGAGTTCGCAGAGCGCTACGGCCTGCCCCACCCCTCCCTGGGAGAGGCGTTCGAAGCGAAGTTCGGTGTCTCCCTCGATGACGTGGCACTCAACGAAAGCCACCAGCTCGTGGTGGTCGCCACCCAGCTCGATGCGAGCAGCGAGCGGATCATCAACTACCTCAACGAACACGCTCAGCTTTCCATCAACGCGATGTTCTTTGCGGCCTTCGAGGATGCAGGCAACCGCTACCTGAGCCGTGCCTGGATGATCGACCCCGACGAGCCAACCGTTCCTGCCACCCGCAAGACAAAGAAAGAGCCGTGGAACGGCGAATTCTACGTCTCGTTCGGTGATGACCGACCGTGGGAATTGGCCCGGCAACTGGGATTCATCTCAGGCGGAGGGGCGACCTGGTATTCCAAGACGCTTTCGATGCTCTCGGCGGGGGATCGCGTCTGGGTCAATATCCCCAAGACCGGTTACGTCGGGGTGGGCGAGGTCATCGGCGAACGCTGCCGAGCCGATCAGTACCAGTTCGGTACCGACGCCGGCCCCCGCACCCTGCTGCAACTTGCGTCGAGCGAGGACTACCCGCACCTGTACCGGCATCTGGACGGAGACGAGGACGATGCAGAATACTTGGTGCCGGTGCGCTGGATACATAACGTCCCCCGCCAAGAGGCCTTCGCGGAGGTGGGACTGTTCGGCAACCAGAACACCGTCTGCAAGCCGACCACCCCCAAGTGGTCCCACACGGTCACGCGTTTGCAGCAGGCATGGCGGATTGATGGCCCAAGGCAAGACAGCGGCCGTTGAATTGGCAACACACGGCGCCAATCCTTCCAAAGCCTTTAACACTGGACAGCCACCACGGCCCGGTAGGCAAGCGCCGGCTCAACATGTCAACAAGCGCTTCCCGCGTTCAGGTCTCGCTGAGCACTGTAACGGGAATCTCAATATTCCTTTGAATAACGGGACACCCTGCAAAACCGCCTTCCTGGCCATATGCAGAGTGTCCCAAGTAAACTCAGTGTTTTGGGGCACGCAACCTGCACCAAACAGGACAGTCCCGCGCAGCGAGCAACAAAGGTTTCGACCGGTCCCAATCAAACAAGGTGCAATCACTTGATGCGATCGATGCATAAAAGCAACACCAAAAAACAACAGTTGTTTTTTAGATACATCGATAGGCGCCTATTAAACCCTAAAAAATATTTAAATATCAATTACCTAGAGAGCATACCGAAGAAAAAACCCGAGGTGCATTCCATGGTCCTTCATTACATCCACCTGATTTTCATGATGTTTTTCGGCTTACACACAGGTTTTGAACAGGGCATCGGTGCCGAAGGACCAAAAAACGCGTCGATTGCGGCAACCGGCCTCTGGAACCCCTTGTGGAATGCGGCCTCCCGAGGGTAGACTTTCACATGCCCGGAAACAGAACGGGATTG